>CABUTO010000007.1 GCA_902494535.1 uncultured Collinsella sp.
ACGTTCGGCCGTGCGCGGGCGCCCGGTCGGCGGCCCGTTCTGGGCGCGCCTCAATCGTAGCCCGAGACAGTCCCAGGCTGACAATTTCGACTGTAATGGACGTTCTTAAATGACTAGTCATTGGGGACAGTCTTTAACGTTTGGCGAGAAGGACTGTCCCAATCTGCCGACACTTGGGGACGTTCCTAAAAGGCCGGCACATAAGGAACGTCCCCAAGTGCCAAGGGTGTCCCGTTTGACTAGTCATTTAAGAACGTCCCCAATGACTAGTTGGATGGGGTCGGGATTGGAGCTGGGGAGGTAACGGATTTCTAGCTCTATGCCGAGTTCTTGTAGCTCTTTGAAGGCAGCGATGTCCGTATCGTCTACGGCGACTGCGGGCGTTATGGGGTGCTTGCCCTCCCCCGCCTGCATATGGCCAATGCTGATCTTGGTGATCGGCACACCACCCTTAACCAGCGCGAGTGCATCCGTGGGCGACGCCACCATGATGAGAATCCTTTGGCGCGGCGTTGCGGTATGAATGATGTCGACAGTCCTTTGCACCGAGAAAAACCGCGTCCAGACACCCTCGGGTGTCGCCACCCTCATAGGGGCCCACTTGCGCGAATCAGCCGCAATCTCATCGTTGACGATTAAAACAAGGTTGGAACCCACGACTTCGTTCCACAGCTCAACGTCTTGCCCGTAAATAAACCGGTCATCGATGCGTGTGAGAAGAATCTTGGGTTGAGCCATCGCCACCCCATTCTGTTTGAGACCCGTAAGAGCAAGACATCACGTCTCCAATATTAGTGCATTTAAAGTGAGAAAAGCCGTCAGAACACTTGCGCGGATTTGCGATGTCCCGTATCATAGACAGCCGTTGACGCCTCAGTTGCGTCATCACATGGCCGCCAGCGTAGCTCAGTTGGTAGAGCACCGCTCTCGTAAAGCGGGGGTCACCGGTTCGAGCCCGGTCGCTGGCTCCATTGCACAAGATAGCCGCCTTCGGGCGGCTTTTTTGTTGCCGATTTCGAGCGCGCATCCGCCAATCCAAGCACAACGCCGTCGGCAACCCCCCTACTCAACAACAAGCCCCGCCAACCGCAATCCCCAAGGGGACCGCGATCAGCGGGGCTCAAACGCGTTCCCCAAGGGAAATCACGCTAGCTCACGAGCAGTTCGTTACTCTTCCCAGTAAGCATCTGCAAGCAGCTTAAAGCAAATCTTCTTGACCGGCTGCGCGCCATCGCCCGGGAACTCGAGCGTGGGCATGTGAGGCTCGCCGGCAACGAACAGCGCGAACTTGTCGTCGGCAAGATCGCCGGCAATCGAGGCGTCTGAATCGACCAGGTCGTAGTCGTCCTTCTCGTCAAACTCCTGGACCAGCGTCAGGCTGCCCGTGGCAACCTTAAAGGCCTCGCGACCCTCAATGTCGATCTGCAGGTCGTGATAGCGCTGATGCGTCTCGTAGTGAGCCTCTGCCTCGGGACGCGTCGTGGGAGCCATGACGTTCGCAAAGACCTTGTCGCCCAGAATCGGATGGCTGCCGACCTCGAGCTCCGCCGGGTCGTTCTCCTCGAGCCAGTCGATCAGCACGTCGAGGCCCTTGAGCATTCCGCGGTACTCCTCGATATCGCCCAGTGCACCGTAAATCATCTAAATCCCCTCTCGGATCGCTTCTTTGGCGGCTACTCGGCAAACGCGTTACCGACGCTGTTGCCGCCCGCATACGTCTCGACCAGGGTAAGGTCGGGATTGAACACGACAACGTCGGCGTCGCGCCCCGACATAATGCTATCGCACTTGTCGTCGACATGAGCTAGCAATCGATGCCGGGGCCGACGCCCAAGCCCTTACAGCTCGGTCACGACAACGCCGTTGTAGACCTCGTCCCAACGGTCCATGACCAGATGGCCGGTCATGGGATCCATGGCATTGAGCTTGCCGCAGGTGTTGGCGGTACGCAGTACCGTCTCGTCGTCTGCGCCAGCAGCGATGGCATGTGCGAAGCCTGCGATAGTGGAGTCACCAGAGCCCGTGGCGTTAACGGCGGGGATATCGGGGGTCTTGGCGCGGAACGCACGGCCGTTATGGAAACCAACGGAGCCGGCAGCGCCCATGGATACGACGACCCAGGGGATATCGGAGAAGCGGGCGTCAGAGGCGAGCGCGGAACGGAGCTCGTCCACATCGTCGGTGGTAAAGCTCGTGCCCAGAAGGCCGTTAATTTCGGTCAGGTTAGGCTTAACCAGCTCAGGCTTGACCTCGGACTTGAGCGCAGCCTCGAGCGAGGCGCCCGAGGTATCGAGCAGCACCTTGGCGCCGGCGTTCTCTGCAATGCCCGTGATCTTGGCGTAGTAGTCTGCCTCGACACCGCGGGGCAGAGAACCCGAAATGGTGACGACGTCGGCCTTGCTCGCAAGCTCGGTAAACTTGGCGGTAAAGGCATCGAGCTCCTCGGGGGCAATCGTCGGGCCGCTCTCGAGCAGCTCGGTCTGGTTGCCGGCGTGGAGGATGTTGAGGCAAATACGAGTCTCGCCCTTGATGGGTACAAAATCATTCTTAATGCCGTTGGCATCCATGAGCTCAGCCATGTAGGCGCCCATGTGGCCACCGAGCAGACCGGTCGCCACAACGTCGTCGCCCAGTTGACCCAGCACACGGGCCACGTTGAGGCCCTTGCCGCCAGCGGTCTTTTCGGGCGTCACACGGTTAACGTCGTCGATAACGAGCTCATCGAGCTGATAGCGCGTGTCGACAGACGGATTCATCGTAACGGTGAGGATCATTTTTAGCTCCTTATCTCGCAGGCTCCTTGTGCCTCGCGATACGAGTCGACAAAACGGAATTACAGAATCTCAATCGTGAACGAGCGAACGACGGTCTCCTTGGGCTTGGCGACAAGGCAGCCGCGCTTATGCTCAAGCACGTCGTCCTCATCGGAGCAGGTCGAGAGACCGCCCCAAGGCTCAACCGCCACAAAATCGCCCTCGGGCTTGCTCCACACAATGAGATATGGGAAGCCCTCAAAGCTCAGGCGGACGCCCTTGTCCTCGCCCTTTTTGGAAAGCGTGACCTGACGGCTCTCGAGCACGTCAAAGATGGTCTCCGCAAAATCGAAGAGCTCGTGCGACAGGGGCAGCGTCTTTCCCACCATGGGGTTCTTGGAGCGATTGGTCACGTCAATCAAGCCAGTCGAAGGGACAGCGGTGCAGAGCTCCGCAGCCTCGTCCTTCTCAAAGCGCAACTCGTAGTCCGTATAGGCCTCGCCCTCATCGAGCGGACACCTAAAGCCGGGATGACCGCCAATAAAGAACGGCATGTCCTCGGTGCCCTCGTTGGTGACCTCGTAGGAAACGCGCACGGCAGCGTCCTCGAGCGTATAGCGGGCGACAAGCTTAAACGGATACGGATAATCGCTCAGCAGCGCGGCGTTATCCTCCGAAGCCAGGCACATCGCCAGCTCGTTCTCGCTCTGGCTCAGCAGCTTCCACTCCTGTTTGCGCGCAAACCCATGGCGAGCGAGCTTTACATGATGCCCGGCAAACGTCATGGCGTTGTTATCGCGCAAGCCTCCGCAAATCGGGAAGCAAATCGGTGCCTGGCCGGACCACACGGCGGGATCGCCCTGCCACAAATACTCGCGACCTCCGGCCTCGATCGAGGTAAACGAACCACCAGCCGTGGACACCTTAATAGAAATCGAATCGTTGGAGAGAGCGTATTCCATTGCCCATCCTTTCGAACAACTGCTTTTTGCTCGCAAGCACCCGTCTCGGCCCTAACCAAAGGACAAACCCGTACGTTCATCGATGCGTACGGTATCCCAGCCATGTAACGGGGGTACCATACAGACATTGATGCAATTACAGCTGAAAGGCCTTCTTATGCGAACCATCATCCTCTACGCCTCGCGCCATCACGGCAATACGAAAAAGCTCGTGGACGCCATCGTCGAGGCACACCCCGAGATCGATACCCTCGACGTCAAGGCACTCGGTAAAAACGAGTATCCCAACCTGCACGAATATCATCTGATCGGTGTCGCCACGGGCATCTATTACTCCGAGATCGACAAGGACATGGCACGAGTGCTCACGAACGTGCTGCAGCCGCAGGACAAGGTGTTTGGCCTTATGACCTACGGTGGCAAAAACAAGTGGTACGGCAAGGATATCGATGGCATCTGCCGCATGAGGCAGGCCATCTTTATGGGTGTCTACGGCTGCCCCGGCTTTGATACGTGGGGGCCGTTCAAACTCGCCGGCGGTGTCCAAAAGGGACACCCGACCGCTGAGGAAATTAAGGGCGCCGTCGACTTCTTCGACAAGATCGAAGACGAGTATGGCGACATCATCGTCGAAGAATACGCCAAGCGCGAGAAGCGCCTAGCATACGAGAAGGAGCATCCTGCAGGAGGCCTGGTGGCCGGCGTCAAGCGCACGGCAAAGAAGATCGCTAACAAGCTGTAACTGTGAAGGTGCTTTTGAGCGTTTAACCCATACGGCGGGTCCGAGCAGATTCGGGCCCGCCGTCTTTTTCTATCGTTACTCGGTAAAGGCGTTGCCGACGCTCTGGCCGCCAACATACGTCTCGACGAGGGTAAGCTCATGGTCGAACACGACAAAGTCGGCGTCGCGACCCGGCATGATGCTGCCGCACTTATCCTCGATGTGCGCGGAGCGTGCCGGCACCTCGGTTGCCATGCGAATGGCGATATCGGCGCTGGCGATGCCCCAATCGACAATGTTCTTGACGCCCTGGGCAAGCGTGAGCACCGAGCCGGCAATGCTCTTGCCGTCGGCGAGCCAGCACAGGTTGTCCTTCATGATGACGTCCATGCCACCACTGGTGTAGCTGCCCTCGGGCATGCCGCCGCAGCCCAGGCAGTCAGTGATGAGCACCGTGTGTTGCCAGCCCTTTGCCTGCAGCAGCGCCTTGATGGCGGCAGGGTTAACGTGCTTGCCGTCACAGATGATCTCGGCGTAGGTCTCGGGCGTGGACATGGCGGCGCCCACGACACCGGGCTCACGGTGATGCAGGCCGCGCTGGCCGTTATAGGTATGCGTAAAGCAGCTGGCGCCGGCGTTGATGGCGGCGATGCACTCATCGTAGGTGGCGTCGGAGTGACCGATGCTGGTCACCACACCCTTGGCGTTCAGAGCAGCCGCATAAGCAGCGGCACCGTCGCGCTCGGCCGCCATGGCGCTCTTAACGATGCGACCACCCGCAGCCTCCTGCCACTGATCGAAGACCTCCTCGGAGGGATCGATGAGGTAAGCGGGGTTCTGCGCGCCCACGTGCTTCATGGTAAAGAAGGGGCCCTCCAGGTAGATGCCCTGAATGCGGGCACCGCAGAAGTCGGGGCCGCGACCCTCGTCCGCCTGAGCGATGGCGGCGCAGGCGTCCTTGATCTGCTCGACGCCATCGGTGAACGTCGTGGGCAGCCAGCTGGTGGTACCGCGACGGGCGAGCTCGGTCGAGCTGATATCGATGCCCTCGGGATCGTTATCGGTAGTTGAGTGGTTGTAGAAGCCATGGATGTGAGTATCGACCATACCCGGCGCGATCCACGATCCCGTGTAGTCCTTAATCTCGCAAGAGGGCTCGTCGGCCTGCCAGGCGCCAAAGACGCCATCCTCGACCATAAGATAGCCGCCCAGTTGCGGGCCTGCCGGCAAGAAGAACTTGTCAGCCTTAATTGCGTACGTGCTCATATGCACTCCTCGCTTCTAAAGCAGTTGACTGTGGTGATGCTTATACCCAGCTCACGTAAAACAAAAAGCGCCCGCCCGCCGTTATGAGCGGACGGGCGCCCTTACAGGGGGACGCGATTAAGCGGTGAAGGGGTGAATCGTCACGCCCTTAACCACGCGGTTGACCGTGCCAGTGGGGCTCGGCGTGTCGGGCGTGTTGCCCACGCGCACGGAGTTGAGCAGGCTGATAGCCTGGGCAAACATCACGAACGGCAGAGCAAGGTAGCCCTCGGGAAGTGCCTCGTAGCCCTTAAAGGTGAAGGACTCGCCCTCGTAGACGGTGGCACCTTCCTGCTGAACGGCGATGGTGTGCTGAGCGATCTCGTCGCCACCGATCTCGTTGAGGATGTCGATGTCGTACTGACGGGTGTAGGCGTCGTTATTGACGAACACGAAGACGAGCGTCTTATCGTCGACGAAGGACTTAGGTCCATGACGATAGCCCATGGAGGTGTCGTAGGAAGTAGCGACCAGACCGTGAGCGAGCTCGAGGATCTTGAGCTGGCTCTCCTGGGCAAGGCCACCGAAGGAGCCAGAACCCAAGTAGGTCACGCGGTTGAAGTCGCCAGCCAGGTAATCGGCGATCTCGGGCTCACGGGAGATGACCTCCTCGCCCATCTTGGCAATCGTCTCGACCCACTCGGCCTTCTGCTCATCAGAGGCAGTGTCGAAAATAAGGGTAGAGAGCAGGGTCATGCAGGAATAAGAACCGGTCATGGCGAAGCCCTTGTCGTTGGCGCGCGGAATGAGCAGCGTCAGCGCGTTGGGATCATCGGCAGACTCGACGGCGAGCTTGCCCTCGGGAGCGCAGGTGATGTTGAGGAACTTGACGTTGTGGACGAGCTCCTTGGCAACGGCAACGGCGGCAAGGCTCTCGGGGCTGTTGCCAGAGCGGGCGAAGGAAACCACGAGCGTGGGATCCTCGGCGCGCAGGAAGTCGCGCGGGGCGCTCACGATGTCGGTCGTGGCGATGGGCTTAAAGTCGTAGAGATCAGTGTTGCCAGCGTGACGCAGGTACGGGGCGCAGGTATCGCCAACGTAGTCGGACGTACCGGCACCGGTGAAGACAACGGACAGACGACCCTCGCCCATAGCGCGAGCCTCGGCCAGGAAGGCCTCGATGGCCTCCTTGTTCTCGCGATAGATGTTGAGCGTATCACGCCAAAGCTCGGGCTGCTGAGCAATCTCGGCCGTGGTGATCTGGGCGCCGAGCTCGGTGAGCTCCTCGACACTCTTCTCGAACATTTCTAATACCTCTCTCTAGAAGTAATCCTCTGACGTGCAATTATACACTTCGGTTGGTTATCTGGTAGTAACCAGTTAAATGCAAAGAATCATCATATGGAAACGATGCGAACACTAGTCGCTACGCTGGTGGTAAACCTTGTATTTAAACTGATCGGCACGAGCAACCGAGAGTGTGTACTCCACAACCTCGTTTGACTCGTTATACGTAGTCCTGACCAAATCGAGCACAGGCGAGCCCTCGACAATTCTCAAAAGGTGGGCATCGGTGGGACGGGCTATGCTCGCATAGAACTCCTCTTCGGCCACGCGTATCTTTTGCTGAAAGTCTTGCTCAATCACATCGTAAAGCGGCTTACGCTCCAGCAGCGGCCGCTTTAGGGACAGAAATTGACGAACCGGTAGATAGCTGCGTTCGACCATCATGGGCATGTTGTCGGCAGAACGAAGGCGCTTGAGCTTAAAAATGCGATCACCGATGCGCAATCCCATATGCTCGGCCAGATTCTTATCGGCCTCCATCTCGCAAAACTCGAGAATCGTGGTCTCGGGTTCTCGACCCATCGCGCGCATCTGCTCGGTAAAGCTGTAGGACTGCATAAGATTGGTTGCTTTTGCCGAACGGTCGGTCACAAAGGTACCGCGACCGTGCTGCCGAACCACCAGTCCTAAACGCTCCAGTTCCTGCAGAGCCAGGCGTACCGTAGTGCGCGAGAGACCATAGCGCTCCGAAAGTTCGCGCTCGGAAGGAATCATGTCACCGGCGCGATATTCATGGTCAATCTTTTCGGTCAGAATATCGACCAGCTGATCGTACAGCGGTTGCTTACGCGCTCCGATCGCCATTCTATCCTCCCTTTTGCTCGAATTCGGCTAACTACCTAGGGTGTTATGCATTATCTGTCTGCCACACCCGAATCATTAAGAAAACAAAAGCCGCGCGCTCTTTCGAGCACGCGGCTTTTAACATACACATGGCTTAAGGGGTCGGGGTGTGAGCCGCGTAGGGACACACCCCTCAAGCTAGAGCCTTACCAGATGCTCGGCCAGAGACCAAGCGGGCCAGCGCCCAGGATGCCAAGGACGAAGAGCAGGAGAATGCCCTTGGTCGGGGTCCAGCTGTGCTTAGCGAACATGTAGTAAAGCAGCAGCGTAAGCATAAGCGGGACGAGCTTCGGGACGATGGTGTTGAGGGTGTCGGCAACAGAGAAGTTGACCGGATCCTCGGTAACGGTGCCGTAGGTCACGGACTCCATGCCGTTACCCAGATCGGTGACGCCGCACTCGACAGCGTTGCCGTCGGCATCGGAAGCGGTAAGGGCGTTGCCGTCCTTATCGGTCATGGCGATGGTACCGGCCTCAGCGGTCTCGGTATCGATGCCCTCCATACCGGTGAAGTTCTCGGCCTCCTTCTCGGAGACGATCACGGTAGTGGCGGAGAGGCCACGGGTGGTGCCGTTGGGGATCTCGAGGTTGATCTGGGTGCCACCCATGGTGACGACCAGGCAACCGACGACGAAGACGCCCATGATGGAAGCGGCACGCGTGAAGGCCTGCATGTTGGCGGTCAGAGCGTCAATAGCGCTGGTGCCAAGCTTGTAGGACCAGTTCATGAGCCAGAAGCGCAGAGCGAACTGGACGGCGTTGAAGATCACCAGGAAGATGATCGGCGCAGCGGCGTTGCCGTTGATGGCCATGTTGGAGGTGATGCCGGCCGTGATAGGCACGAGCGTCAGCCAGAACAGGGCGTCACCGATACCACCGAGCGGGCCCATTGCGGCGACGCGGACGGCGCGGATCGTGGGGATGTCAACCTTGTTCTGCTCGAGCGAAAGCACGATGCCCATAACAAAGGTGACGAGGAACGGGTGGGTGTTGAAGAACTCCAGGTTGTGGCTCATGGAAGCCGCGAGGTCGTTCTTGTTGGTGTGGATCTTCTCCAGACCGGGGATGATGGAGTAAAGCCAGCCAGCGGCCTGCATGCGCTCGTAGTTGAACGATGCCTGCAGGAAGCAGGAGCGCCAAGCCATCTTGTTGAGGGTCTTCTGGTCGAGCTGCGGAGCAGGAGTGAGATCCTCGTAGTGCTCCGGGATCACATACTCATTAGATGCCATCTTCGAAGTCACCTCCGTCAGAAACAGCTGCACCCTTCAGCTCGGTCTGCTGCTGGAAGTCCCAGAAAGCGATGCCGAAGCCGATGAGAGCGAGGATGAGCAGAGCAGGGGTTGCCAGCGAATCGTTGGCAACGGTGATGAGCGCGAGGCCAAAGCCCATGAGGAAGAAGCCCCACATATCGCGGTTCATCATAACCTTGAGCAGGACGGCGAAGCCGACGAAGCGCATCATGCCGCCTGCAGCGGACAGACCGGTCTGCAGCCAAGTCGGGATGGCAGAAGCGATGGTCTGACCGATGGTAGCGCCAGCGATGAAGAACAGGGTGACGACGACAGCGAAGATCAGGCCGAGCAGAGCCATGGCGAAGTAGTTCAGGCGCTCGATGCCCTTGGTGTCCGCGTTGTGAGCCATGTTATCGGCCGTGGACATAAGCGGGGACATAAGCGTGAAGACCAGGGTAACGCCAAGCTGGCCAAGCAGAGCGAACGGAATGGCGAGGCCGACTGCCGCGTTGGGCTCGAGGCCCGTGGCGATAGCGAGAATGGCTGCCATGATGCCGCCGATGACGGCGTTAGGCGGCTGAGCGCCTCCGATCGGCATGTTGCCGATCGTCATGAGCTGATAAGTACCACCCACGAGAAGACCGGTGTTGAGGTCGCCAAGGATAAGACCGATGACGGCGCCGGTGACGATGGGCTGATAGAGAGACTCGAGGAAGTCAAACTGGTCGATTGCCGCGATGAACGTGACGACGAAGACCAGAGCGATCTGGATGATCGAGTATTCCATCTTGCTCCTCCTTTCAAAATGAATGTACGCACTTTGGATATCACGTACAGAACGTCAGGGTTTCACTCCTGACAACGTGGATCGCGAGGATTACGAGAAGAGCTTGCTCGTGTCCTCAACAGGCGTGCTCGGAACGCGCCTGATCTCCAACTCCACCCCCAATTCCTGCAGCTCTTTAAACGCAGCGACATCCTCGTCGTTAACTGCGACGGAGGTGGCGACTTGGCGCTTTCCTTCCGACATGTGCATGTTGCCGATGTTTACCTTCTTTATAGGCACACCGCCCTTGACGAGCGTAAGCACGTCTTCCGGTGTTTCGGCCACGATGAAGATCTTCTGGCGCGGGCTCGCCTTGCCAATGACGTCGATGGTCTTCTGCAGGGAGAAGAAACGCGTAGCGACGCCGGCGGGAGCGGCCATCTTCATGAGGTTCTGGCGCATGGTGTTGGACGCCACGTCGTCGTTGGCGACGAGGATGAGGTTGGAGCCCAGAGTGGAGTTCCACTGGGTGGCAACCTGACCATGAACCAGTCGGTTATCGATGCGGGTAAGAAGAATGTTGGGTTCTGCCATGTTGATCAGCTTCCTTTCGATATTTGCTGACGACAGTTACTTGATCTCCTGAATCGCGTAACGCGAAACATCTACGACGGCTCCGGATCGGACTTTGATCTGGACCTTCTCGCCTTCGATGCCTTTGACGGTTCCGTAGATACCGCCGGCGAAAAGAACCTCCTGACCCGGCTTGAGCTCGGTGTGCAGCTCCTTGAAGTACTTCTGCTTCTTCTTCATGTTGATTTGAGACCAGATGGTGTAAATCAAGCCCATGATGGCAAGCAGACCTAAAAGGGCGACCGAGGAGCTCAGGACGTTGGCTCCGAAATCGGCCATTAGATGCCGTCCTCGTCGCCGAAGATATCCTCTTCCTCGGAGCCGGCAACGGATGCGACCGTCTGGGCGGTGACGCCCGTCTGGCCAACGGTCACGGCCTGCTCGCCAAGCTCGGCGAGCGTGGCGTTGCCGCGGAGGAACAGAAGCTCAATAACCATGGGAAGGTTGGTGCCAGTCAGAACCTCGACGTTGTCGACGTCCTGGGCAATCATCATCGACTGGTTGAACGGGGTGCCGCCAAGCAGGTCGGTAAAGACGAGCACGCCATCGCACTCCTCGCGCATGGCGGTAATAGCGGCGCGGAGATCCTCACCGTAGGAAGCAGCCTGGTCGCCCTCAAAAGGAACGACGGTAAAAGCGGGCTGGTCGCCGGCAACCATAGCGATAGCGCTAGCTAGGCCGGGTGCGAACTGTCCATGACCGGTAAGAATAAAGCCAACCATTCAAATTTCCCTTCCGAAGGTGTGTACAATCTGAGTCCGATGATTTTCGGAAGCCAGCGGGCGCTCGCCCTTAAAGCTTCTTAGAAAGCGTTCTTTGAAGACCAGTGGTTTCTAAACTGGTAGTAACCACGTGACGTGTTGTTGTCACTATATCACCCCAGAAGAGGTCGCTTTCGTTGATTCATACGGTAAAACGTTTTTGCACCGCTCACGGTGATATTTCGACCGTTTACCGGTCGTTAACACTTCTACCTGCGGTTTTGAAACCGTTTCGAAATGCTTTGGCAAAAGATCGGAACTTTTCCTGTCCCTAAACAACGCAGGGCGGCTAAAAATAGCGTGTAGAAAAATTGCAGGTCATTGTGAAGATATGTGAATTGGTCTTTTTGACTTAATACCAGTTAGAACCAGTTTTGAGATTATCGGTGAACGGTAGTTTTCGACCGTTCACCGGTTACTTGCAATCGTTTGCAGTTGTTTTCCCAGATGAATTAGGGGAACCCGATGGAGCGCTCGCGCGATCACAGGAAATTTTGGCATTTGTCCTTATCCCCCACGCGCCAAACTCCGGCATCCAAAATGAGCTAATAGCTCACGCTAATCGTTTTCAATCATTACATACTCAGTATCCGTAATTATTTATCGTTTATCGTTAATTCTGATATGATACAAGTGTCATCCCAAACGCCGATTGGAGGGGTTATGGTCCATCGAAACGCATCTATATCGAATGAAACCATCAGCCGCGAACAGACGGTAGCCAAACTGAGGAAGCTCGCTCGCATCTGCAAATGGGCCACGATCTGCATTACCACCGCGCTCGCTCTGGGGCTCCTCGCAGTCATTGCGATTGACCTTCTACTCATATTGCCTGGCCTCTCCCAAGGCCCGTGTCTCCAATCCGTAGAACTTCAAGCCGGCGAAGGGCCGTGCCTTGCTATCGTCGGTACCGATGTGCAGGCCCCACTTATGCTCGTCGCACACGATGGTCACACTGCCATAGGGAGCCTCTTGATGACATGTCTCGCGCTTACCATCGCGCTAAGCGTGCGCAGGCTTTTCTTCAACATTGAAAAGGAAGGCAGGCCCTTTGACCTTGAATGTAACCAGACACTTCGTCGAGTAGGACATTTATTCCTTATCGGCGGCGTTGCCGTGAGGCTTCTTGGCGCCGTAATCACGGGAATGATACTCTCAGGATTTGGCGGCAGCTTTACGGATGCGTTCGTCGGCCAGTTATTCGAGCCCTCCATGCTCTTTGCAGGCCTGATTATTTGCCTGATTGCCAGCATCTTCCGCTACGGGTATATCCTGCAAAAACAAGATGACGAGTTGCTCTAGGGGGAATCCATGATTATTCTGCGGCTTGACCGCATGCTCGCCGAACGCAAGATTTCATCCAAAGAGCTTGCGGAACGTGTGGGCATCTCCCAGGTCAATATGTCACGCATTAAGACGGGCAAGGTTTCTGCCATACGTTTTTCAACTCTTGACGCGATATGCCGGGCACTCGACTGCCAACCGGGCGATGTACTGGAATATATATCCGACGATGAAGCCGATAGCCTTTTTGGGCTTAAAGATGAATAGCCATAATTAAACTGCCGATCACGCTCTCAACGCAAATAGCCCGCCAGAACGACTTCCGTACTGGCGGGCTATTTGCTGTCTATCGGCTAGATGCTCGATGAGCCGTGCAACTCTTTACGCAAACAGGCCGTAGATGCTGATGTTGGCCTTGGCGTAGAGGCCGTTAGCATACTCGGTCCACTTGGAGCTGGCGCTCGAAGCCTGCGAGGAATACTGCTGGTAGGCGGTGTAATAGGCGGTCATGGCCTGCTTATAGGTGGCGCTGTCGGCCGTAAAGGCATCATCGGCAAAGGCCTTGGCATAGGTGCTGTCGGCATCCTTCCAGGCGCCCTTCTCGCTATCCCACTCGTCGCCGGCAAGGTTGATGATGTAGTCGGCGTAGTCCTTGCTCGCGGTCTCCTCGTTGCCGTCAGCAGGCTCGGTCGGGGCGGTCGGCATGCTTGCGGAGCTGTCGCCGACCTTCTTCTTGTAGAGCTTCTGCAACGTCGCGGACTGGCGGACGATCTGCTTGGCCTGGTCCTTGGACACGCCATACTGCGTGGCCATGGTCTTGTAGTCCGAAGTGCCGATGGAATCCTCGGCGTACTTCTTCATTTCCTTGGAAGAAACGGTAATGCCCTCGTCCTCGGCAGCATCCAGCAGGATCTTGTTGCGCACGTAGGACAGGATGACGTCGGCAGAAGGAGCAGTATAGTTGCCGTCACTATCCTTGACGGTGTCGAGGCTGTACTGGCTCTCGATGGCCTCACGCGCGGTGATGTCGCTCTTCTTGCCGTTGTAGCTATAGCTTGCCACGGTCGAATCGAGCTGGTCCTCGGTGAGGGTCGCCGAGCCAACACCCTTGCCGCCAAAACCACCGTTGCCGATAAAGAAGCCGACCACCGCAGCGATCACGATAGCGACCACAAAGGCGGCAATCATCGTCTTCTTGTGCTTGGATGTATGGTCGTCTTCGTCGGAGTCGTCGTCCTCGTCCTGCTCCTCGGGCATCAGATTCTCGTCAGCGGCATCCGCGGCAATCTGAGCCTCCAGGCGGGCGTCCTCCTCCTCGGCCGTCGTACCGGCAGCAATGTGCTCGGCAGACGTACCGGCGACCAGATCGATCTTCTCGTCCTCATCACCGTCGGGTCCTTCGCCGCGCTCGATGATCTGGATGCCGTCGATCTCGTCCTTCTCGTCCTTCTTTTGAATCAGACCCATATCAGTTACTCCTTGTTAGGAAACATAGTCCGCAATAGAATACGCCCGACAGAGCGCCGGGCGTATTGATTCTTAGGTTATACGCAAACACTTAAGTACTATTTAGGCGTTTGCAGTCTGCATGCCTTAGGCCAGGTGCGCGATAACGGCATCGGCAAAGGCCTGCGTGCCCACAGCGCCCTCAACGGAGCCGGTCTGGGCACGACGAACGTCGCCGGTAACCTGCTCACCCTCGTCGAGCGTGGTAGAAACGGCGGCGCGAATGCGATTGGCCGCGTCGTTCTCGCCCAGGTGATCGAGCATCATAGCCGCAGACAGAATCTCGGCCGTGGGGTTAGCGATATCCTGGCCAGCGATATCGGGCGCGGAGCCGTGCGTTGCCTCAAAGATTGCGCAGTCGGCACCGATGTTGGAGCCAGGAGCCATACCCAGACCGCCCACTAGGCCGGCGCACAGGTCGCTCACGATGTCGCCGTACAGGTTGGGCAGCACCAGGACATCGAAGTCGTTGGGGTTCTGGACCAGGCCCATGCAGGTGGCGTCGACAATCTTGTCGTTGAACTCGATATCGGGATAGTTGGCGGCCACCTCGCGCGCCACGCGCAGGAACAGGCCGTCGGTCGCCTTCATGATGTTGGCCTTATGCACGGCCGTCACCTTTTTGCGGCCGCAGCGGCGAGCATACTCAAAGGCATACTCCACAATGCGGCGGCTCTTGGCGATGGAGATCGGCTTGATTGAAATGGCGGAATCAGCGGCGAAGGTCTTCTGACCCGAGCGCTCGACAAGCTGCGAGAGCTCCTCGACCTCGGCAGCGCCCTCATCGAACTCGATGCCGGCGTAGAGGTCCTCGGTGTTCTCGCGCACGATGACCAGGTCGACGTCGCGGAAGCGCGAGCCGTCGCCCGGCTGCGACAGGCAGGGGCGCACGCAAGCGTACAGGTCGAAGTGCTTGCGCAGGGCCACGTTAACGCTGCGGAAACCCGTGCCGACCGGCGTGGTGATGGGGCCCTTGATGGCAACCTTGGTCTCGGCGACCGCATCGAGCACATGCTGGGGCAGCGGCGTGCCAAACTCGTCCATGACGCCGGCGCCGGCCTCCTGGACATTCCAGTTGATCTGGACACCGGTGGCCTCGACCACGCGGCGCATGGCCTGCGTAATCTCGGGACCGATACCGTCACCGGGGATCAGGACTACATCGTGCGCCATAATCTGTTACTCCTCGTCTTCGGCGTCGTCAGATTTTTTAACGCTAGCACGCTTCTTCTTTTTGGAGAGATCCAGGCCAAAACGTTTAACAAGCATTTCGCAAATCTCGCTCGAACGGGCCTTGAGATAGCTGCCCTTACCGTTCTCGGCATCGAACTTAAGGCGCAGCGCGAGCTTCTCGGCGACCTCGGCGTCAATCTCGCCCTGGCCAAACTCGTACAGGCAACCGAGCATGTCGCGATACTCGAGGTCGCCGTGGTAGCACTGGATGGCCTCGTCCAGGATGGGCCAAGCCTCGCGCGAACGCTCGACGCTCGTGGCACCCCACACGCACAGCAGGCGGAAGGCGGCATAGCGCAGCGTGGAGGAAATCTCGTCGAACAGCGCGGTCTCGGCGCCCTCAAAGGCATCGCCCAGCTGCTCGGGGCAGGTGGTGGCGAGCGCCGCAAGGGCATCGAGGGCCTCCCAGCGGGTCTGAGCCTCGGGGCGGTCGAGCGCCTCGATCAGCGCGGGCACGCAGGGCACGACGCGCTGCGGATCGCGCTCGGCAAGCAGGTGCAGCACGCGGGCGGCAAACTGGCGGATGCGGCGCGTGGGGCAGCCGAGCTCCTTGACCAGACGGTCGACGGCGTTCTCGTTCTCCTCTGCCAGCTGAAGCTGTGCCAGCTCCTCGTCGGTGAGCTGTTCATCTTTGTTTTCTGCCATAGTTACCTCTTCTTACTATTTCTTAGCGTGCTTGCCAGCACCCTTGCTGTCATCGGTGACCGAGATGAGCTGTCGGTCGGCCGCGCCATTGCGACGCGCACGGCGGCGTTCCTCAGCGTCGCCCGCGTCGGCGGCGGCGCGATGAGCCTTGTTGACGTTAAAGACCTCGTCGTGCTTGCGCCACGGACCGACGGACTCGCCAAAGCTCATCTTAAGACCGGCGATAAAGCCGCCGAGCCAGCCGATCGGCGCAAACTGCACCAGCGGGAACAGCGAAAACACCCAGGTCAGTAGGACGACTGCCGCCGCTCCTGCAAAATTGGCGATCCAGTAGTCGCGCTTGGTGATCACGCGCTTTTCGCACGCCCACTGGCCGCACAAAAAGCCAATGTAGATCGCAAAGAGAAAGAGCACCAGCGCTAGTACCACGAACGTCCAGCTCATGGGCGCTACTCCCCGTGATGGTGGCCGCAGCAGCACTCATGGCCGTCGTCATGGCCGTGGCCGCCGCAGCACTCGTGGTCCTCGCCGTGATGGTGACCGCAACCGCACTCATGGTCGTCGCCGTGCTCGCCGCAACCGCAGCCGTCCTCGTGAGCGCCATGCTCCTCAGGACGATACTGCGACCAGTCCAGACCGGCGGCGATGGCGTCGGTCTCCTCCTTATAGAGGACCGTGATGGCCTGGGTGCCCAGCTTGGCACCACCGATGGCATCGAGCATGTCGTAGAGCGTAAAGGCCACGTCGGCGCCGGGCAGCGCAAGCTCGCGATCGTCGGCATAGGCGAGCGCCAAGCGCAGGTCCTTGATGAAGTGCTCGACCATAAAGCCGGGCTTGTAGTCGCCGTCGAGCGCCTTGGGAGCCAGGCTCTCCATGGCGCCGGACTTGCCGGTACCGCCCAGGATCATCTGGCGGGTCTTCTCCAGGTCAAGGCCGCTCAGCTCGGCAAATGCCATGGCGTCTGCCATGCCGACCATGCAGGCGCCCAGCGACACCTGGTTGGCGAGCTTGGCAGCCTGGCCCTTGCCGGCGCCGTCGAAGCAGCAGATGTTGGCCGCGAAGGTGGCAAGGATGTCGCGGACCGGCGCGATGTCGTTCTCGGTGGCGCCCACGATAGCCGTAAGCGTGCCGGCGATAGCACCCGACTCGCCGCCGGTGACGGGGCAGTCAAACGCCATGCGACCGGAAACCTGGGCGGCCTCGGCAATGTCGCGCGCCAGCTCGGGCGAGCTCGTGGTGAGGTCGATCAGGACCGCGCCGGGCTTAGTGCACGCGAGCAGGCCGTCGCCCGCCAGGTAGAGCTCCTCGACCTCGGAGGGATAACCCACCATGGTAAAGACGACATCGGCGTTCGCCGCGGCATCTGCCGGCGTATCGGCCCAGACGGCACCGCGCTCAACGAGCGCTGCAGCCTTGGACTTGGTGCGGTTGTTGACCGTGACGGGATAGCCAGCGTCCAGAATGTGGCCGGCGATGGGGGCACCCATAATTCCGGTGCCGATAAATGCGACAGAGAGCTTGTTTGCCATGAAACCTTTCCTTTTGGGTTGGGTGTTATTACCAGGTTGAATACTCGGTGCCAGCGTTTGGGCTGTGAGTCGAGGGCGATTACGGACGCAGCGCTTGCCTACTGGCCGCGCACGCGGCGGGCGATGCGGTCGGAAAGCGACGCCTTGTCGGCGCGGTTCTTACCCCAAAACGCGCAGGCCACCATGCCGGGGCCCACGTGCGAGCCAATGGTGGGGCCCACGGAGCTGCGAATGATTGTGACGTCGGCGCAGCCCTCCTCCTTGCGGATGGCGGCTTCGAGCCAGTCACCGTCCTTTTCGGCATCGGCCGTCATGATGGCGATGGGCATGGTGCGGTCGGGCACGTAGTTCTCGCGGAACGACTTGAGGATGGACTTGAGCGCCTTCTTGCGGCCGCGGTTGACGCCGATCAGCGACAGCGAGCCGGCAAGGTCGTAGGAGAGCTCGGGCTTGACATCGAGCTTTGCCGTGAGCTGCGCCGCCGCGGGCGGAATGCGGCCGCCGGCAGCCAGTGCGTCGAAGCTCTCGAGCGTAAAGTAGCCGTGGACGTAGGTCTTTGCCTCGTTTGCCCAATCGACCAGCTGCTTGGCGGTCAGTCCCGCCGAACGCTGGCGCACGGCCTCGAGCGCCAAGAGCGCGCCGGTCGCGCAGGGCAGAGCGTTGTCGACCACGTACAGCTCAAAATCGGGATACTCGGCACGCACGGCGTCCGCCGCCTGGCACGCGGAGTTGTAGCTCGACGACAGCGCCGAGGTAAAGCACAGGTAGACCGTGGGCGTGCCCTCTTTGGCGCACTCGGTAAAGAACTCGATATAGCGACCGAGCGACACAGCCGAGGTGGACACGCGGGCACCGGCGCGCATCCGGTCGTAGAACTCCTTGGGTGTGATGCTCGACCAGATGTCGTCCGTGCGCTCTTCGCCATCGATAATGAAGGGGAAACCCAGGATATCGACATCGAGGTTCGCGGCGACCTCGGGGCTAAAGTCGCAGCAGGTATCGACGACGATGCGGCAACGGTCCGAATGACCGGCGGATGCGGCCTTGTCCATCAAAGCGACTCCTTACGTAAAAAGGCGGCCACCCGCATGGGATGGCCGCCAACCGTTAACTCATGCAAGTTAACGTATTTTACTCGTCAAGTGTTTCGATGCGGGGCTTGATGATGCCATATCCACCATTCTTACGGTGATACACCACATTGATGAGGCCAGTCGTCGCGTTCTCGAACACGTAGAAGTCGTGGCCCAGCAGATCTGTCTGCACCAGCGCCTGCTCCTCAGTCATCGGGGTAACGTCGATAACCTTCTCGCGGACGAGCAGGTCGTCCTCTTCCTCGGGCAGCAGCAGGTCGGCCAGATCCTCAACGCGCTCGACCGGTGCGACATCCGCGGCGCTGGCACCGCCCTGGCGGTTGTCCACAACCTTGGTCTTGAACTTGCGCAGCTGGCGGGTGACCTTATCGGCGGAGAGGTCGATGGCGGCGTACATATCTGCACCGTGCTCGGCAACGCGAATCACCGAACCGCGGGCACGAACCGTAACCTCGACGATTGCCGGGTTGGGGTTCGAGGGGTTCTTCTCATAGCGAAGTACAACGTCGACCGTCATGGGCTCGATATCGAAAACCTTGAGCGCCTCGCCGATCTTCTCATCCACATGCGCACGCAGAGCATCGGTTACCGTCGTCTTGCGTCCAGAAACCTTGATATCCATACGTGGCTCCAATCTGCCTCGGGGACTTACTGTACTGGCTATGTACCCATTGCCGTGCATTTAATCACGCGGATTCCTAAAGACCCGAATAACGATTGCTTGATACCGCATACCGAAGTCTCGTACTTTTCCATGGCAAAGTGCGCTATAGGAGGGAGCCCACAGATTTGTATTTGGTCTCGAAAATTGGCTTTGACCTGCTGGTTTTATAGGGATGAAAAAGCCGGGCTCCCCTATTGGGGAAACCCGGCAGTGCGTGTTGAAACCGTGAAGAAGTGTCCTTTCCAACGTATAGGAGACACCACCCCTAGCAATAACTAGCTATTGAGTTTGTTAATGTCGTCGTCGGTGATGGCGCCTTCCTGGCTGGACGATTTGTCCTCGGAGGATGCGGTCTCATTGTTGGAATCGGAGGACTCGCTGCCGGAGGACGTGGTCTCACTGGACTCAGAGTCGCCCGGCTGCACGTTAGCGCCCGAAACCGTCTTAGTGGTGAGGTCGTAGGGCATACTGCCATACCAGACGCAGTGGACCGCCTCGAGCGTACCGTCGACCGTGATGCCGTCGAGGGCATCGCTCACGGCACGGCACAGTTCGTCATTGGATGAGAGGCCCGCAACACCAAGCGTCGAGGGTGCCTCGAGCGCACCGACATAGGAGATCTCGCTCATTAGGCGTGCAAGGTAGCCGCCGGCCGTGGAGTCGCAGATCACATAGTCGACCTCGCCGGACTCGAGTGCCTCAAAGCACTCGTTGATGTTGGAGTAGGTCTTTTGGTTGGCGGTGATGCTCTGCTTAGCAAGCGCCTCCTGCGAGGCCGAGGACGCCTGAACGCCCAGGGTGGACGTGTTAAGGGTATCGGTGGAAACGCTTAGCGACCCACCATCGCTAGTTTTACCGAACACGGAAGTGGCATCGTACAGGCAGGTGCCGAGCGAGCTAATGTCCCCGTCCGTGGAGTTAATCTCGCCGATAAAGATATCGGCCTTTTTGTCGCCGAGCGCAGAACCTGCCGAGGACGCATCGACAAAGGTGACCTTAAGGCCCATGCGGCTTGCGAGGGCGCGGGCGGCGTCAACCGCATACCCCGTGAGCTCGCCGTCGGCGCCCTGCATTGCCTGCGGCGCATCGGAAGTATCGAGGGCGACCGTCAGGGTTCCGGGAGTGACCAGGGCATCGTCCGACACCGCCGGCGTGACGGTCTCGTACTCGATCTGGTCGATCGTGGGAGTCGTGAACGTAGACAGCGGGTTGAACGCGCATCCGCTCAGGCCCAAAACGGCGATGACCGCTGCGGTCCCAGCACCTAACCGAGCCGCGTGCATCAAGCTGCCCCTCACCATGTCCACTACCCTGCCTTCTGTGTCGTATACGATCCGTGCGTTGCGCGGAATATCAGGTTGTTCCCACCAGCTGACCTGGTATTTGACCCCACACTTGCGCACCGGGGTGTTTGCTCGGGAGGCCGCAGCCACCTTCACGACTGGCCCGCTCGCCCGCGAGGCGGTATTGCCCCAAAGAAAGTAGAACGGACGGTGCGGCTTACATCTAGGACGCGCCATGATCGCGCCGCGCGCACGCGGTCGCTTACGTGGATCCCTTTGACCGCGTCTGTCTTGGACTAGGACGGGCATTTCGTCCGCCCGCAACCACAGCCTGGCAGGAACGTAGCGCATTATAGCTAAGTTCAAGCTAAAGTTTAAGGTTAGGGGCGTTATTCGCATCGCGAGTACAGATTTCGCAGGTCAGGACGGGCCGCACGCGCTCTGATTAAGCCCGTCGCTCCCCTATGGAAAGCCCCAACACACCCGTCTTAGGGCGCCGTGGCCAAAAAATAGCAAATATGAGTACTGTTACCAATTTAGTAGCAGGAGTTTTTGGCTCTGCAAGCTGTTTTCACGCTCTATAACGTCAGATTGATGCCAGGATATTCCACATTTGTTTAATAATTTTCTAATTTACGCCATCTTCAAGTCCCAAAATCCCTGATTTTGCTGTTACTGAATTTGTAGCAGTACTCATATTTGCTATATTTTGGCCAAAGCATATATCCAACCCCCTGTTTCAGAGCATTGTTAGGCGGGTTTAAGCCCAAAACACGCCCGCAACGTGTTAAATAGCGCCTCTTGTTTCTTTCTGCGAGCGTCAACACGGTTGCGATATCGCTTACTCATGCGCTGGTGGATGCGCCATGCGAGCGCTTCCATCGCTTCCATGTCACAGAGCATTTCGTTGTTGACCGTCGCGACCTCGATTCCCATAGTGATCAAGCCCGTGTTGCGTTTTTCATCATGGATACGTCCCCTCCGGGAGGAATGGCCCAGCTCACCGTTGTATTCCAGGTCAAACCGGGCTGTTTCCTGATACGCATCGCAAACTGCGTGCGACATCCCAGAGATTGCCTGCGCACGGTCATCGAACTCGATCTTGTAGTCGGTCTTAAAGGGACCGCAGGCAAATCCGCCATAGGAAAACGGAAGCGAAAACAGAGCGAGCATGATGCACTCCATGGGCGAGCGCAGATTTTCTGACAGGTAGGGACACAGGCGCAGCAGCTGTTTGGCCACATTCCCCTTGCATGCCGCGAGGTAATCCACCAGGCAATCGGGTGTCAGCACGGACTCGACCTCAAAGTAACCGACATCTGGCGGCTGGTCTTTGTCCTTTGCCAATTTGTTCACGACAGGCGAGGTGTAGGGAGGCAGATACTTCCCGCGGTCACTCAGCGAAATCTTAGAGCACAGCTCCTGGGCCAGGGCAAATGCCTGGATACAGCCGACCTCGCGGGCGACGGCAACACAAAGGGCCTCGGGAGATAGACTGTACACCCCTGGTTCCACCTCTAGAATCGAGCCGGCGGGCAACCCAGAGCATACGGACCAGCCCACGCCAGGCATGCGGCGGCGCTGCGCCGCAGATCCCACCAGCAAGCACAAATCCTCTTGCACCTCGCCGCTTGCGACCCCAATCCGCACCAAATCGGGAAGATAGATGTCCTCGGTCGAGGGCGACGACGTGCGCAGCACACGGCGCTCTTCATCGGGATTAAGGTCCTTCCAGCTTATGTAGCCCATCTGCCGGCGCTCGGCGCGCATCATGCGCAGCGCCGAGGCACCCGTCAGAATTACGGAAGCAGCCAGCTGCTCGCTTGCAGGCTTGCCACGCTGCCCGATCTTTATTGCCATCTGAACCACCCCTACCAAACACGTGCGATAGCAAGGCCATCGACTGCTGCGGCGCCGGCGCGCTTGAGTTCCGCCGAAGCCGCTGCCATCGTCGCACCCGTGGTGATAACGTCGTCGATAAGCAGCAGGCGGCGGCCCCGCACATCCTCAACCGTCTCGTACATGCCTTGGGCACGCTCGCGGCGCTCCTCACGACCGAGTTCGCGCTGGTCGCCATGCCCGTACTTGACGAGAGCATCGAGCAGGGGAACACCCGACAGCTCGCAAAATGGGCGCGCAATAGCCTCCATATGATCAAAACCACGCCGCCGAAACGCTGCCGCCGTCGCAGGCACAAACACCACCGCATCCGCACCGGACAGCACACCTCCATAGCGATCGGGCGCTACGACCTGGGCATGCAGGGCGGTGTCGTAGAGCAGCTCCGCCAGATACGGAGCCAGACGTCGCTCGCCCGCATCCTTGTACGCTTTAATGATGCGCGGCAGCGGATGCGCATAGACGGCGCACGCCAGGCAGCGGTCGAGCGCCTCCGCCATTGCCGAGGACGTGCCCTCGACCGAACACTCAGTGCACAGCAAATCCCCAAACGGGGCGCCGCATCGGGTGCAGCTATGACGTGGGTCGATGAGCGTGAGCGCGGCCAGGCAGTCTTGGCAAATAAGCGCACCGGCGCGCTCGCAGCCGGCACATCGTGTTGGCGACAATGCCTCGAGCGCCTCGTGTGCCACCCGCTCGGCAAACGGTAGCAATTCGTCCGCAAACGGTAGGGCACCGGCTCCCTGCAGACGGCTCAATATGTTCAGATGGCTCTTCAAGACACAACCCTCCCTACGTTCGGTCGCGGGGAGGGTTGTTGATTCGGCGCTATGATACCCCGATGCGCTCGGGGCAAGGCGAGCTAAATCCGCTCGCGGGCGTTATTCGCCGGCGGGCGGTTGTGGTGCGGACGAGGTATGGGTCGAGCCTTCGCCACCATCCTGGCGCGGCTTGCGGGAACGGCGACGGCGACGGCGCTTTTGACCCTGGTCGGCCGAGCCCTCGCCACCGCGGTCCTCGCGCGGCTCGCGCTCGTCGCGAGCGGCGCCACGCGAAGCCTTGGCAGCCGCTCCCCCGCCATCTCCGAGACGACGGCGCGTGACCTTGACCTCGCCATCCGAGACCTGATCGGCCACGGAGGGCACTGAGGGCTTCTGCTGCGCGCCCGAGGAATGGCGACGGCGCGGGCGCGGCACGCGCTCCTCCTCGCCACGTGACTTGCCGCCCTTGTCGGCAGGCGCGTCGGAGGCCGAGGCGCCCTTGGGAGCGGCACCGGCCTCGCGAGCGGCTGCAGCGCGGAAGGCGTCCTCGCGCTCCTCGCTCGACAGATGACGGCGGCGGCGGCGACGTGTGGGGTTCATGCCACCGCCGCGATTCTGCTGCTGGGGCTGCTGAACCTCGCGCTCGCGAGAGGCGTTCTTGCCCGTGGCTGCAGCCTCGGTAGCATCGCCCGAGCCCGCGCGCTTGCGGCGGCGACGGCCATCGGCCGCCCCCTCGGCCTCGGGCGCCTCGGCCTTGCCGCGGCCCTTTCCACGGCCACGGCCCTCGCCCTGGCCCTGACCGGCGCGAGCATCGGATTCGGCATCGCGACGACGGCGCTTGGGCATCGACGTACCGGCAAGACGGTCGGCACTCGACAGGCCATCGCCCACGTCGACGCCGTTCTCGCGATCGAGCTCCATGAGCGCCAGGCGCATCTCGGGCGACTCGATGCGCTCGAGCACGTCGCGCGTCACGCAGTCGGGGCGGCAGTTGCAGCCCTGCTCGGCGGCCTTCTTTTTGCAGCCCTCCGAGCACGTCATATCGGCCAGGTTGACCTTAAAGACCTTGCCGTTCTCCAGGCGCAGCACCAGCTGCTCACGCGGCGTGTCATATTCCTGAATACGCGCCTTGCCAAGCGGCGTATCGATAAGCGTCTTCTTTTTGGGCGCGCGGCTCTTAAAGTCCTTGTACGCCTCGAACTCATAGCGCAGGCAGCACATCAGGCGGCCGCAGACGCCACTGATCTTGGATGAGTTGAGCGGCAGGTCCTGCTCTTTTGCCATGCGGATCGAAACCGGCTCAAACTGTCCGCCAAAGCGCGTGCAGCAGAGCTCCTGGCCGCACTGGGCATAGCCGCCCACCAGGCGGGTCTCGTCGCGCACACCGATCTGGCGCATGTCGACGCGAATGTGCAGCGTCGAGGACAGATCCTTGACGAGCTGGCGAAAATCGACGCGCTCCTCGGCCGCAAAGTAGAACACGGCCTTCTCGCCGCCAAACAGGTACTCGACGCCCACCGGCTTCATCTCGAGGTCGAGCTCCTTGACCAGGCGGCGGAAGTCGACCATGGCCTCGTCGCCCTGAATGGCCAGATCGTCGGCAAGCTGCAGGTCGATGTCGCTCGCCACGCGCAGCACGGGCTTGAGCGGCTGACCGATCTCGTCTTGCGGCACCTCAAAGGGATCGGCAGTGACCAGGCCAATCTCGGTTCCGCGCTCGGTGGAGCAAATGGCATAATCGGCCTCGAGGATATCCAGATCCTGCGGATCGAACCACAGGTCGCGCGAGGCGTAGGTAAACTTAACGGGTACGACTAACGGCATTTCAGTGCCTTCCTGATATCGAACAGCATGACCTCGATGGCCAGCTGGGGAGTAACGTTTCTGGCGATGTTGCGCTCGGCGGTCGCGACTGCCTCGAGCGCCCGCGTGGCACCCGCAACATTGGTCGCGGCGGCAAGCCGACCGATCGAGTCGCGCACGTCTTCGTTCACCACGTCGGCTGCCTCGTCCTGAAGCGTCAGCAGCACGTCGCGCATGAGCGTCCGCGCGCTCGCCAGCGCTTCCATGATACCCGAACGCTCGCGCGCGTTGAGTTCGCGCTTGTTGCGGTCCTCAAGCTGCTTCAATGCTCCACGCGACAGGTAATCGGCGTTTTGCTCGAGCACCTTTTCCTGCGTGGACTTGACCTCGGCGAGCGGCGCCTTAACGGCGACGATGAGTGACTTGGCGCGGCTGAGCACGTCGGCCTCGTCGGCGGCGATAAGCGAATCGATGGCGCGAACCATCTGACGGCGGGCGTCCTGGCGCTCGGCGCTCTTGAGGAACTCGATGCCACGCGTGGGGCTTCCCGCTACGGCGACGGCCATGCGGCAACGCGCAGGGTCCTGACCGGTGGCGCGGCTCACGGCCTGCGCGGCGACGGCGGGCGACACCAGCCGAAACGGCACGCACTGGCAGCGGCTCACGATGGTGGGCAGCATCACGTCTGCCGAGGTGCCCAGCAAGATAAACATAACGCCCTCGGGCGGCTCCTCGAGTGTTTTGAGCAGTGCGTTGGCGGTGTTGGCGCGCAGCTGCTCGGCCCGGTCGATGATGTAGACCTTGGCCTTGGCACGGATGGGCGCCAGAGGCACGTCATCGAGCAGCTCGCGGGTCTGGGCGATGAGGTAGCCCGTGGCGCTCTCGGGCGTGTAATAGTGCACGTCGGGGTGCGTATGGCGGGCGACGCGCACGCAGCTATCGCATGAGCCGCAGCCATCCTGCTCGCACAGGAAGGCTTGGGCGAGCGCCCACGCGGCGTCGAGCTTGCCCGCGCCGGGCGCGCCCAAAAACAGGTAGGCGTGCGATGCGCGACCGCTGGCGACGGCGTTGGTCAAAAAGTCGCGCACGCGCTCTTGGGTGTCGAGCTTGGCCAGCAGGCTTGCCTGAGCGGGGGCCATGTTACTCGGCCTCCTGGGCAAGCGCGGCGGTGACGGCGTCCTGGGAAATATCGAGGCCGTAGGCGCGAACCTGCTCGACCGTCTTCTCGAAGACTTCCTCGATGGTCGCGGTCGCGTCGATGAGCTTTACGCGGTTTGGTTCCTCGGCGGCAATTGCGCAAAAACCCTGGTAGACGCGCTCTTGGAAGGCCATGCCCTTGGCCTCCATGCGGTCGGCCGCACCGCGGTCGGCCATGCGCAGCGCCGCCTGCTCGGGCGTGATGTGATAGACGAGCGTGAGCGCCGGGTGCGTACCCGCGACGGCCAGGTTGTTGGCGTCGCGTACTATCTGGCGATCGAGGCCATCGGCAAACGCCTGGTAGCAGGTCGTGGAATCGTAGAAGCGATCGCACAGGACCACCTTGCCGGCAGCAAGGGCGGGCGCGATGACCTCGTGCACCAACTGAGCGCGTGCCGCCTCGTAGAGCAGCAACTCGCAGGTGTCGCCCATCGCCGTATTGGCAGGGTCGAGCAGCAGAGCACGGATCTTTTCGCTGATGGCGGTACCGCCCGGCTCGCGCAGGCTCACAACCTGGTAGCCAGCGAGCTCGAGCGCACGGGCAA
Organism: uncultured Collinsella sp.; assembly: GCA_902494535.1. GTDB lineage: Bacteria > Actinomycetota > Coriobacteriia > Coriobacteriales > Coriobacteriaceae > Collinsella. The sequence continues at coordinate 26,707 of CABUTO010000007.1, forward strand.
GCAGGCGCGCCTGCGTAGATTTACCGGCGCCATCGACACCCTCGAGCGTAATGAAGCTATGTTGAGCGGGCTCAAAAGCCATGGGCGCAGCCCCTTCCTACAAGGCGCGTAAATGCAGATATATATCAACCAAGCCATGATACCCCAGTGCTCGGTGCGTCCCCAATGGCTAAAGGTGCCTTTCCAAAGTTGCGGTGAAATAGGGACTGATTGAAGCTCTGAGACCGCCAAACAGTCCCTATTTCACCGCAACTTATGATGGGGAATTTTGGACGCTGGGTATAATCGTCGTATTGCATTGAAATGTGGCGAAAGGAGTGGCAATGTCTCGGTATTGCGCCTCGTGCGGCAAGCTTCTTGCAGATAATGCCAAGTTCTGCACCTCGTGCGGTGCACCCGTTGAGCAAACAACCGCGAGCGATAGCCAGCCCGCTTTTGAGCAGACCGGCTCCCTTGATGCGCCGCAAGCCAAGGCGGACGACCCCCTCGCCTATCGCCCCGACCCCGCCGCAAGCCCCGCGGCCGTCGAGACCACGCAGCGCATACCCATCGCGAGCGGCTCGCCCCAACAGCAGCCGGCTCCCGCATACGCGCCCGCTTCGCCACAGACCCCCGCTCCCAAAAAGAGCGGCGCCGGGCCGCTTATCGCCGTTATCGTTGTGCTGGTGGCGATCATCATCGCCCTGGTCGTTTTCTTTGTGATCAAGCCTTTCGACAGCGCCGCCACGCAGACGACTGCCGAGGTAGCTAAGCTGCACCATGACGTCGACGACAATGACCTAAAGCCTCTCGGCGATCCCAACAGCCTGTACGACGATGATGACGATGACGACGAGGATGGCGGCGAAGCAACGCTCTCCGAGCAGAACCTCTACCGTCGCCTGAGCGAATACTACGACTTGCTCGAAGACCTCGACAACTACGTCCGTGGCTGCGCGCAGAACTTCAACGGCAGCTATCTGGAAGAGGATCGGACCACCCGTCAAAATCTCGCCGACGTCGCCGAGCGCACAGAGGACACCATCGAGCAGTATTACGACATCGTCGAGGACCTAGACGTCCCGACGAGCTCCAAGAACTATAGCTCCTGGAAGGACATCATCGCCCTGTACGACGACCTGGATCACCGCATTGACGCAATCTGTGATGCCTGGGAGATCAGCCTGAAATACGCCAAGCCTGCGGACCACAAGAATGAGATCGTGGCGCCGCTGTCGCGCGACAACGTGGCGGGCACCAATGACAATAAGTATCGTCTAGACTTTGAGGAGCGCTATCCCGGCGCCAAACCCGTCGAAGTGAACTAGCGCTTTGTCGTTCCCGAGCCGGCAGTTAGGGACGTTCCTAAACTGCCGGCAGAAAAGGAACGTCCCTAACTGCCGGTCAAAAAAACGAGCGAGGATCGTGGGGTCCTCGCTCGTTTTTTAGGCAATGTTTCGACCGCGCCGTTACTTGTCGGAGGCTACTTTCTTGGTAGTCGACTTCTTCGCGGTCGTCTTCTTGGCGGCAGTGGCTTTCTTAGCCGTCGTCTTCTTGGCCGCCGTCGTCTTCTTGGCCGTGCTCGCCTTAGTCGTGGTCTTGCGGCCGCGGGCGGGCTTCTTCTCCTTGGTCGGGCAGTCCATGTTGACGCAGATACGCCACGGGCCGCGCGCCGTGTTGACCACCACGATGGGGGCGCCGCACTCGGGGCAGGTCTCACCCGTCGCCTCGAGCTTACCGCGCGCCGGCAGAGGATAGCTCACGCCGCAGTCATCGTAGTTGGTGCAGCGGATAAAGCGCTTGCCGCTCTTCTCACTCTTGTGCGCGATCAGGTCGCCATGACGTCCGGCCTCGGCACACACCTTGCACTCGCCCACCTTAAGGTCGGGCTCGTAGTTGGTGGGGCACGTGGGGTTCACGCAGATCTCGAAAGCCTTCTGACGGAACGGCTGGCATTTAATGCGCGGCGCGCCGCACTCGGGGCACACGGCCGCCTCGCCCTCGAGCGGACTCACCTTGACGCCGCTCGGCACCGGATAGGTCACATCGCAGTCGGGCCAGCCCATGCAGCCAATGAAGCTGCCACGGGTCTTGGCGCTCGTCTTCATAACCAGGTCCTTGCCGCACTTGGGGCAAGCTCCCACGCGCGCATCGGCCGTGACGGCGTCGCTGATGGCGTCGCCCAGCTCCTGCGTGTGCTTGAGCAGCTCGTCGAGCACGCCAGCCAGCAGCGCGCGCGAGTGCATCACGACATGCTCTTCGGTATCCTCGCCGCGCTCCACACGGGTCATGTCGCCATCGAGCTCGCTGGTCATATCGGGGCTCGTGATGCGCGGGGCAAACTGCGTCAGTGCATCGATGATGGCGATGCCCAGCTGACTCGGCTCCACGGGATCGTTTTTGAGGTAGCGCACGGCGTACAGGCGCTCGATGATGCTCGCGCGTGTGGACTTGGTGCCCAGGCCGCGCTTTTCCATCTCCTGCACGAGCTTGCCCTGGCTGTAGCGCGCGGGCGGCTCGGTCTGCTTGGCCTCGAGTTTAATGTCGAACACGTCGACCGTATCGCCCTGCTCCAGCGGCGGCATCTGCTCATCGCGCTTGAGTCCATACGGATACGCCTCGCGGAAACCCGGGGTCACGAGCACATCGCCCGAAGCCACGAACGGCTCACCGTTCACGTCGAGCTCGAGCTTGGTGTTCTCGATGCTCGCGGGCCCCATGAGCGTTGCCAGAAAGCGGCGGGCGATGAGGTCGTAGAGCTTACGCTGGCCGCCGTCGAGCGTGGACGGATCGCCCTCGCCCGTGGGGTAGATAGGCGGGTGGTCGGTGGTCTCGACCTTGCCACGCGTGGGCTTCATGGGACCGGCGAGTACCTTTTTGCACACGGGTGCCAGCGCCGGGTTAATCTTTGCCAGGTCGCTCACCACGGCGCCCAGATCGAGCGTCGCGGGGTACACGGTATTGTCGACACGCGGGTAGCTGATGAGGCCCGCCATGTAAAGGGACTCGGCGATGCGCATGGTACGCGCAGGCGAGATACCCTCGGCTGCAGCGGCAGCCTGCAGCGAGGTGGTCGCAAACGGCGTGGGCGGCTGCTGCTTGCGCGAGCGCTTGGTCACCGCGGCGACGGTTGCCGTCGTAGCGCCGTCAACGTGACCGTACGCCGTCTCAGCAGCATCCTTGTCGGTAAAGCGCGCCGTCTTGTGCGCGATCTTAAAGCGATCGTCCTCGGCAGCGCCTTGCGCGGCACCCATGCCGCGAATCTGCCAATAGTCCTCGGGCACAAACGCCATGCGCTCGCGTTCGCGCTCGACCACCAGGGCAAGCGTCGGCGTCTGCACGCGGCCGGCGGAACGCACGTTGCCAAAGCCGCCAAACTTGGCGAGCGTCAGGTAGCGCGTGAGCACCGCACCCCAAATGAGGTCGATGTGCTGGCGGCTCTCGCCGGCGTCGGCCAGATTCTGGTCGAGCGAGACGAGATTATCGAAGGCCTGCGTGATCTCGGCCTTGGTAAACGAAGAATACTGGGCGCGGGCAACCGGCAAGTCCGGCGCAACCTCGCGCACCTTGTTGAGGGCGTCCGAACCGATCAGCTCGCCCTCGCGGTCGAAGTCCGTGGCGATGATGACGCTGTCGGACTTTTTAGCGAGGTTCTTGAGCGAACGAATGAGCTCCTTCTCGGCCGGTAGCTTAATGACGGGCGCCCAGGTGAGATAGGGCAGGCTCTCGAGCTTCCAGCCCTTGATGGAGATGCCATCGGCAAGAAACGGCTTGCGCTTGGTGTCGTAGGGCGGACGTGCCAAGCCATCGGGTATGTCGGCCGGCAGCATCTCGCCGTCCTCGGTGACCGAATACCAGCCCAGCTTTTTATCGAACAGCACGCTGTCACAAAAATCGGGCGCGAGGATGTGACCGGCAAGGCCGATCGTCACGCACTCCTCGCCCTTCCACTCAAAACGGTAGATGGCGGTGTTGTACACCTTGTCCTTTTTGGGCTTACCCGTGGACAGACGCTCGGCGATCTGACGCGCGGCGTCGTTTTTCTCGGCGATGATGAGCTTCAAAAGAGGCTCCTATCTCGTATCTCTGCGGCTACGCCCGCCCGTATGGCGGCCGACTTACGCCCTTGCTTGCTCAATCTGCCCGATGAGCCAATCGCACCAGGCATCCATGCCCTCGCCCTTGCGCGCGCTCACGGCAAACCGCGGCGCCTGCGGATTGAGGTCATCGAGTGTCTTAGTATACCTATCCATGTCAAAATCGAAAGCCGGAGCCACGTCAACCTTGTTGAGCAGCTGCGCGCCGGCGTGTTGGAAGATGCCCGGGTACTTGATGGGCTTGTCGTCGCCCTCGGGCACCGAGAGAATCATGATGGACAGGTTCTCACCCAGGTCAAAGTCGACCGGGCAGACCAAGTTGCCCACGTTTTCGATAAAGATGACGTCGATGTTCTCCAGACCGACGGCCTGGTCGAACGCGTCAACGGCCTCCATGATCATGTTGCCCTCGAGGTGGCACAGGCCACCCGTGTTGATCTGGATGGCGGGCATGCCGGCTTCCTTCATGGTGATGGCGTCGACATCCGAGGCAATATCGCCCTCGATGACGGCACAGCGCAGGCCAGCCTTGTCGCGCAGGCGCTCGTTGGTGCCCAGGATCGTGGTGGTCTTGCCCGAACCGGGGCTCGACAGCACATTGATCACATAGGTGCTTGTCTCTTTAAATCGCTGTCGCAGCTGATCTGCCAGGCGCTCGTTGCGCGACAGAATCGGCGACGCGATATCAATCGTTTTCTCAGCCATACTCGGCACTCCTTACTTTGGCCCCTTTATACCCCATCACCAGATGGCTAGCGGGCTAATCGTCGGGGGTTTCGATTTCGATACTCGCGATATCGAGCTCGCGGCCGTGCAGCAGACGCACGTTGGCGCCGCCACATTGGGGACAGCGGCAATGGAAGCGATCGTGCTCAAAGACCTCCCCGCAGTCCAGACACTCGCTTTGTGGATGGACTTCCTCCACGGCAAGCTCGCAGCCTCGCGTGAGCGGGTCCTCATCGCGAAATGTCTCCCACGCAAAGTCGAGTGCTTCGCGCACGACCTCGGTCATGTCCCCGATACGCAGCGTTACCAAAACGGCGCGCGAGGCCCCCGCCCCACGCGCCGCGCGAATCACTGTATCGAGTATGCCGTTGACAATGCCAACTTCGTGCATACCGTTTTACTCCTCGTCGTCCTCGTCGTCCGAGAACAGGTCCAGACGACTCACGAACAAGCCCTCCTTGCCCTCGCGCGCGGTAATGACCACACGGGCGATGGCGAGCGAAATCTCGTAGAGCGAGAGCAGGGCGCCATACATGAGACCCAGCGTAACGGGCGAGCCGTCGGGCGTGATCACAGCCGAACCCACGAGCAGGCCAACGTATACATAACGCCAGGCACCGCGGAAAGCAGCGTAGGACACGATGTGGAAGACGGACAGATAGAAGATGATGAGCGGCAGCTCAAACGCCACACCAAAGCCGATCATAAAGAGCAGCTCCATGTTGACGTAGTTCTCCAGGTCGGGCAGCGCCGTGGCGACGGCCGAGGTCTCGCCGATAAGCCACTCAAAGCCCGCAGGGATGATGATGAAGTAGCAGAAGATGGCACCCAGGAAGAACAGCACCGTCGAGGCGAGCACCGTGGGCACGACCCATTTGCGCTCGTTGGGACGCAGTGCCGGCAGGAAAAATGCCAGAATCTGCCAGATGATCATGGGCGTGCACATGACCACGGCCATCTTGATGGCCAGCGAGAAGCGCAGGCCAAAGCCGCCGAGCGTGGTGGTGATGTAGAACTTACCGTCCGGCACAAAGGAGCGGATGGGATCTTCCAAGATGTCGAGCACCACGGGCGTGGCGAAATACAGCACGATGGCGGCGGCAAACACCGACACGACCACGATGGTCAGGCGGCGACGGAGCTCTCCCAGGTGATCGAAGAGCGGCATGCGCGCAGGTCCGATAGGCATTACTCATCGCCTCCCTTCGGGGCGTCGGCGGCAGCGGCGTCGTCCTCGGCCTCGAGCTCGCGAGCGAGCTGGTCGACGACGGCCTTGCGCTTGCGGGGACGACGGGCGTAGAGGTCGGCCGTCGTGGGCTCTGCCGGCTCGGGCTCGGGCTCCGGCTCTGCAGCAGATTCGGGCTCGACGGCGGCAGCGGCGACAGCGGCGACAGCGGCAGGCTCGGTACCCTCGGCCTCGGACTCCTCAGCAGCACCCTCGCCCTCGGCGGCAGCCTCGCTCGCGGCCTTCTCGGCAGCAAGACGGGCGCGACGCTCGGCAAAGGTCTCCTTCTTGGCGGGCGCTGCCGTCTCGGCGGCATCCTCGTCCGCATCGGAATCGTCGTCGGTCGCAGCAGCCTTCTTGGGCTTGACCGGGGCCGACGCGGCCTCGCTCACCGGATCGATAATCTCGGACTGAACAACGGCCGTCATCTTTTCCTGCGTCTCGCGGAACTGACGGATGGCACGGCCGATCGTGCGGCCCATCTGCGGGAGCTTATCCGGGCCAAACAGCAAAAAGCCGAAGACCACGATGATCGCGAGCTCACCCTCTCCAATACCAAACACACATACCTCCAAGGCTCGATGTGAGTCGAGCCCGCACCGCGCCATTCGGCCGGAACTCGTCTATTCATTCGATCAAGTATAGCGCCCGGACGCCAAAACGTCCGAGCGCATCACAAACATATGCCAAACGGCACGCCCTTTTGGGGGCAAAGATTATGCAGCGGTGATCGAAATCTCTTGGTCGACACCCAACAGCTGGACCACGCGCATCACCGGGGGCTGCACATTGGTGCAGCTAAAGCGCTTGCTGTGGTCGGCCGCGTGGTGCGCGGCGCCCACGAGCACGCCAATGCCCGTCGAATCGATGTAGCTCACCTGGGCAAAATCGAGCTCAACGGCCTCAGTGGGCTGCTCGAGCGCCAGGTCGATGGCATTGCGCAGGCTATCGGCGTTAGAGATATCGATCTCGCCGGTTACCTTAATGGTGTAGAGCTCTGGCGTGGGGTTGGTTGAAATACCCAAATCCATGTATACGCTCCTTTGTGTATCGAAAGTGCGGATAGTACGGGAAGCCGCGCGTTAGGCGCGCTCGGCACGCGCAAGCTCGGCAGCGACAAGCTTCACAGCCAGCACCAGCACATCGAGCGCGGCCTCCAGGTCCTCGACCGTGGGATAGCTCGGCGCGATGCGGATGTTGGTGTCGCGCGGGTCCTTGCCATAAGGCCAGGTGGCACCGGCCGGCGTGAGCTTAACGCCCAGGTCTGCGCAAAGCGCAGCAACCTTCTGGGCCGAGCCCTCGGGACCATCGAAGCTTACAAAGTAGCCGCCGCGGGGGTGCGTCCAGGTAGCGCAACCAGTATCGCCCAAGCCCTCGGTAAGCTTGCGCTCGACAGCCTCAAAGCGCGGGCGCAGGAACTCGGCATGCTTTTTCATGTGCTCCTTGACCGCCTCGATGGTGGGAAGGAAACGCACGTGGCGCAGTTGGTTGAGCTTATCGGCGCTGATGAGGCCGGCCTTCAGGCGGTTGGAGAACTCCGAGATAACCGCGGGGCTCGCACCGATAAAGCCGATACCGGCGCCCGGAAAGGTGATCTTGGACGTCGATGCAAAGGCCACCACGCGATCCTCGGTGCCCGCCGCGCGAGCGAGGTCAAAGATGTTGGCGAGCTCATCGGTCTCGTCGTACAGGTCATGCACGCAGTAGGCGTTGTCCCAGAAGATGCGGAAATCGGGCGCGGCCGTGGGCATCTCAACCAGGCGGCGCACAGTGTCCTCGCTAAAGGTGATGCCCGTGGGGTTGGAATACTTGGGTACGCACCAGATGCCCTTGATGGAATCGTCGGCGGCGACGAGGCGCTCGACCTCGTCCATGTCGGGGCCGTTGTCGGTCATCGCGACGGGGACGTTCTCGATACCCAGATCGGCGGTGATGCCAAAGTGGCGGTCGTAGCCGGGAACCGGGCACAGGAACTTGACCTTCTTGCCGTCGTGCGCGGCCTCGTAAGCCTCCCAAGGGTCGCTACCACATGAGCCGCAACGCCAGAACATACCGGCGATATCGTGCTCGATCAGCAAGCTCGACGAGCCCAGCACGAGCGTCTGCTCGGCGGGGCAACCCAGGAACTCCCCCGCTAGCTTGCGTGCCGAGGGAATGCCCTCAAAGCAGCCGTAGTTGGAACAGTCGACATTGCCGTCGTGCAGATCGGCATCGGCATTGAGGATATCGAGCATGGGTCGAGAGATGTCCACCTGGGAGGGCGACGGCTTGCCGCGGGCCATGTCGAGCGCCAGGCCCTTGGCCTTGACCTCGGCGACCTCGGCTTTGAGCGCCTCGATGGCGGCATCGAGTTCGGTGGTTTCCATCTTCTGGTAGATCGTCTGCATGGGTGCGACCTTTCACGAAGCGGTACGTTGCAATTCTTCTAAGTATAGACCGCCACCGTCGCAACGTTATGAAGCCGTGATAGATTAAGTCCATCGCAATGAATTACGAATCGCCGCGCACGCCGGCGTGGAGCGCCCAAGGAGGCACTATGGAGTACGGATCGTTCCAGGCCGAGGAATTCGGCGACCTGCAGCGCCTGGTCGACGGGCTGTTTTACGACCGCCACGCCATCGACCGCCTGGATCTAATCGTACAGGCAGAAATCTTGGACCTGGCGCCCGACCTCATGGAAATCGTCAACCTGCTACCGCCCGGCTATTACGACCGCCAGTCACTTTGCGACCAGCTCAACTCCGCCTTGGCCGCCCACGGCTGGGGCGCCATCTACGGCACCGTGGAATAAGCCTCGAGGCCGGCGATTTGGCCCGTTTCCCGACCTTGGCGAGGCTTGTTTTAGGGCTTGTGGCCAAAAAAGGGCAAATATGAGTACTGTTACCCTTTTAGTAGCAGCGATTCTTGGTCGAAATCGGCAAAACTCGACTTGAAACTCCCCAATCACCGTCAGCTAGCGCCAAATTGGAAGTCGATGGTCACTCATTAACGTACAGTTCTTATAACTTTGTTCATTATTTTCCGCACCTAAAATGAAACGCCGTTTGTGACAGTACTCACAAACGGCGTTTTTTGACCACTGGCGTGTCTGGCAGGCGGCAAGCACCACCCGAATCCGCATTTTGAACGCGCCCGAATCGGTTCTGGAGCCGGTTTTCGCGCTCTTACTCGTCCTTGGGCGCGGGGTGTTTGCAGATCACACTCATGTAGATCATGCCAAGTACGGCCGCGGTGACAGAGCCGGCAAGAATAGCGGCCTTGGCGGCCAGAACCTCAAACTGGGCCGTCGGGAAGGCAAGGCCGCTGATGAGGATCGACATGGTAAAGCCGATACCGCCCAGAATGCCCACACCGGCAATCATGTGCCAGTTGACATTGCGCGGCAGCTCGGAGATCTTGAGCTTAACCAGGGCAAACGTCATGCCAAAGATACCGATCGGCTTGCCCAGCAGCATGCCAAAGTACACGCCGAGCGTCACCGGGTCGGTGAGTAGCGTGCTCATGTCCACGCCCACTAGGCGAACCTGTGCGTTCACGAACGCAAAGATCGGCAGAATCACAAAGTTGACCGGCGTGGAGATCAGACGCTCCATGCGGATGAGCGGCGGGGTCACGCGGTGCATGACGCGCTCGACCTTGGTGGTCGAGACGGTAAAGTCATGCTGGCCCAGGATGTGCGCCTCGTCGTCGTAGCGGTCATCGAGCAGCGGCAGGCACTCCCCCAACCAATCGGTAAGGCTGTCGAGCTTAACACCGCACTTGGCCGGGATGGTAAAGGCCAAGATGACGCCAGCAAGCGTGGCATGTACGCCGCTCTTGAACATGCAGAACCACAACAGCAGGCCCAGTACCGAATACGGGGCAAGGCGGTAATGCTGCGTCTTGTTGAGCCACACGAGCGCGCAGGTCACAAGCGCGGCGGCGCCCAACCAAAACGGATTGGGGCTCTGACCGTAGAAGATGGCGATGGCGGCGATGGAAATGAGGTCGTCGGCGATGGCGAGCGTCGAGAAGAACACGCGCACGCCGTTGGGCACGCGGTTGCCCAAAAGCGACAGCACGCCCAGCGCAAAGGCAATATCCGTTGCCATGGGAATGGCCCAGCCGTTGTGCGCGCCGGCATGGTTAAAGATCAGATAGATGCAGGCGGGAACGACGACGCCGCCCACGGCCGCCAGCATGGGAAGCATAGCCTGGCGCGGGTTCTTGAGCTCGCCGACCGTCATCTCGTACTTAAGCTCAATGCCCACCAACAAAAAGAAGATCGCCATGAGGAAGTCGTTGACGAAAAGCTCAACGGTGAGACCGGCCGTAAGGTTGCCCAGACCCACATACAGCGGGGTCTCCAAAAAGTGATGGATGGCCTCGTAGGCATCGGTGTTGGCGCAAATGACGGCGGCGATGGCGGCGAAGACCATGACGGCGGCGGAAATCGTGCCGTTCTCGGTGATGCGCTCCCAAATGTCGTGGCGCTCAAAACGCTTGCGCTCACGAACGTTAAACAGCTGCTCGGGTGCTGCCATGGGCGGCTCCTTTCACGGGAAAGCTCCCGTCTTAAAAAAGCACGGCCCGCCCAAGTGGCGGTGCCGCGCTCTAACGTATTACGCTTGCATCTAGCCTACCCTGCACGACAGGCACGCAGGCGTGGCCGAAAAGCGGAACCACAGGTTGAACATTATTTGCTCAACGGCACGGGCGCGCCTATCCAAGAGACAACGCGGCGCCGCGCACAAAAAACGACCGGAGCGCGGGGCGTCCGCGATCCGGTCGTGGCGTTTGGTCAACTAAACCTAGCAGGCGGCCATGATGGGGGCAGCGACCTGCTTCTTACGGGAGAGGACGCCCGGCATCCAGACGCCGTCGTGCTCGTCGGCAATGCCCAGACCCTTCTGAGCAGCCTCGGTCTCGCCCTCGAGCAGGACCTGCGAGCCCTCCTCCATGATGTCGGTAATGCACAGGACAATGCCGTCGGCACCCTTCTCGGCGGCGTAGGCGCGCATGGCCTCGCGGATCTCGTCAATCATGCCAAGCGCACGGCTCTTATCGACGGTCTCGTACTGGCCGATGAGCAGCTTCTTGCCGGCGGGCTCGAACATCTTGATGTCGTTGCCGACCATCTCGGCTGCAGTGAAGGAGCCGGACGGACGGGTGAGGAAGACCTCCATGCCAAACTTGACCGGATCGACGCCCACCTGCTCGCCGAGCTTGGCGGCGACGGCGCGGTCGACATCGGTGGTGGTGGGGCTCTTGAGCATGAGCGTGTCGGTCATCATGGCCGAGAGCAGCAGCTTGGCCTGGACGTCGGAAAGCTCAACGCCGAGCACGCCGGCAAGCTTGGTGACGATGGTGCAGCTGGAGCCCCAGGGCAGGCAGATGTAGTGCAGCGGACCGGCGGTCTCGAAGTCGCCGATGCGGTGATGGTCGATGACGCCAAAGACCGTGGCGTCCTTAAGGCCGGCGACGGACTGGGCAGACTCGTTGTGGTCGGTGAGGACGACGAGCTGACCGGCCTCGACGGAATCAATCACGCGGGGCTCGGCAATGCCAGCGTCGGCGAGCAGCTTGGCGGACTCGGCCGGAAGCTGACCAAGGGCGCAGGCCTCGTAGGTGTTGCCGGCATACTCAACCTGGTTGAGCAACTGGGACAGGACGAGTGCGCTCATGATGGCGTCGTTATCGGGGTTCTGGTGACCAAAGACAAGAACGTTTGCCATGGATATCCTCCACTTGATATGTGTACTTGGACGTAGCTATGGTAGCACGCCGATGCCGAGCCTTCGCAGACGGAAGGGCCACGGCATATTTTGGGGCGCAGCCTTGGCCTCCTTGCACCAGCTATTTGCCGGCGGCGCGCAGGGCTACGTAGGCGGCACCGATGATGCCGGCGTCGTTTCCGAGCGAAGCGACCTTAATGGGCGTCTCGCGCGAGGCGGAAAGCGCGTACTGCTTAAAGTGCTCGCGAACCTTGTCGAGGTAGACATCGGCCGAGGCAGAGGCGCCGCCGCCGATGAGGAACATCTCGGGATCAACCACGTTGGCAATAAGCGCCAGTGCGCGACCGAGATAGTCGGCCATGGTATCGGCCGCGGCCAGCGCAAGCTTGTCGCCCTCGCGGCAGGCCTGGAACACGTCCTTGGAATCGGAGGGGCCGGTGAGCTCGATGGGGTCGACGCCCGCCTTCTTGCACTCGGCAAGGTAGTTGCTCACCACGCCGGTGGCGCTGGAATACTGCTCCAGGTGGCCATGGCCGCCGCAGCCGCAGGTGCGCTCCTCAGCCGGGTTCAGGCACATGTGGCCGATCTCGCCGCCAGCACCCACAACGCCCGATACCACATCGCCGTTAACGATAACGCCGCCGCCCACGCCGGTACCGATGGTGACCATAACTACGTTCTGCACGCCCTTGGCAGAACCGAGCCAGGCCTCGCCCATGGCAGCGGCGTTGGCATCGTTCTCATACTTAACGACCGCATCGGGGCAGTGCTCCTGAATGGCGACCCTCAGCTCGGGCAGGTTAATGGCAATGTTGGCCTTGACCTTGGCATCGCCCGACGCCGGGATGGGACACGGAACGGCCAGGCCAATGCCCGCCACAAAGGCACGCGGAATCTGTGCCTTGGCGACCACCTGGTCGATAGCCTCGGTCACCGCGGCAAAGCCCGCAGCGTCAACGATAGGAGGCGTGGGCACGCTGGCCTTGGCAAGCAGGTTGCCGTCCTCGTCGAACAGGCCCTCCTTAACCGAAGTGCCGCCGACGTCGATGCCGATGTAGTACTGCTTAGGTTCCATGGGAGCCCGCCTTTCTCGTTTAAACATTGCCTGTATGGTACCGCTCCCAAGGCAAAAACCTACCAAAAAGGGACAGGTTTGTTTTGGCAGATTTTATCTGGGAAAACGCGAATGGCCGCTTAACACGACATTACTCAGATGTTTATCTATTTAGAGCGCTCTAATTTATATGCAAAGCGACTTTTAATTATATCTTTCTCGAACTTTTTAAATATATAATAGGGATGCTTAGGTGTTAACTATACTTTCTTTTATACTCAACCAAGTTGGAAAGGAGGTTCCATGATTCCCAAATACGAGGCGATAGCTGCAGATATTCGTCGCACTATCGAGGATGGCGCTCTTAAACCGGGCGACAAGCTTCCTACCGTCGTTGAGTTCTGCAAGCTCTATAACGTTTCCAAAATCACCGTCAAACGAGCTATTGAACAAATCACCGAAGAAGGTCTTATTACCAGCCGGCGTGGATCGGGTACCTACGTTAAGGACACGGCGGGGCTTCCCGGCCAGGCGTTTTTCCAGGGCAAAAACGACCGTGCCCAGGGTTTTTCGTATGAGCACCGCGGGGAGAAGGTGACCTCGGTGGTCTACGATTTCTCGATCGTTAATCCACCGGCGGACATCGCAGCCCAGCTGGGAATTGCCGAGGATGACTTTGCCTATCACGTTGTGCGCGTGCGCCAGGCCGATGAGAAGCCCATCGTTATCGAGTACACCTACATGCCCCTCGAGCTGATTCCGGGGCTGAAAAAGAAGGACCTGTACGGATCGGTCTACCGCTTCATCCGCGAGCAATGTGGGCTGAAGATTTCGAGCTTCCACCGTACCATTCGCGCCGTGGCAGCAACCGAGGAAGAAGCCGAGCGTCTGGACACCAAACTTGGCTCTCCCCTGCTCGAGCTCACCCAAATTGGCTTTTTGGACAGCGGCGCCGCCTTTGAGTATTCGATCTCGCGCAACGTTGGCGACCGCTTTGAGTTGCACAACGTAACGTTGGCATAGGTTTTTGTAGTCACGCGGGCGCTCGTTTTGAGCTGTTTTGTGCAACGCCCGCGCAACATAATGGGGGTATGAATATGTCCGATTTGATTAAACTGACGCCGATCTTCCACGAGAAGATCTGGGGTGGCCGCCAGCTCGAAACCGTATTTGGTTACGACATTCCCGAAGGTCCCATCGGTGAGTGCTGGGCCATCTCGGCCCATCCCAACGGTGACTGCCAGATTGCGGAGGGACCGTACGCCGGCCACACGCTGTCGTGGCTGTGGGCCGAGCACCGCGAGCTCTTTGGCAACTGCGAGGGCAAGGAGTTCCCGCTGCTCATCAAGATTCTGGACGCCAAGGACGACCTTTCGATCCAGATTCATCCCAACGACGAGTACGCCGCCGAGCACGAGAACGGCAGCCTGGGTAAAACCGAGTGCTGGTACGTGCTGGATTGCGAGCCCGGCGCCACGATCATCGTCGGCCAGCGTGCTAAAGACCGCACTGAGGCCGCACAGATGATCAAGGACGGCCGCTGGGACGACATGCTCAACGTACTACCGATCCACAAGGGCGACTTTTTCCAGATTGATTCCGGTACCGTTCACGCCATCAAGGCCGGCACGCTCATTTTGGAAACGCAGCAGTCGAGCGACGTGACGTATCGTCTGTACGACTATGATCGCCCGGGCACCGACGGCAAACTGCGCCCGCTGCACATTAAGCAGAGCCTCGACTGCATCGACTTTGACGTCCAGGCCCCGGTCGATGGTACCGTGACCGCGCCCGAGGTGGACGGCGTGACCGAGCTCGAGTCTAACCCCTGCTACACCGTCGATCGCGTGCGTGTCGACGGCAGCAAGATCCTCGACCAGCGCTGGCCCTTCATGTGCCTGTCGGTCATCGACGGCAAAGGCACCGTCTGCGGCGACCCCGTCCACAAGGGAAGCCACCTGCTGGCCCCGAACACCGTCAGCTCCATCGACCTCGAAGGCAAGATGGAACTGATCATCAGCCACCTCTAGGTCGCAGCAACAACCAAAACGCAACAAGGGGCTCCCCCGTCCACCAACGGAGGAGCCCCTTATCCATATATATCAGCCCACCCGGCTCTCCAGATCAAAAAAGCGGACGAGCAGAGCGACGTTCGCAAGCAACGTTATCTAAGGACCTGGGCGGGCGTATGGGGCAACATCGATCGCGAGTTCCGCACGAGCCGGAGAGCACTTAATGTGCTCTCCGTGCGAGCAGGACTGCCCGAGCAGGCGATGTTGCCCCATACGCCCGCCCAGGTCCGCCGGGATCACGACAGCTTGACGATCGGAGCAAAGCCCTTCATAAGCTTTTTGGTCTGGCCGGTCTTTTCGAATTGGACCTCGATCATGTCTCCGACGACCGAGAGCACGGTACCTGTGCCAAAAGTCTTGTGGCTCACGGTATCGCCCGCGGCAAAGTCCTGCGATGCGCTGGCACGATCGACCTTGCGCTCCACCGTCGGGGACACCTTGGACGACGGCTTTTTGGCTCGCGGCGCACCCGAACCAAAGGTCGAGGCAACACGGCCGGCATCGGGCGAAACCCCACGATGGCGCTCGGTCCCGTAGCTGCTGCCGCCAAAGAAATCGTCAAAGCTCGATCCACCACGTGAACCAGAACCGCCGGTCGAGCGCGTATGCGAACCAAACACCTTGCCGCCATACATGTCCGAGCCCATACCCGATCCAAAGGTGCCGTGTCGGTCGCCGCGTTTCTCCCAGCCCGTGCCCTCAAAACCGGCAGAACCGATGCCGCTAAACTCGATATCCTCAAACGGAATCTCGTTGAGGAAGCGCGAGCGCGGGTTGGCAGAGGTCGAGCCGTAGGTGCGACGCGTGGCCGCATAGGTCAGGAACAGGCGCTTGCGAGCACGCGTGATGGCGACGTAGGCCAAGCGACGCTCCTCCTCGAGCTTGCCCGGATCGTCACTACCGCCAAAGTCGTGCACGTGCGGGAAGATACCCTCCTCCATGCCGGCCACGAACACCGCCGGGAACTCCAGGCCCTTGGCGGAGTGGATGGTCATCATGGTAATGGCATGCGTCTCGCCGGCCAGGGAATCCAAGTCGGAGCGCAGGGCCAGCCACTCCATGAGCGCCGGCAGCGCCTTACAGGTGAGCGGACCGTAGGTGCGCTCGATCTCGTCGGCATGCACGGCACCCGCCGGCATCTCCGTCGGCGCGGCATACGCGTTGCCCGCGATGGCGGCGGCCAGGGCATCCTGCGGAGACAGCGCCGGAGCGGCCAAGCTATCGAGCGGATTGGAGCCCGCGGCGTCACGCGCGCCAACGAGCGCCTCAAACGAGGATACCGGGGCAGATGGCCCCGGTTCGGGCGCAGGCGCGCTCACCACGACAGGCTCGGGCTCGGCGCTAGCAGGCACATCGGCAACACCGGCAGCGCGCAGCTCTTCCAAGCTCTCGAGCGTACCTTCGATATCCTCGTGCGTCTCCTCAAATTCGGCGGCGACGCCCAGGAATTCCTGGATGTTCTCGGCGCGGCTCTCGGACTCCATGGTGCCCTCGGCGCGGAAAGCCTGCAGTAGGCCCGTCTTATCGACAATCATCTCGACAACGTCCTTGAGCTCGCCGTCCATGCGGCGACCCTCGCGCACCAGCGACACAAAGCTCGACAGGCCATTGCGCACCTTGGCGCTAAACATACCGGTCTCGGCGCACGCGATCTCGCAGGCCTGGAAGAACGAGCAGCGGTTGTCGCGCGCCAGCTGCTCGATCTTTTGGATCGAGGTGGAGCCGATACCACGGCGAGGTGTGTTGATGACGCGCTTGACGCTCATCTCGTCGGCCGGGTTCACGATCATCTTGAGGTAGGCCATGACGTCGCGGATCTCGGCACGGTCGAAGAATCGCGTGCCGCCCACAATCTTGTAGGGCACGCCCGCGCGCAGGAACATATCTTCGAGAATACGCGACTGGGCGTTGGTACGGTAGAACACGGCGATGTCGTCGTAGCTCGTGCCCTTGGAGTGCAGCTTCTCGATCTCACCGGCAATCCAGCGGCCCTCGTCGCGCTCATCGCTCGCCTGGAAGGCCTGGATCTTCTCGCCATCGCCCTCGGCCGTAAACAGGCGCTTGTCCTTGCGCTGCGAGTTGTGGCGCACCACGGCGTTGGCGGCGCTCAGGATGTGACCCGTGGAACGATAGTTCTGCTCCAGCTTGACGGTCTTGCAGTTTTTAAAGTCCTTCTCAAAGTCCAAGATGTTGGTGATGTCGGCGCCACGCCAGCTATAAATGGACTGGTCATCGTCGCCTACGACCATGAGGTTTTGGTACTTGGCGGCCAGCAGGTTGGCGATCTCGTACTGGACGTGGTTGGTGTCCTGATACTCGTCGACGCTAATGTAGCGGAAGCGCTCTTGGTACTTATCGAGCACCTCGGGACGGGTGCGCAGCAGCTCGAGCGCGCGCACGAGCAGGTCGTCGAAGTCCATCGCATTGGCGGCGCGCAGGCGGCGCTCCAGCTCTAGGTAGACCTGCGCGGCCTTTTTGTCGTTGGGGCTATCGGCGCTCTTGAGCATGTCCTCGGGGCCGATCATGGCGTTTTTGGCCGAGCTGATCTTGCTGCGGATCATGTTGATGGGGAACTGCTTTTGCTCGATGCCGAGCGCCTGCATAATGTCACGCACCATGCGCTTTGAGTCATCGTCATCGTAGATGGTGAACTGGCCGGTGTAGCCCAGCAGGTCGGCGTCCTCGCGCAGCATGCGCACACACATGGCATGGAAGGTGCACACCCACATACCGCGGGTGCCGCTGGGGATGAGCGCTGCCAGACGCCCGCGCATCTCTGCCGCGGCCTTGTTGGTAAACGTGATGGCAAGAACCTGCCAAGGCTTAACGCCCAGATCGCCGAGCATATGTGCGATGCGGAAGGTCAAGACGCGGGTCTTGCCCGAGCCGGCGCCGGCGAGCACCAGCAACGGGCCCTCGGTGGTCAGGACGGCCTCGCGCTGGGCGGGATTAAGGCTGTCGATGTCGACGAGCGGCTTGGCGGGCTTGGGCGACGGCACGGGAGCGTCGTAGATGTCGAGCGGAACGAGCTCGGGCTCCGGCGCAGCGGGGGCGGTGTATGCATCGAACGGCACGGGTTCCGGCGCGGGCGGAACGGGTACCGTGGCGTTCTTTTCCCAGGGCAGGGGCTGGGTCATGGGCGACTCCTCATCTGACGGACGGCGCGCCTGCGGGCGGCGCCATAGTTTGAGCCGTACCAGTATACCGAGCCGCGCGGACACCGACGCAAATCACACCACGACTCCGTGCGCCACCGTCAGGCCCGCCCCAGCGGATTTGGTGCAATGGAGCCACCGATGTCACGGCAACGGCAGCGAGCGGCGGCCAGAACGAACAAATTGGCATGAAAAGAGGGCGGCATAGACCTTTTGGTCATGCCACCCTCTTTGAATGACAAGTTGTCGTTCTGGCCGCCGCGCAGCGTCAACCAAGTTACAGGCCGAGCATAGGCTCCAAGACGAAGAAGTACGCAAGCACCACGATGCCCAGAATGATGCGGTAGACGCCGAAGCACTTGAAGTCGTGACGGCGGACGAAGCCCATAAGCCACTTGATGGCGATGAGCGAAACCACAAAGGCCACAACGCAGCCCACGCCCAGGATGGCGACCTCGTTGGCACCGAACGTACCGCCCTTGATGAAATACTTGACCAGCTTGAGCGCACTCGCGCCAAACATGACAGGGATGGCCAGGAAAAACGTAAACTTGGACGCCACCGAACGCGTGCAGCCCAAAAGCAGGCCGCCGATGATGGTGGAACCGGAGCGCGACGTGCCCGGAATCAGCGAGAGCACCTGGAAGCATCCGATGCCCAGTGCGGTCTTCCAACTCAGGTCCTCGAGCGTGGTGATGGAACCAAAGTCCAGATCCTCGTCATCGCCCTCATCCTCAGCGGTAGCCGCGGCGGGCGCCGCAAAGTGCGCACCGGCGGGACGTCCACCCGACACCACAGCACGCGAACCAAACGAACCGGCAACGGCCATTTCCTCGCGCTTGTTCGCGCGCCAGTTCTCGATCACGATAAACAGCACGCCGTACACAATGAGCGCCAGCGCCACGACGGGAGCATTGTAGAAATGCTCCTCCATCCAGTCGTTGAGCGGCAGGCCGATCGCCGCGGCGGGAATGCAGCCGAGCACAATCTTGCCCCACAGCACCCAGGTGTCGCGACGGCCCTCCTTACCCTTGCTGGGCGAGAACGGGTTGAGCTCATGGAAGAACAGCACACAGACGGCCAGAATGGCGCCGAGCTGAATCACAACCAGGAACATATTCCAGAACGTCTCGCTCACGTTCATCTTGACGAACTCGTCCACCAAGATCATGTGACCGGTCGACGAAACAGGCAGCCATTCGGTGATGCCCTCGACCAGGCCCATGAAGGCAGATTTTAGAAGCTCGATGATATCCAAAGGGACCCCCTCGTTAGACACCCGCCGATATTGTTCTGCGGACGGTGCGGGCGATGTCCCATTATCAACCGTTCGGGCGCGCCTGCGCCTACCCTTACCAAAAAACTCGTCCGTTCACAGAATTGCGAGCGGTCAAACCGAAATCCTTGGGTATAACTGCAACAAGATAAAGTGTCCGGCGGCCAACGCGCCCGCGCCCGCCCGACGCACGAGCCCCGCGCCCGTGCGATAGACCAAGGAGGAAACCATGAACGAGGGCTACACCAAGGTATTTGTTTCACTCGACGGTACTGAGCAGCAGGATTTTGTGCTCGCACGCGCCATCAAGGTCGCCGCGAACAACGGCGCCAAGCTAATCATCGGCCACGTTATCGATTCCACGGCACTCGAGAGCGCCGGTTCCTATCCGGTCGATCTGGTCAACGGCCTAGAGGAGGCGTTTAAGAACTCCATCGCCAAGCAGCTCGAAGAGGCTAAGGCCAATCCCGACATCCCCGAGGTCGAGGTCATGATTCGCGCCGGCCGCATTCGCGAGACGCTTAAGGACGAGATGCTCGACGTGGTTAAGCCCGACCTGGTGCTCTGCGGCGCCCGCGGCCTGTCCTCGATCAAGTATGCGCTGCTGGGTTCGATTTCGACGTTCCTGCTGCGCAATACGGACTGCGACATCTTGGTCGTGAAGTAGGTTCCTTCCCGCCGGCGCAGGGCCTGCGGGGTTATCACGCCGACGTCCTCGCCGCTTCGCGGCTGCGGGATGTCGGCTTAGATTACCCCTCCCGGCCTTGCGCCTTCGTCACCGTACTTCAACGAGTTGGCTGATAAAAGATGGCGTGCCGCCCCGTTTGGGGCGGCACGTTTTGTTTGGGCGGCCGTTTGCCGTGTGCGTTACTCAAAGTATTGGAACTTGTTCGTTGAAAAAGCGAATGTTACGACAAAGCCTTCGCTGGGCTCGGATGCCGCGGTGACGTCGATGCCCATCTTGGAGCACAGGCGCGCCACCAGGTAGAGGCCAATACCCGTTGCACGCTTGGTGGTGCGGCCGTTGTCGCCGGTAAAGCCCTTCTCGAACACGCGCGGCAGGTCTGCCGCACACACGCCACAGCCGTTGTCCGCAACGGTGAGCTCGATGCGCTCGCTTGCCAGACCCTCGTCCAGCAACGCACCCGAAAACACGATCTTTGCGCCGTCCTCACGCGCATATTTAATGCTGTTCTGAATGAGCTGGCCCAGAATAAACTCGAGCCACTTCTCGTCGGTAAAGACCTCGAAGTCGAGGTTCTCGCACACCGGGGCCACATGCGCCGCAATGAGCTCGCGCGCGTTGGCTTTAATCGCGCCCGTCACCAAGGTCTTAAGGTCCCAGCGGCGAATCAGGTAGTCGCGTTCCACGACTTCCGAGCGCGCGTAGTACAGCGCTTGATCGATATAGCGCTCCACGCGGGCAAGCTCGCGACCGAGGTCATCTACGCGCGACAGATCATCTTCGCTGCCGTCCAGGTTTTCCAAAATCAGATGGGCTGCCGCCAGAGGCAGCTTGGCCTCGTGGACCCAGCTCTCGATATAGTCGCGATAGTCATCGGTCTGGCGCCTGCCTTCGGCAACCTCGTCACAAGCGGCTTTGCCCACCCGGCGCAAGACCTCGTACTCGAGCTCGCCCTCGGCATAAGTCGGGCACTGCACCATCTCCTGCACCCATGCGGGGCTTTCCAGCTCCTCGGCCGCGCGCTCCAGCTGGTGCAAAAATCGACGACGGCGCGCGTACTCGATCACGATGCCGAGCATGCCAAAGATGAAGGACACGCCAACCGCCACGACCACGATGGAAACGGGTGCGCCGGCGACCGTCAGCACAAAGCAGCTCAGCAGCACGCCGCACGTCCACACGGCGACGGGAAGCAGCGCATCTTTAAAGAACTTGCCAAACGACATAGCCGGCCCCTAGACCGAATAGCCCTGGCCGCGATGCGTGGTCAAATACCCCTTGATGCCGATTTTTTCGAGCGTGGTACGCAGGCGGTTGATGTTGACGGTGAGCGTATTGTCGTCCACAAAGGCGTCGGAGTCCCACAGGTCCTGCATGATGGCCGAGCGCGAAACGATCTTGCCCGCGCGGCTCAGAAGCAGCGAGAGGATACGCAGCTCGTTTTTGGTGAGCTCGGTGCTGGTGCCCGTTTGCGTGTTGGTGACCATGGAGCGTGCGAGGTCAATCTCCAGTCCCTTGTGGACGAGCGTGCTGCGCTCGCCCGCCGCCGCGGTGCGACGCAGCAAGGCATTGATGCGCGCCACGAGCACACGGGCGCTATAGGGCTTGGGAACAAAGTCGTCCGCGCCGAGCGTCATGGCCATGACCTCGTCGATCTCGGTCGTGCGCGACGTGAGGACGATGATGGGGACCTCGGATTCGCGGCGAACCTCGTGGCAGATATGCTGGCCGTCCTTGACGGGAAGCGTGAGGTCGAGCAGCACCAGGTCGGGCGCGGCGGCGAGAATATCGCGCGAGACATGCTCAAACGATTCGCAGGCCTCGATTTCAAACCCGGCGCGGGCAAGGATGTCGATAAGCTCACGACGAATGGGCTCGTCGTCCTCAACGACATAGATCAGCGCCATGTGTCCTCCCATTTCGCGTAACTTGCACTTTCCACACCATTATGCCCACGGCGTCGCGAGTACACGCCTCGCGCGGTGCCAGGTGACAGAACTGTTCGCGAGCGGGGCCGTTTTGTCCGCCTCGCACTCGCAGCGGTGGCGGGGACCAAAATGATTCTTTAATCCCCGTCCCAGAAAAATCATTTAGCGGCGGGCACGGAGCTTTTCGTAGCCGTCGGCAAAGAAGGCGACCGTGGCAGCGTCGGCCTCGGCGGCGTCGGCCTCGGCAGCGTCCGTCTCGGTTGCGGGGACCACGCCGTGCTCGTCGCTCACCAGGAACAGCGCGCCCTTAAGCTGCGCGGGAATGTCCACGCGCGTGACCGGGATGCCCTTGGTCTGGGCCAGCTGCTCGATGAGCGTCGCCGTGCCGCACAGGAACTCGTCCGCCGGCGCCACAAAGGCAAGCTCGCCATTGTTGACGGCGGCGAGCAGCTCGGGCGCCACGCCGGTTTCGTCGGCCTCGGAGCAAGCCTCAGCGGAACGGGCACGCAGCGCCTTGGCCGACGTATCGGCGAGCGGCTCGTACTCCCCCACCGTCATGGCGGCATTGCCGTTGATGTCGATCACCAGCATGAGCACGCCGTCGCGTGCGGTGTAATCGCCCTCGGCAAGCGACCACTCAACGTGCTGCTTGGCCCAGCTGAGCATGTTATGGGTGAGTGGCTCGCCCTGCACCAGGCGCTCAGACAGCGCGCGGATGTGGCGGTTGAGCATGGGTACCTTTTTGTTGGACATGCGCCAACGGCAGACAAGCGCAGGCTTGTCGAGCGTAAACTTCTCGACCGCCTCCTGATTGGCGCAAAAGTCCTCATACGCACGCTGATCCTCGGCGTTGCCAAACAGCTCGGCATCATCAATCTGGGGCATGGTCATACCTTTCGTGTTAGTCATTCCGTCCTCTTATACCAAAAAGACGGCCCTCCAAACGGAGCAGCCGTCTTTTGCGGAGATTATTTTGTCCCAAGGCGGAACTTAGTGGCGGAAGTGGCGAGCGCCCGTAAACACCATAGCAATATTGTGCTCATTGCAGGCCTGGATGCTCTCGTCGTCGCGCTTGGAGCCGCCGGGCTGGATGATGCAGGTCACGCCGTGTGCGGCAAGCACGTCGACGTTGTCGCGGAACGGGAAGAACGCATCGCTTGCGCAGGCAAAGCCGCCCTTCTCCACGCCCTCGCGCTCGCAGAAGTCCTCGGCACGCTCGCAGGCAAGCAGTGCGGAGTCAACGCGGTTAGGCTGACCCGGGCCCATGCCAATGCCGGCCTTATCCTTGGAGACCAGGATGGCGTTGGACTTGACGCCCTTGCAGACCTTCCAGGCAAACTCGAGCTCAGCCATCTCGGCGTCGGTGGGCTTGCGGTCGGTGGGGAACGTAAAGGTCGCGGGATCCTCGGTCACATGGTCGACCTCCTGCACCAGCATGCCGCCGTCGATGGAACGAAGCTCCACCTGGGCGCCGTGGTCCACGCCGCCGGTCGCCAACACGCGCAGGTTGGGGCGCTTGGCCATGCGCTCGAGCGCCTCGGCAGTGTAGCTCGGGGCGATGATGACCTCGACGAACTGCTTGTTCTGATCGGCAAAGTGCTCGACTAGCTCATAGGGAACCTCGCGGTTGCAGGCGATGATGCCGCCAAAGGCGCTCTTGGGATCGCAGGCGAAAGCGCGGTCGTAGGCGGCAGTGATGTCCTCGGCAACGGCGGAACCGCAGGGGTTCTGGTGCTTGAGGATTACGCAGGCCGGTTCGTCGAACTCGCGGACCAGGTTCCAGGCGGCGTCGGCATCCAGATAGTTGTTGTAGCTGAGCGGCTTGCCCTGGATCTGCTCGGAGCCCACGAGCGGGAATTGCGAGCTCGCGGTGTTCTCGCAGCCCTCGGCAAAGCGGTAGACCGTAGCCTTCTGCTGAGGATTCTCGCCATAGCGCAGGTCGTCGACCTTCTCCAGCGAGATCTCGAGCTTGGCAGAGGTGTCCGCCACGTCGCTTGCTTGGGCGGCAAGCCAACGGGAGATAGCCGTGTCGTAGGCGGCGGTGGTCTGGTAGACCTTCACCTGCAGGCGACGACGGGTGGAAAGCGTGGTGCAGCCACCGGTCTCGTGCATCTCGGCCAGGACGGCATCATAGTCGGCCGGGTCGGAGATGACGGTAACGCTCGCGGCGTTCTTGGCAGCAGAGCGCAGCATGGAGGGGCCACCGATGTCGATGTGCTCGATGGCGTCCGCAAAGGTGACCTCGGGGTTGGCAACGGTCTTCTCGAACTCGTACAGGTTGACGACGACCAGGTCGATCAGCTTAATGCCGTGCTCAGCGGCCTCCTGCATGTGCTGCTCGGAATCGCGGCGGGCCAGCAGCGCACCGTGAACCTTGGGGTGCAGCGTCTTGACGCGGCCGTCCATCATCTCGGGATAGCCCGTGAACTCCTCGATGGGGGTTACGGGAACGCCCGCGTCCTCGATGGCACGAGCCGTGCCGCCCGTAGAGATGATCTCGACGCCAAAGTCGTCAACCAGCGTCCGTGCGAAATCGACGACGCCCGTCTTATCGGTAACCGAGATCAACGCGCGTGCGATCTTCACATCAGATCCCATGCAGTCCTCCTGTCTGGTACGCCGCCGTGCTCTGTGAGTCGGTGATACGTCGATCTGCAGCGCTCGCGCAGCGGCATTGAAAATACTGATTTAATGTAGCGCATCGAGCGCATCGATGCACCCCGCAACGGGCGCATGTGCAGAAAAAGTTTGCGAGCGGAGGGGATGGGCCCGGCACCGGGCACGGTGAGTTCATGGAACACAGGGGCACCATAATTAGATGCCAATGGCGTGGTAGAACTGTGCTCGATATGCATCCGCAAAAGAAAGAGGCACCATGGTCTCGCGGGTTCTCTACCGACCGTTTGATACCGAAGACTTCGACGCCATCGCGCTGATTCTGCAGCAACTTTGGCATAACAATTCGGATAACGATGAGTACAACCGCCTTGAGGCCGCGTGCGACCTCGCCTATTGCCTTTCGTCATCGACGTTTTCGCAGGTTGCGGTGATTGACGGCGAGGCGCGCGGCATTGCACTTGCACGCGCAGGACAGAACTCCGGCGCCACCGTTAAGGAACATTGGATGGATACCGAACGCGCGCTGCTATCGCAGATGCGTGAGCTGGAGCCCGATGCGTGCGCCGAGTATCTCTCATTTGTGCGCGCAACCATCCGAACCAACAACCGCCTGCTCGAGAGCAGCCCGTTGCCGCACGACAACGAGGTCACGCTGCTTGCCGTGGATCGCGATGTCCATGGCCTGGGCGTTGGCACGGTTCTGCTCGATGCCGCGGTCTCGCACCTGTCCTCGCTTGGAGCGACGAGGGCGCACCTGTACACCGACTCCAACTGCTCGTGGAAGTTCTACGAGCTGCACGGCTTTAAGCGCACGGCCACGCACCGCGCCAACCGCGAAGAGCGCCGTCACGACATGCCGCGCGAAAGCTTCCTCTACGAACTCGATCTAACAGCCTAAACCTGGCAGCCATACCTAGTCATTTAGGGATGTTCCCAGTGATTAGTCGTTGGGGACAGCCTTCGTAGGTAGCGCATAAAAATGGGATGGATCCGTCGGCAGTCGCCGGAGAAGATCCATCCCAAAAATCAGAGCGCGCTAGAACGTTCCGCCGACGCCTCCGCCGACGCCGCCGCCTCCGCCGCCAGAGAAGCCGCCGCCTCCGCCGCCGCCCGAGCTGTCGGAGCTCGACGCCAGCTCACGGATGCTCTCGTGATACACGGCATCGAACGAATCGAGCGGAGGCTCGATACCGTAATGATGGTAGTACCACCAGTAGCAGGGATAATTGTCATAGAAGCCGTCGGCCTCACGCACCTCGGGCGGCACGGCCTCGGCCAGCTGTCGCAGCACTTCTTTCGAAACGCCCAGGGCAACGCCCATCACCAGCAGCTTGTTCCACAGCACCAGATCGCCCGGGACGGCTTCCTTTAGGCGTGTGAAATCCTCGAGCCAATGCTTGAGCGCCTTGCAGCGAGCCGCCACCTCGGCGCCCTCCGGCGTAAAGCGGCGGAACGTAAGGCCCACGCCAATGCCCACCAGCACAATCGGCACCGAGATAACCGCGGCGGTAATGTTCGCCTGTGCGCCATCGGTAAAGAAGATGGATCCCACGGGAACAAAGGCAATCAGGATACCAAGAACCAGGCAAAACACCATTGCAACAATGCCGTCCGAGGCAACGTACTCGCTATCGGCCAGCTTGCCCTTAACGGTGTTCTGATAGTCCTCGAGCTTGTCACCCACGGGTGTAGCGTGCTGCTTGACGTAGTGCTGCAGCTCGTCGAACGTGCGCGAACGGTCACCGTTCTCGTCAAGCTTAGCACCGGCAAAGAAGACCTTGAGCACCATGTGGTCAATGCCCTTGGCCGACTTCCAGCCCGCATCACTCACCGTCACGCGATACGTCTGCTCTTCTTTTTCACGCCCCAACAGACCCTTCTTGGCCTTGGTCACGGTCGCCTGCTCCAGCTTGATCACACGGTCGTCAGTGAGCTTCATGAGCGTGGCGATATATGCCTGATCGGGCACCTCGTTCCAGCTCATGAGGGCCGAAAGCACGGCGGGATGGTCGGCCGAAGGCACATCGCGGAAATATTCGTCCTGGAAAAGCGGCTTGGGCTTGCGCTTGCGCAGCTTAAGCATAACGATTGTGCCGGTAAAGGCCACCGCCGCAACAACACTTAGCACGGCAAGTGCATTAGCAATCATGCGAGCGTGAGCGCGGCGGGCGTTAGCTTCGTCGGCCCATTCCTTCTCTTCGCTCAGGATCGTTGACATGCGCTCTTCGCCCGAGGCGGCAAGCTGCGGCACCCAGTCGCTGGGGAAGGCGATGCGTGCCTCGGCGAATTCGCCCTGATGCACGCAGGGAATGGTATAGGTGACCATGGGCTCGTCCTCATCGAGCGACACGTCGCCCGTCAGCGGACCGTGGCCCCATGCGCGGAAGTTATCGCCTTTGACGGCCGCCGTCCCAGCAGCGGCATTTGCGAAGCGCACTTCCATCTCGACATCGTCGGAATCCGCAGACCAGCCGTCGCCCACGAACTTCCAGTAGAGCTCGGCGGTATCGGCCCAGTTCATAACCGCACCGGTCATGGTGTAGCTCACGTAATAAATCGCGCTGTCGCCGCTCTCGTGGGGGCTGAACACCTTAATCCTTACGCCGTCACCGGCCTGCTCGACCGTGTAGACGCCAGAATCGCCCTTGTTCGCGCTATCGACTTTGTTAAACGCGGTGTCCTCTTCCTCGACACTCAGCACGTCAACGCCCGCCGTGCCGCCCTGCTGGTTGGTGCCCGTATTGATCTCCCAAAACACGCCGTTGATGTCGTCGTCGAAATCAAACTGGCGTCCCTCGACAACGGTCAGCGATCCATCGGCCTCGACCGTGGCACTGATGTAGGTTTGGGTCATGGAATACCCGTCGGCACGTGCAACGGCGGGCAACAGCAGCAGCGCGCACGCGACGAGCGCGCAAATGGAAGCAAATCGCGCAAACGGGCAGCGCTGCCGACAGGTCTTGGCAACGGGGGCGTTCATAGGCACATCCTTTGTCTGTGATACAAGTAGCGTCATTGTCCCACGTTTGCGGGTTCATGTGACGAACATCTAGGTCAGCGGAGTATCAAACGGGACGAAAGTCACGCCCGCGGCCGGCACCTGGGGACGTTCCTTATCTGCCGGCAATCTGGGACACTCCTTGGCATAGCCCGCTCCGGCAATAGATACCACTTCATAGCTCCGTCACAGGTGTAGCGGCTTTGTGTGGGCGCGGCGTGAGCCGATTAAGCCGGCGAGCGAGGGGCATAAAGCAGTTGAGCGAAAACGGTTTGCCCCTTTGCCGTTCGCTTGAGGATCATGTCCCCCTTTTCCGCGGAAACCCCGGCAGTTGCGAAGAGCTGCCGGGGTTTCTGTCGTTTGAGGGGTTGAAGGGGCTGAGCTTGGGGCGGTAATCGAGGTGTTGAGTCGGTGCCCGCCGCGCACAACACGCAGCCTCGGCAACTCGCGAGCATCGACGACGCCCCCCACCTCACCCCGCGCTATACTCGTCCGCATGGATATCAACGCATGCAACATAGCAACGCCCGCCGTGGCCACGTCGACGGCGCCCAACAGCAAGCTCGCCCCCGCCCTCGCGCCTGTCGTGGGCCGTTTCGCCCCGTCGCCCTCGGGCCGCATGCACCTAGGCAACGTGTTCAGCTGCCTGTGCGCATGGCTTTCGGCCCGCAGCCAAGGCGGCAGCATCGTGTTGCGCATCGAGGACCTAGACGATCGCTGCAAGCGCCCGGAACTTGCCGCTCAACTGATTGGCGACCTGGCCTGGCTAGGGCTTGAGTGGGACGAAGGCCCCTACTACCAGCACGATCGCCTTGACCTGTACGAGAGCGCCTTGCACCAGCTACAAGACGCCGACCTCACCTATCCCTGCTTTTGCACGCGCGCCGAGCTCCACGCCGCGAGCGCGCCGCATGCCAGCGACGGCACGCCCATCTACCGCGGCGCGTGCCGAGGCCTTTCTGCCGAAGAAATCGCCCGCCGCAGTGCCCTGCGCGCTCCCGCCACGCGCCTGCGCGTGCCCACCGTCGACGACCTCGCCAGCGACGTGATCGAATTCGTGGACCGCACGTACGGAGCCCAATGCGAGGCACTCGCCACCGAGTGCGGCGACTTTTTGGTGCGCCGCAGCGACGGCGTTTTTGCCTACCAGCTAGCCGTGGTGGTCGACGACGCTGCCATGGGCGTCACCGAGATCGTACGCGGATGCGACCTGCTTGGTTCCACGCCGCGCCAGATCTATCTGCAACATCTGCTGGGACTGCCCACACCGCGCTACGCGCACATTCCGCTGCTCATGTCGCCGGACGGCCGCCGCCTTTCCAAGCGCGATCGCGATCTGGACCTGGGCGAGCTCCGCACCCGCTTTGGCACACCCGAGGCACTGTTGGGATGGCTCGCCGGGCAAACAGGCATCGCGCCGGACGCCACACCGCGCTCTGCCGAGCAGCTGGTCGAGCACTTTAGCTGGGATGTTATCCGTACGCATCGGGAAAACATCACTGTAACGGTCGAGTAGCCAGTCTCCCCGCCTCTACGCAACATCCCAGGATTGGAGTTCGTCGCCCAGGCGAACGATGCAGTTGTAGAGCACGGTATGGCGCTCGGCCGGGTTGGCATCCCGATGAAAATGCCCGTAATACCAGTGCTTGTAGTCCAGGTGGTCCTCCAGCTCGTCGAAAAACGTGGTGAGTCGATCGACATCGGGATAATTCCAGCCAGGTGCCGGGTAGAGCGTGGGCGAAAGCATGCGCGTGGAGCAGGTGTGGGTGATCACGTAGTCGACCTTCCAGCCCACGCTGTCGAGCTTTGCCCGCGCCTCCTCAAAGTTGCGCTCATCCGGCAACTCCTGCGGCCACCAGCTGGAATACGGAATGCGGTATTCCTTGTCCACGCTCGTGGCGCCGCCCATGGTAAAGACCGTTGAGCTGTCAAGTTCAAAAACCTCGCCACGCGTCAGGCGCCGTATGGGCGAGGTATCCGACAGGCGCTGCGTCAGCCCACCGTGCCACAGCTCCATGGGACGCTCCGCCCAGTGATCGAAACGCTCGTGATTGCCGTCGACGAACAGCACGGTATAGGGACGCGATTCCAGCCAGGCGATATCGGCACATTCCTCGGCAGAGAAATCCCACGGAAAGCCAAAGTCGCCCGCGACAATCAGATAGTCGTCGCTCGTCAGGCTATCCCCAAGCTCCCAGTCGCGAAGCTTTTGCATGTCGACGCCGCCGTGAATATCGCCCGTCACATAGACCGTCATCGGATCACCACTTCCCTGTAAGTCGCTAGCCCACATTCTGCACGATCACTAAGTCAACCGTTCCAGCCCTTCCATCCTTTGGGACCTACCCCTCGCTCTTCCATCCAAACGGGTCAAACACCCAAAAGATCAGATCGAGCACGCCGCCGGTCATCATGGCGCCGGCAAGAGCAATGCAAACGTGCAGAGAGCTGGCACTTCGGAGCACGTCGAATGGCCCCAGAACAGCCAGCAGCGCGACCGCTGCGCCGGCAAGGCACAGCGCGAGGCACGGCCCCGCGTCCTTAACGCACTTCTTTGCGAGATGCTTGGTGTTGTCACTCATCGGTATCGAACTCCTTAGAGGGTCGTTGTTCAGACGCATGCCGCCGCGGCAGAGCGGGGCGGCAGGGTAAGTGTCACATGCTGTGCGGACATCAATGGAGAAACCGCCTGCTCGACCAACCTTTGACGCCGTTTTGCACCGGCACCACATCCCCCGCTATCGAGGTCTAATACTTTTCCCACCGCTACCCAAAAACTCATCCAACGTTAATCTTGGCTCAAGAATCGCTTAATCTATAACCTGCACTATAGAGTTCGACCAAGGGCGGGGCGGCGCCGCGCAACGCAGGCCGCCGAACGCAACGCTCGCGCCCGGGCAGATCGCCCGGCGTCGCGCCCATCGAACGAAAGGACAGGTCATGGACGACCTCGAAAAAGTTGAAACCATCCGCACCAAGTGCAACGTGAGCTACACCGATGCCAAAGCCGCGCTCGACGCCGCCGACGGCAACGTTTTGGACGCCATCATTTGGCTCGAGTCGCAAGGCAAGACCCAGACCACGTCGGCGCACGCCGCCACCGAGTCCGCGCCAGTCGATGAGCCCTCAGCCGAGATGGTCGCCGCGCAGGCCGCCTACGAGAAGTCGAGCGAAAAGACCGACTTCTCCAAGAAGATGGACAGCGTATGGGAGTACCTCAAAAAGCTCTTCCGCCTGAGCCTGGACACCAAGTTTATCGCCACGCGCCGCGATGCGATCATCCTCAACATCCCCATCCTGATCCCCATCATCGCCCTGTTTGCCTGGGGCGCTACGATTTGGCTGATGCTGATTGGCCTGTTCTTTGGCATGCGCTACCGCATCGACAGCGACGGCGACGTGCCCGGCAGTATCAACAACCTTATGAATCACGCCGCCGATGCCGCGGACGACATCAAGCAAAATCTGAACGACGACAAGTAATCGCAGACGGGGGCACGCATGGCACGGATCCTGATCGTAGAGGACGAGGAGACAATCGCCCGCTTTGTGACGCTCGAGCTGGAGCACGAGGGCTACCAGGTGGAACACGCCGCCGATGGCCGCACCGCCGTGGACCTGGCGCTGGAGCGCAACTACGATCTTATTCTGCTCGATGTGCTGTTGCCGCAGCTCAACGGCATGGAGGTCCTGCGGCGCGTCCGCAAGCACAAGGATGTGCCGGTGATAATGGTCACCGCGCGCGATGCCGTGATGGACAAGGTGGCCGGGCTCGATGCCGGCGCCGACGATTACCTGACCAAGCCGTTTGCGATTGAGGAGCTGTTCGCACGGATCCGCGTGGCGTTGAAGCGCTCGGAGGCCGTGCGGGCGGCTTCGGGCGTTGGCGGCATCGGGACGGGCGCGGCAGGCGGCACGGGTGTCGGCGCCACTGCGATGCCCCCGGTCAGTGACTCGACCCAGGTTTCCGCCTCGCTCTCCCCCGCCACGCTCGCCGCGGGTTCGGTCGTGCTCGATCCCGATCGCCGCGAAGTCACGGTCGGCGGCTCACCCATCGCGCTCACGGCCCGCGAGTTCGATGTCCTCGCCCTGCTTATGGCGCATGCCGAGACCGTGCTCACGCGCGAGCGCATCGCGCACGAAGCGCTGGGCTACGAATACGTGGGCGACACCAACAACGTCGACGTGCACATCGCGCACCTGCGTGCCAAGATCGAAGACGCCGGCGGCGCCCGCATCATCCAAACCGTGCGCGGGGTGGGCTATGTCTGCCGTGCGTAACGCCGAGGCCAAGCGCGTCACCTCCATCGCCCGCGCCATCAACTGGGGCTATATGTGGCGCCGCCTGATGAGCTACGTCTGGCTCGATCTGCTGCTGATGGTGATTGCGGCGGCGATCCTCGTCTATGGATACAACCAGACGCTGCCCGACGGCGCGTTTACCGCAGGATGGATCCCCGGCGTCGCCGTTCACGGCATGTCGCTGGCGCCTGCGCGCGGCTGGGACCTGGCAACGCTCACCTATACCGTCGAGCTTGCGCGTACCACCAAGACTTTCCCCCTCGCGCAGGACCTCGTCGCGCTATGGCCTCTCTACCTTGTCGTTGTGGGTTGGCAGGTCATCAGCGTGCTCGACATGCTCGGCGGCGCCCATCGCGTGCGCCGCACCATGGCACCGCTCAACGACCTGGCCTTGCGCGTGGACGAGCTCGGCCGTATGCAGCTCTCCGGCGGCAAGATGGAAACACTGGAGCAGGCCATCGAGCGCGCAAGCGTCGACTCGCCGAGCGTCACTACCGGCGACGCCGACCTGGCAAGCATCGAGGTTGCACTCAACCGCCTACTGCGCCAGATGCAAGAGGCCAAACTGCAGCAAATGCGCTTTGTCAACGATGCGAGCCACGAGCTGCGCACGCCCATCGCGGTGATTCAGGGCTACGTAAACATGCTCGATCGCTGGGGCAAAGACGACCCGGACGTGCTGGCAGAATCTATCGCGTCCCTCAAGGCCGAAAGCGAGCACATGCAAGAGCTCGTGGAGCAGCTGCTGTTTTTGGCACGCGGCGATGCCGGGCACACGGTCCTGCGGCGCGCAAATACCAACCTTGCCGCACTGGTCGACGAGGTATGCGAGGAATCGCAGATGATCGATACCGAGCACACGTATCGGCTGGCCTTTGACGCTGCGCTTGTCAGCGACCCGCGCTGCGACGCGCCCGTCGACGTGGTGCTCGTGAAGCAGGCTCTGCGCGTGATCGTGCAAAACGCCGCCAAGTACTCGGATGCGGGAACGACCGTCACATTTGGCGTAGCGCCGGATGCGGGCGCGGGCACGATCGACATAAGCGTTGAGGACGAGGGCATCGGCATGAACCAGGAATCCGCAGCTCACGCGTTTGAACGGTTCTACCGCGCCGACAATGCACGCGATGCCGGCGCACAGGGCTCGGGTCTGGGGCTTGCCATTGCCAAGTGGATCGTCGATAGCCATGGCGGCGTCATTGGCGTGACCTCAGTCGAGGGCGTCGGCAGCCGCTTTACGATTCGCCTGCCGCGCTAGGAAGCCCCTCGGCATAAATAAAGGGATAGGGCCACACGGCCCTATCCCTTTTTGCTAGCTATGGCAGCTTGTGCGCTACTCGCGGCACAGATGCACGGCGAAACCGGCGAACTCGCGCTTAAAGTACACGAGCTTGGTGCTACCGTCGGGCAGCAGCGCGCGCGACTCTTCGTTGACCTCGAGCCCGCGCTCGGCAAACCACTTCTCGGCCGCATCAATGTCGTTGACGGCAAAGCCGATGTGGCCCTTGGTGCCACGACCATTCTGCTTCATGACCTCGACCAGCGAATCGTTAAAGTACGAAACCGGGGTCTCGATAACGGGCAGACCCATCATCGTCGAGAACAGCTCCGCGATCTCCAGGGCGTCTGCCGGGTCGGTGGCGTTAATGCCCACATGGGCAACGCGCATGCCAAAGAACTCGACCGGATTGGCGTTCTGCTCACTCATGCAGTCAGCGCCTACTGAGCCATGACGTCAAGAACGGCCTTCTCGGCAGCGACGCGGTTCATGCCGGTCATGAAGGGCACGCCGCTCACGTACGGGCAGGTAAGGCCCTCGGGGGCAACGGTGGTGGCGATCAGCAGATCGGCGCCCTCGTCGCAAACGTCCTTGGCCTCGGAGATGGCGCACTGCACGATCTCGTACTTGTCGGCGTAACCGTTGGCGTCGAGCATGGTGGCGACCTTCTGGGCAACGAGCGTGGAAGTAGCAGCGCCAGCACCGCAAGCCAAAACAATCTTCTTCATAGGTAATGTCTCCCTTCATGGTTTACTTTAGGTAAGTGTACCGCAGCGAGCGATGGCGCTCGGCCTCGATGCGCTTTTATGCCAGTTTGCTTGCACGCCGCGTATAATACATCTAGCACGTGTTGTCATACCGCTCGCTTTACGAGCGACTAAGGACTCTAAAATGCCCGATTCCCGCACCCTCTGGACCGCCGTCGTCATTATTTGTATCGCCATATCGGTGTTCTTTAGCGTAAAAAAACGCACCACGTTTAAGCGCCTGCAACAGCTTATGGCTGCCAAGCAGTGGGACGAGTTCGATCGTTTGCTCGATGGCAAACTCACCAGCATGCTGTACCCGCGCTATAACCGCGACTACCTGCGCCTGAACTCCTATCTGCTGCGCGAGGACCACAAGCGCGCCGACAAGATGTTCGATTTGCTGCTGGGACTCAATCTGCCCAAGATGCAGCGCGTCGACCTGGTGATTAAGGCCTTTAACTACTACGTTGGCCAGGAGGACCGCAAAAAGTCCAAGGAGCTGCTGCACGAGATCAAAGGCTTTGAGGGCGGCCAGGCCGAGGCAGTCGCACACGAATGCCAACTGATGTACGACACGATGATCCTCAAGCGCCACAACGACATTCCCGAGCTGGAGCGCATGCTCAAGGAGGCCGGTGACGACAAGGTCAAGAGCTGCCGCTTGGAGTATCTGTTGGCTCTGCAGTACAAGAACAAGGGCGACGAAGCCAAGTTCCAGGAGTTCCTGGAGAAGTCGGGGCAACACTCGATGGCCGTCAACGCGTAACGGACGGCTTGTGCTAGACTTCTAGTCTCACGGGGGCGTGGCGGAATTGGCATACGCAGGAGACTTAAAATCTCTCGCCGCAAGGATTGTGGGTTCGAGTCCCACCGCCCCTACCATATGGAGCTTTCGAGCCCGTGTCCCCAAGGGATGCGGGCTCACTTCTTTTAGATGCCGGTGGGACTCGAACCCGCGAGGGGGGGGCGAGTGTCAAGCGGACGCGCAGCGTCCGCAGCGAGCCGGCGAGGGCGCCAGCAGGCGTCCGAAGCCGGTGCGGATTTGCGCAGCAAATACGCAGACGTCCCACCGCCCCTACCATATGGAGCTTTCGAGCCCGTGTCCCCAAGGGATGCGGGCTCGTTTCTTTTACACGCCGGCGGGGCTCTAAGTTGCGGTGGAATAGTTCCTGTTTTGGCAGTTTACCAGCCCATTTAGGAACTATTCCACCGCGACTTAGGTTGGTGTTCCCACATTTTCCGATGGAAAAACGTGGTTGTCTCCCACATTTTCCGATGGAAAAACGTGGTTGTCTCCCACATTTTCCGATGGAAACTCCCAAATGGCCTTATACTAGCCGAGAGGGTTGGGAGGCAATATGCAGCGACAGCTTATGAGTGAACTTATCGCTTGGAAATCAAGGGCGAATCGCAAACCTCTCTTGCTTAAGGGAGCCCGCCAGACAGGAAAGACTTGGCTTCTTAACGAATTCGCAAGCCAGCAGTATCGAAACGTCATTCGTTTTGACTTTATGCTCGAGCCGAGCACACGCTCGCTGTTCGATGGGAACCTCGACCCCAAGCGCATCATCTCCCAGATAGAACTCCTACGTGGCCAAACCGTAACGCCGGAAGACACGCTCATCATCTTCGACGAGATCCAAGAGGCGCCACGCGGGATCACCTCGCTCAAGTACTTCAACGAGCTTGCACCCGAATGCCACATCGTAGCAGCCGGTTCCTATATGGGCCTCGCGCTCCGACGCGAAAACGAGTCATTTCCCGTCGGCAAAATCGACCAGCTCACCATGCGTCCCATGGGGTTTGCTGAGTTCGTTCGTGCCGTCGACGGCAACCCGCTCGCCGACGCCATCCTTGCCGCAGACATGAACCTTCTAGCAAACGTTACCGAAAAGCTCGAGCACTTGCTCAAGGAATACCTTGTTGTCGGCGGTATGCCCGAAGTTGTCTCCGCTTTCGCCGAGACACGCGACTTCATCGAAGCCCGAAGGCTTCAGCAGCAAATCATCGAGGCTTACGAATCCGATTTTGGCAAACATGCACCCGCCCGCATCATCGAGCGCATGAGGTTGGTTTGGAAATCCCTTCCCGGCCAGCTTGCCAAAGAGAACAAGAAGTTTGTCTATGGCGCCCTTCGCCCCGGAGCGCGCGCACGCGATTTCGAGGAAAGCCTCCAGTGGCTCACGGACTACGGAATCGTTCATAAGGTGCCACGCGTTTCCGCTCTAAAGGCGCCGCTCTCGAGCTACGAAGACCTCTCGGGCTTCAAACTGTTCTGCATCGACACCGGCATCCTCGGAGCGCTCTCCGGTCTCTCTCCGGCCATCGTTCTTAACGGATCCGCTGTTTTTACCGAGTTCAAAGGTTCGCTGACCGAACAATACGTCGCGCAGGAGCTTTTGCTCCAGGACAAAACTCCCGCGTATTGGTCCTCTACCTCTGGCAATGCCGAAACCGACTTTGCCATCGACCATGCGGGAACCGTGCTTCCGCTTGAGGTCAAGGCGGCAGAGAACCTTAAAGCGAAGAGTCTGAAAATAGCCTGCGAAAAATTCAAGCTCGAGCGTTGCGTGAGGAGCTCCCTGGCGGCATATAGAGACGAGGGCATGCTCGTCAATATTCCGCTTTGGGAGATTGGGCAAATCGACAAGCTGGCATAGGCGCTGTGGGGACGCCCCGCAAGGACTGTCCCCAGGTGCCGGCAGAGACGATATGAGCAGGACATAAAAACATTGAGAGCCCCTGCTGCATGAAAGACCGCGGATTAGGCCGACAATGGTGAGTGTCTAATCCAACCGTGGCGGC
>CABUTO010000008.1 GCA_902494535.1 uncultured Collinsella sp.
GGCAAGCGTCGACTAAGCCATGCAGCGTGCGCGGGCTCTCCCGACGGGAAACGAAAAAGCCCGGTTTCAAACCGGGCTCGAACGAACATGCCTATTGACAATGGCTTTCTCATATTAGAAAAGCCCCCGTTGCCGGAGGCTTCAAGTTCGATTGGTGCGGCGTATAGGATTCGAACCTATGACGTTCTGATTCGTAGTCAGACCCTCTATCCAGCTGAGGTAACGCCGCAGCGCAAGACATATAAAACCACTTTAGCTTATTGGAGTCAAGCTCAATCTCAAACTTTTTTGTGAAACGCAGTTTTGTCATGCTGCTCCGCATATACCGCCGTTCCCCGTACGATCGATTGGCTTTTCGATCACGTCAAACTTGGCATCAAGTTCCCTCAGGAGCGATCTCACCCGCTGGGCACAATCATAATCGGCAAACGAGATGCTCAGCATGCGCGCGACCTGGTTGGAAGTCCCAACTCCATAGAAGTGCTCCAGCGCCACAAGCCCCACGTGCGTCACAAAGGTCTCGACCACATGCGGCGACTCCTCAAAACACCATTGTGTCAACGGACCCTCACTCGTCTGTCGAACCACCAGGCCACCCATGCCAGACGGCTCACACGTTACAAGCAGGTACTCCCCACCCTCGTCGCTCTCAAACAAAACCACCCGATCATCAAACAGCTCCATCGCGTCCCCTTTCTCTCGCTCTTATTTAGCAAAAGCATAACAGGTAGATAGCTGTATACAGAACAGTTGTTCGTGTGTTTTCTATTGAGCTGTCCGCACGGCATGATATGGACCTGCGCACGAAATAGGGCGCCCCCGAAGGAGCGCCCTTGCATATCCCCTATGCAGCCAAGTTACGCGACCGGCTCGATCTTCTCGAGACCGCCCATGTAAGGACGCAGAACCTCGGGGATCGTGATGGTGCCGTCGGCGTTCTGGTAGTTCTCCAGAATGGCAGCCATGGTGCGGCCGGCCGGCAGGCCGGAACCGTTGAGCGTGTGCAGGTAGCGCGAACCCTTGAAGTTCTCGGGGTCGCGATACTTGATGTTGGCGCGGCGAGCCTGGAAGTCACCGCAGTTGGAGCAGGAGCTAATCTCCTTGTAGGCGTTGTAGCTCGGCAGCCAGACCTCAACGTCGTAGGTCTGACGGGCAGAGAAGCCCAAGTCGCCGGTGCACAGGCTAATCACGCGATACGGAAGGCCCAGCTGCTGCAGCAGGTACTCGGCCTCGGCGGTCATGCTCTCGAGCTCATCGTCGGACTCCTCCGGCTTAGCGAACTTGACCATCTCGACCTTGTCGAACTCGTGCTGACGGATGATGCCGCGGGTGTCGCGACCGGCGGAACCGGCCTCCTCGCGGAAGCAGGGGGTGAAGGCGGTGTAGCGACGCGGCAGAGTGTCGGCATCGAGGACCTCGCCGGCGTGCAGGTTGGTAAGCACAACCTCGGCGGTGGGGATCAGGAAGTTGTCGCCCGAGACGTGATAGGCGTCGTCCTCGAACTTGGGCAGCTGACCCGTGCCAAACATGGTCTGACGCTTGACGACGATGGGCGGCCACCACTCCTTAAAACCACGGCTGGTGTGCGTATCGAGGAAGAAGTTGATGAGGGCGCGCTCCAGGCGGGCGCCGGCGCCACCGAGAACGGTAAAGCGGCTGCCGGAGAGCTTGTTGCCACGCTCGAAGTCGAGGATGTCCAGATCGGTGCCCAGATCCCAGTGCGGCTTAAAGTCGAAGTCGAACTCGCGCGGGGTGCCCCAACGACGGCGCTCAATGTTCTCGTCCTCGTCCTTGCCGTACGGCGTGGCCTCGCAAGGAATGTTGGGCAGGTGAGCCATGAAGTCGTACTGCTCCTGCTCGAGAGCAGTACGGCGCTCGGCCAGGCCGTCAATCTTCTCGTTGACGGCGCGCACGGCCTCCTTGGCGGCCTCGGCCTCGTCCTTCTTGCCCTCCTTCATCAGGGCGCCGATCTTCTTGGACTCGGCATTGCGCGTAGCCTGGAGCTCCTCGACCTCGGTGATGACGGCACGGCGCTCGTCGTCGAGCTCAAAGAACTTCTCGCGATCCCAAGACGTCTGGCGGTTAGCCATGGCGACATCGATGGCATCGGGGTTCTCGCGAACAAACTTGATATCAAGCATTAGATCCTCCGGCGATATACATTCCATTTAGGTTGCAACCTTGTACATGTATGGGCAAGTATATACTTATGAGCGTTTACGACCCAACTCAACTACGCAAGAAGGCACCCAATGGACGCAGTTTTTTCCTTTTTGTTTGGCACCCGCACCGGTTTTGCCATCCTTTTCGCCGGCGGCATCCTGTTATTTGCGATTCTTGCCTTTGTAATGGAGAAGCGTACCCATAAGATGTACGTCGACCGCGGACCCAAGTCCGAGGATGAGGAAGACAGCTTCTGGGACTAACCTGCCAAAAAGGGACAGGTTTATTATGGTCTGTTTTATCTGGGCAAACGCAAGCGCCCCGCAACTGGAATTGAGCCAGTTGCGGGGCGCTTTTCGCTAAAAGGACAAAACCGCAGAAAATACCTGCCAAAAATAAACCCGTCTTTTTTTTGGTCGGTTTTACTGGAGAGTTGCGTCGATTGCCTTGACCAGGGCGCTGCGCATGCCGGCGTCCTCGAGCGCAACGACGCCCTTGATGGTGGCACCACCGGGCGAGCATACGGCATCCTTCATCGCCGCAGGATGCTGGCCAGTTGCAAGCTGCAGCTTTGCCGTACCTAGCACCATCTGGCTCACAATGCGATAGGCATCGGCACGCGGGATACCGTGCTTGACCGCCGCATCGCCCAGGGCCTCGATTGCCATGGCGACAAATGCCGGAGCGCAACCACCCACCGTGCCGCCCACAAACAGCAGGCTCGTATCGAGCTCGACCACCGCACCGAGTTTGCCAAGCAGATCAAGCACCACGGCGCTCTGCTCATCACTAAGCGTGGAAGCCTTCTCGCAAGCGATGACGCCCTCGCCCACCGAAACCGGTGTGTTGGGCACCGTCGAGATATGCGCGACGCCCGGCAGGACCTGCTCCCACTTGGCACTGTCCCAGGTCCAGGCAACCGACAGAACGACCTTTTTGGCAAGAGCATCCTTGAGCGGGGCGAATACCTTCTCGATCATGTACGGTTTGACCGCAGCGACCACGATATCGGATGCGGAGACAACCTCGGCGGCATCGTGGCAGGCGACCATGCCGCGCGCCTCGCAGCGCTCAACCAGTGCGTCGTAGCGACCCGCGCAGGCGCACATGTCGCTCGCAGCTACACCGGCAGCGATCCAGCCATCGGCCATAGCGCTCGCCATATTGCCAAAACCGACAAATCCAATCTTCATATCTCATAGTCCTTTCAGACACATTCCTCAAAACGAAAGGTATTGTCCCACGCCATTGTTTCGTATTGCCGACCTATTTGTGATACGGCTCGCCACGGCTGATCTTGCAGGCACGGTAAATCTGCTCTAGCAGCACCACACGCGCCAGGTTATGCGGCAAGGTAATGCGTCCAAAGCTGAGCATCTCGTCGGCGCGGGCGCGCACCTCATCACTCACGCCGTCCGAACCGCCGATTACAAAGGCAATGTCGCTGCTGCCTCGCAGCATAAGATCGTCGAGCCGCGCCGAGAGCTCCTCACTCGAACGCTCCTTGCCCTCGATAGCCAGCAGGATCACATGCGCCCGAGACGGCAATGCAGCAAGAATTGCCGCCCCCTCCTTGTCGCGCGCGGCATCCACGCCGCCCGCCTTAGCCGGGTCGATATCGGCCACCTCGCGGATATCCACCTTGGCATAGGCACCTAAGCGCTTGGTGTACTCAGCGCACGCGTCCTTCCAAAAGCGCTCCTTGAGCTTACCGACGCAAACGACGGTGTATTTCACGCGCGCCTACTCCTTCGAACCGTTTTGAACTTTGCCGGCGGTCAGCATCTGCTCGAACATCGAGGCCGACTGCGAGAAATCGCTCGGCAGTACGACCGTCGAAGTTTTACCCGTGCGAGCGAACTCCGTCATCATCTCGGACCACTGCGTAAACATGAACAGCTGGTTGGCCTCGTCGTTGCCGACGCCCGTCTCCTGGATGATCTCGAGTGAATCTTTGATGCCCAGCGCGATGGCCTTGCGCTGGTTGGCGATGCCCTCGCCCGCCTTTTCCATAGCCTCAGCCTCGGCGGTCGCCTCGGTGACGCGCTTGATGCGGTCTGCCTCAGCGAGCT
Organism: uncultured Collinsella sp.; assembly: GCA_902494535.1. Classification (GTDB taxonomy): domain Bacteria; phylum Actinomycetota; class Coriobacteriia; order Coriobacteriales; family Coriobacteriaceae; genus Collinsella. Next base: position 4,236 of record CABUTO010000008.1, read on the forward strand.
CCTGTGCCGCAGCGCGCTTGCGCTGGGCGGCGTTGATGTCGTTCATGGAGTTCTCAACCTCGGTCGGCAGTGCGATTTTGGTGATGAGCGTCGACACGAGGGTGAAGCCGTAGGCGGCCATCTGCTCGGAAACGGTAGCGTTGACATCCTTGGCGATGTCGTCCTTCTTGGCAAAGACCTCATCGAGTGTGTAGACGGGAATCGAAGAGCGCAGGGCGTCGGTGATGAAGTCACGCATCTGGTCGACGGGCTCCTGCAGCATATAGTAGCTCTTGTAGATGCCCGAATCTGCCGGGCCGGCGCCCATGTCATAGCTCACGTGATACTGAGCAGAGACCTCAAGGCCGATGGTCACGTTGTCCTGGGTCTTAACGTCGATGCCAAAACCGTTTTTCATGGTGCGCAGACTCACCGTGGCGGCCTTGCGGTCGATCATGGGCACCTTCATGTGGAAGCCCGCGTTGACGATGCGATTGAATTTGCCTAAGCGTTCGATGATTACAGCATGTTGCTGCTCGACGACATAGCAGGCGTTGGGAAGCAGCAGCAACAGGATGATGATGGGAATCAAAAGGCTGGTAAGGGCGGCGATGATACCGGACAACAGCATGGTCTCTCCTCTGATAGGCACACGTTGGCATTAGGATACCCGCACGAAGCAGCTGTGTGACACCAACAAGAGGACCCATGGTCAAAAAAGGCCAAATATGAGTACTGTTACCAGTTTAGTAACAGCGTATTTGGGTCAAAATCGCCTCGTTGAACCCGAGGTCTATCGAAATTACTTCATTTTGTCTCAAGGTTGAGCCAAATTAGCGTACATCTGTTGCGCAAAATGAGCAAAAATGGCTTCATGAAATGTCTCTATTTTCATGTCAGTACTCATATTTGCCACTTTTTGACCACAGGGACATCTACCGCGCGAAATCGATATGTCAAATCTGCCAAAACGGCCCATAACAAAAAAGCTCCCATTGCTGGGAGCTCTTTCAATCAATGGTGCGGGCGAAAGGACTTGAACCTTCATGGGGTTGCCCCCATACGGACCTGAACCGTACGCGTCTGCCAATTCCGCCACGCCCGCGTGCAGGAATTAGAATAACGGAGCGCCATCGCGAACGCAAGAACTATTTTTGAAAAAGTTTGCAGGCATTTTCCCAAGCTGCTCGCGCGATTGCCTCAGCATCCTCGCCGGTACGATCGACACGGTCGTTGACCAGCGTGTTTGCCGTAATGGAGATCATTGCGGGCTCGCATTCAAGACCGCGGATGGGCTCCGGAGCCATATACGGGCAATCCGTCTCGAACAAAATTCGATCGAGTGGGGTTGCCGCAAATGCCTCGCGCACGTCGTCGTTGCGCTTAAAGGTGGCCGCACCGCCATAGGCGATATAGCAGCCCAGCTCCACAAAGCACTCCATCGTGGCGCGGTCCTCGCCAAAGCAGTGCAGCACACAACCGGCCTGGGGCACGCCCACCTCACGAAGCACGTTGTAGGCGTCCGCGTGCGAGGTTCGCTCCTGGTCCGTGTCCTCGTGACGCAGATGCAGCTCCACCGGCACGTTACGGCACACGGCAAGCTCGAGCTGGCGCGCCATGCAGTCAATCTGCACGTTATGGGGTGCCGGCGCGATATCGTCGTCATAGTCCATGTGGTAGTCCAGGCCGATTTCGCCAATACCGGCGCATAAGGGGTCATCGAGTGCGGCAACGACCTGTGCGTGAACGTCGTCGGTATAGTCCGGCGCGCCATACGGATGCACGCCGGCAAGATACTTGATCTGCGGGATATCCTGCATCGGCAGAATTTCGCGCACGAGCCAGTCGCTATAGTCCGTCACGCTGCGCTTGTCGGCGATGGGGTCGAGCATCGTCACCAACAGGTCGACGCCCGCGGCTTTGGCACGCAGGAGCGTCTCGGGCACATCCTTGCCCCAGAACGAAAGCAGATGTGCATGCGTGTCGGCAAGCGGCGCCAAGGGCACGGGACAAGCAACCGTCTTCTTTTTCTTGGTAAACGTCACGCGTTCGGCATTAAGCGTCATGGATTAGCTCCTGGGCCAGGCGGACAAAGTCGGCAACATCAAGCGTTTCGGCGCGCGTGGTGGATGCGATACCGCAAGCCTCAAAGGCGGCATCGAGCACGTCCTTGGCAAAGCCGTTGGCGCTCATGGAATTGCGGATGGTCTTGCGACGCTGAGCAAATGCAGCATCAATCACGTGGGCCACAAATTCGCAATCGAGTCCTTCGGGCACCACGCCGTCAACACGGTCGATACGCACGACGGCCGAGTCCACGTGCGGCGCCGGCATAAAGCAACGCGGCGGCACCTCAAAGCGACTCGTCACCTGCGCATACAGGCCGAGCTTTGCCGTATAGCCGCCATAGGTCTTGTTACCCGGCACTGCGGCAATGCGATCGGCAACCTCCTTTTGAACCATGACGACGGCGCGCTTGAGCGCGGGCATCGTCTGGAAGAACTGCAGGATGATCGTCGCCGCCACGTTATAGGGCAAGTTCGCGACAAATACCGTGGGCTCGCCGCCGGCAGCCTGCTCAATCTGCTCCGGGCCCACCTTAAGCGCGTCGCCCATGATAAAGCGGAAGTTGGCATAGTCGGCGGCGTGGGCGTCGAGCACCGGTTCGAGCTCAGGATCGGCCTCAATGGACGTAACGCACGCCGCTTCCTGCAGCAACGCAAGTGTCAACGTACCGCAACCCGGACCCACCTCGAGTACGCGCTCGTCACCTGCAAGCTCGGCAAGCTCGCAGATACGCTCGATCACATGATTGTCGATTAGAAAGTTCTGGCCCAGGCGATGCTTGGTCGCAAGGCCAAACTCCTCTAGCAGCTCCCTGGTGGCCGTGGGGTTTGCCAAAGGCGAAGTTGTCATGGTTGCCTCCTTAGCATGATGGCGGCGTCTTGAAACAAAAGGGCATGGACCGTGGCGGCCATGCCCTTACAGCTAAACAGCAAATTGCCGATATGGCGCTCGCGCGGTCTCTACGCCAGACGCGGGAACAGCGGATCGCCCTTCTCGACGGGCTGACCACCAGCAAGCAGGCCCCAAGCGCAAATGCCCTTGAGGTCGTCGCTCGCGGCCTCGTCCTCGCAGGACAGGCGGCGCAGAGCCTCGGCAGAAGTCTGGGGCATGAGCGGCATCAGCAGGTGAGCGGCAATGCGGATGGCCTCGAGCAGGTTGTAGATCACAAACGCCAGCTCGTCAGCCTTGGCCTCGTCCTTGGCAAGTGCCCAAGGCTCGGAGTCCTCGATGTAGTGGTTGGCGGCGTGGATGAGCTCCATGACCTCGTCCTTGGCTCCACCGTAATCGAGCACGTCCATCTTGGCCATGTAGCGCTCGACCAGACCATCGGCAATCTTTGCCAGCGGGTTGTCGAACGCATCGAACGATGCGGGCTTGGCGGGCGCGCAACCGTCAAAATACTTGCCGCTCATGTTGAGCGAACGCGAGATGAGGTTGCCCCAGCTGTTGGCCAGGTCGGCGTTGTAGACCTGCTCCATGCGGTCGAAGCTGATGGCACCGTCGGTGCCGGGGACGACGTCGGTCATAAAGTAGTAGCGATAGCCCTCGACGCCCAGCATGTCGATAACGTCCTGCGGAGCGATGGCGTTGCCGCGGCTCTTGGACATCTTCTCGGCCTTGCCGGTCTCGGCATTGCGCACGGTCAGGAAGCCGTGGGCAAAGACGTGCTCGGGCAGGGCCTCGCCGATGGCCATGAGCATGGCGGGCCAAATGACGCAGTGGAAGCGGATGATGTCCTTACCCACGATGTGGAACTGCGCGGGCCAGCGATAGGCCAGCTCGGCACGCGCCTCGTCGGTGTCGACACCGTAGCCGACGGCCGTCATATAGTTGAGCAGCGCATCGAACCACACGTAGGTCACGTGACCCTCGTCAAACGGGACCTGAATGCCCCAGTCAAAGCTCGTACGGCTCACGGAAAGGTCGTTAAGGCCGCCCTCGACAAAGCTGCGAACCTCGTTCATGCGAAACGCAGGCTCGACAAAGTCGGGATGCTCGTCATAGAGCTTAAGCAGCTTGTCCTGGAAGGCGGAAAGCTTAAAGAAGTAGGACTCCTCCTGCACGCGCTCAAGCGGACGGTGGCAGTCGGGGCACAGGTGCTGGCCGACGCTGCCGCACTCCTCGTCGCCCTTCTGGACCTGCGTATCGGTAAAGTAGGTCTCGTCAGGCACGCAATACCAGCCGTCGTAGCTGCCCTTATACAGGTAGCCGGACTCCTTCATGCGCTCCCACAGGTACTGCACGGCATGGTGCTGGCGCGGCTCGGTGGTGCGAATGAAGTCATCATTGGAAATCTCGAGCTTGCTCCAAAGCTCCTTGAAGTGCGGAGCCTGGCTATCGGTCCACTCCTGCGGCGTCATGTTGTGCTTGGCTGCGGCCTCGGCGACCTTCTCGCCGTGCTCGTCCATGCCGGTCAGGAACTTGACGTTATAGCCGACGGAACGGCGATAGCGAGCCTGAACGTCGGCGATGATGGTGGAATAAGCCGTGCCCAGGTGCGGATCGGCGTTGACGTAGTAGATGGGCGTCGTGATAAAGAACGAAGGCTTGCTTTGATCCATGGGGTTTGTCCTCCAGAAAAACGTTGCATACAGAGGATGATTCTAGCGCAAGGGCTGGATATCCTCCATCTATTGCATATCGAGCACCATGGCATAGACATCGCGCTTGCGGCGCGAATACTTCTGAGACAGGCGCTTGGCCACCGCAGACGCGGGCTCCCCCTCCTCGAGCGCGGCGCGGATATCCGCGCGCAGGGCCTCGTCGGGATCCGCTGCCGCGGCGCCAACCGGCGCGATACCGGCCTCTTCGTCCTCGCTCGGCGGCGCGATGACCAGCGCAATCTCGCCTTTCACCTCGCCGCGGGCACGTAGCTCCTCGGCAAGCTGGGCAGCGGGCCCGCGCAAGACCTCCTCGTGCAACTTGGTGAGCTCGCGGCAGACGGCAACCTCACGCTGGGGAAAAACCTCGGCCACGGCTTCGAGTGTCGCCACGATGCGATGTGGAGACTCGTAGAAGATGAGCGCGCCGGGCACCACGGCAAGGCGCTGCAAACGGCGCACGCGGTCACCGTGCTTTCGGCCCAAAAAGCCCTCGAAGAAGAAATGCTCGCAGGGAATGCCGGACGAAACAAGCGCCGTGACGCAAGCAGAGGGCCCGGGAATAACTTCGACGGGCACATCGGCCTCACGCGCCGCCTCAACTAGCGCCTGGCCGGGATCGGACACGCTCGGCATGCCGGCGTCCGAGGCAAAGGCGAGGGTCTCCCCCGCCAGCAGGCGGTCGACCAGGCCGGCGGCGCGGCTGGCGATCACATTCTCGTCGCAACGGACAAGCGGCTTGGAAATGCCCAGGTGCATCAGCAGCTTTGACGTCACACGCGTGTCTTCGCAGCAGATGACATCGGCAGCGGCAAAGGCCTCGCCGATGCGCGGGGACAGGTCGCCCAGGTTGCCGATGGGCGTGCCGACCACATAGAGTTTGCCCGTATGGGCGCTGTTTTGCGTCATATCAACCTATTCAATCATGCCGCGCTCGAGCGTACCGAGCGCCGCGCGGGCGTCCCATGCTGCAATGCGCTTCTCGGTCTTCCACGTTTGGAAGAACCAACCGGCAGCCGGCGCAAACGAAGCCAGCTGGTTGGCGATAAACACGCGCTCGTAGGCATTGCGGCCTTCGGGCGTAACCGACGAGTTGGCAAAGATCGCCGCACCCGACCATTCGCCCACCAGCACGGGGAACCCAGTCGAAATCGCTTCTTTAAGCTCGCGCTTGTTACGGGAAATCGCCGTCGTCAGCCCGCGGGGGCTCGTGATATCGAGCGCATACTCGTCGCGGTAATGGTACAGGTGAAGGTCCATGTAGACGTTCTTGTACTTGGCGCCGCGCATAAAATGCTTCCACTCGCTGGGATGCCCCGAAGACGAAAAGACGACGATCTTATCCTCGGGCATATACGAACGGACGAGCTCGTAGGCATCGCGATAGAAATTGCGCAGGTAGTGAGCCGGAATGCCATCCGTCATGGCAAAGAGACTCTTGCGGACACTCATCTGCGGCGTATCCAGCAGCTCAATGCCCAGCAGGCTCTCGGCCTCGCCGTAACGCTCGGCCAAGCGCTCGAGCACGTCGAGTGCGACATGGCGGCCGTTAGTGGACGAATGCCACTCGGCAACAGCCTCCGGCGTGGCGGGCGAATCGTTGGAATCGCCCTGGCCACCGGGCACAGTCGCCAGGTCAAGCAGCACGCGAATGTTGTACTTGGCAGCCCACTCAATCGCGCGGTCGATGTAATCGACAACCGAGATGTAGGAGGCATCGGACTCCTGTGAGCCAAAGGCATACCAAGGCACCGGCAGGCGCACGGCGTTGAGACCGATCTGCGCCATGCGACGGAAATCATCCTCGCTCACAAACGTCTCGTAATGACGGCGCATGCGCTCGTTATAGGCGGCGGTGCCCATGGCCTCCTGCAGCTCGGCCGCATTGGATGCACCGGTCGCCGCGTATAGCGACGGGGTCACCCAAGGCTCGGGAATAAACCAGCCAGAGAGATTAACGCCGAGTATCCTCTCCATCACTGCCCCCTTCGGATCGTGCAGGCCGAGCCTGCATCGTATTGCATAGGAAAAGTATCGTTTTGAGTATACCCGCGCGTGCGGACAGACGACCGAACGGTCTGTAAAGTGGCGCAAAAGCGGGAGGAATGTCTGAGCGGGCCCGAGATGGCGCGCCGAGATGTGCACGCACGTCGGAAGTACGCGCCGGAAAGCGCATCCCGTTCTGAGCGCGGGATCTGGGACGCAGTTTCCGCCAAAGACCGCAAAAGGAAAGCACATCCCATTCTGACGCCGGATTCCGGGTCGCGCTTTCCCAAGCGGCCTCAAAGCGGAAAACGCATCCCACTCTGAAGCCAAATTCCGGGACGCAGTTTCGCAGAGCCCTCGATAAAAGAAAAGGACCCCTTTGCAGAGGTCCTAGTCAATTCAAGGTGGCGGGGAAGGGAATCGAACCCCTGACACGAGGATTTTCAGTCCTCTGCTCTACCAACTGAGCTACCCAGCCATTTGAGGTGTGCCTTGTTTCAAGGCTTGATTAGTATAACCAAGGACGCGTTCCGGTCAACCGAGAATTTTAAAAAAGTTTTTGAGCACAGCCTCGGTTCTATAAATCGGCACGTCAGAGGCATCAGCCGGCAGCAAGAAGTTTTTCGCTCAGTCCCTTAAGCCGGCACGCGTTGGAGAGCAGGGGTCGAAACAATGATTGAAGGGCGCTCTAGTACGGCCCAGGCGCCGGGACAGGAGCACATACGCCAGGGACGTACGTTTTCGTAGCATACGAGGACATAGCCGCGCGCATCGATAAAGGCGATATCGATGGGATAAGCCATAAAACACGTATGGACCGAAGAGCAGCGTGGAAACGCCATGACGAGCGGCAGGCCGTTGGCGGCAACCGGACGCCGTCCCAGCATGCCGCGCAGGCGCACGACAAACGACTCCGCCACCGCAAACTCGGCCGGCGTCCAACCCAGCCTATTGAGTGCCCGCGCGTAGGCGATGTAGAACGAGACCGCGGTCACATGACCACCCCCGGACGCCATGGATCGACCGTCACCGCGCGCTCGTGCGACAACGTTGTCGGCGCCCCCAGCGGAACGCCAGCGATGCTGAGAGAAGTCGGCCACGGCTCATAGTGCATGGTGCAGGTGTAGGTCCTAAACGTACCGGATAGGGAGAGCAGGCCACCATCCGATGCCTCCGCGCCTTGCTCGCTCGACACTTCGATCTGCAAGTCATAGCCTTCCATGGCATTCAGAATTTGAGTCTGAACCGTCGCCGAGGCATCGGCAGAGCTTTCGTCGCCCTCCCCCTCCGACGCCACGGCGTGCGCCAACACGATGTCGGGCACCACGCGGTCGAAGCGCGCGACAGCGCTGGCAAAGACCATGACGTTGTACACGATGAGTGCCAGCACCAGCAAAACGGGCGTAACCACTGCCATCTCCACCGTCGCTTGGGCGCGCTCCTCGCGCAGACGCATGCGGATACTCATTACGACCCACCGCCCAGAGCGCCAACCAGCGTGGCGACATCGACGGTGAGCGGGATGGAGCCGCCGCCGGGCAAAGGAATCTCCGCAAGTGTGAACACCGTACCGCTAATGGTGCGTTCGACTTGATATTCCAACGCCTCGCAAAGCGCCTTGGGATCGGTCACGCCCAACGGAATACTTCGCAGTTTGTCTTGCGCTTGAGAGAGACCAGCAATGTCAGACCCCGGACTCTTAATGACGTTGGCGGAATCGGTCAGCACCGGCTTTCGCAGGCGCAAGTCGCACGGTTCCAAACCCAGCGCCGCCACGGACGCCGAAACGGTATCGCCGAGCCACGATGCAATGGAGCCCAACGCACCGCTGCCCCCTCCTAGGTCTTTAATCATCTCGTCCATAAGTTCGTCGGCCGAACCTTGGATATCACCGTATCCCACGAGCAGCCGTCCCCAAACATCCATGACGCCGTCGAGCACGCCGGCAACGCCGCCCGAGCGTTCCTTCAATGTCGAGAAAAATCGCGAAAGCACGTTGTTTTGCGCCGTCGCCTCATCGGGCGCCAGCACCGCGGCAGAGATAGCACCGCGATCGCCAAGCCTGACTGCCGTGTTAAACGAGGAGTTAAGTTGATCGGGGCTGGTAATGTCACCCGAAACTGCAAATGCGACCACGCCGTTGCGTCCAGGTGGGGCGATACGCGGGCGCTCGCCGGAAAGCGCTTTAATGGCCTGGTCAAACGCATTGCCCGCACGGTCGGCCTCATCCTCGGCCTGACGCTCAAGTTCGAGTTCTTTGTTGCGGCAGTCGACGTAGTCTTCCAGAGCCTCTTTGAACTTGTCAAAGTGGTACTCGAAGCCGTTTTCGATGAACGATGGCGGCATGAGGGCGCTTCCAAGCGTAACCACGCCGAAGCCGCACGCTTCGCATGTATCACGACCATCATAATCAGCAACAGATGCCAGCCCACTCGGAGTCCCTTTCTGATAGACGGGGCATTCGACTCCATAATGCAGGTATGTTCTGCCGTCGTTGTTGCTTACAGGCCATGCGGCATCGGTGTAAAGTTCGGTCGGCCGCACCTCGTTTGGGACACGCGGCAATAGTGGGATATAGGCAGAAAACCGTTCGCCATCATCTTTTATGTATGCTCGATCGACCTCTTCAATCGCATAGGCATAGAACGCTTTTCGAGCGGCTGACTGCGCTTTCATCTCGACGCTCGATCCCTGAGGTTTTTCATTCGCCAAGCGCTGTCGGTAATAGGTTTTCGCGCGATCGAGCGCTATTTGCGGCTCCCATGTGATGCTCGACTTTTCATGACGGTTCTGGCTGTCAGATAGTTCTGCTAGTTTTTTCGCACGCTCCCACATACACGAGTACTTGCCAATCGAACTCTCGTCCGACCCGCCACAATCCGCCAGCCAAGCGCGCTCTTTAGCCTTCGCCGTGTCCTCAGAAGCCTTCCGCAGCTCCTCGGCCGCACGCTCTAAATCATCTGATGTGTCTTTAATGGTATCGGTCGAGATCTCTGACCCTTTGAGCGCAGCGAAGTCCGATTCGGATGTCCTGGGCACGGCAAGCGCCGTACCGGTATAGGCCACACTATCGGTATCCTGCGCCGACACCGCCTGCGTGGCACGCGCGGCGATCAGATATGGCAGAGCCGTCTCGATTTTCTGTAAGCCTTCCGATGCGCTTTTGGCAAACTTGTTGCGCGTTTTAATGATCTCAATCCCGGTGTCGACCATATTGCCGGCAACTGGTTCGGCACCTGGGATGAGGATGGCGACCAGGCCCGTCCCGATTGTGGCAAACCCCGCCAGCCCCAGACTCAAGATGCTCGCATCAACCACCGTGGCAGCCGTGTGATAGGACGACACTACGTTGGCACCCGCCAGCGCGCCGCTATCGGCCGCCACCTGGGTATCCCCGGCACGCGACATGCTCCATATCGCCGCGGTCGACGAAAACAACAACGTGAGCACCACTAGGATGACCACGGCAGAAGAAAGCGTGGTGTAGGCACCGTCTTCGATAAACAGATCGACACCGGCGCGGCCCATAAAGCCGCCTCGTTTGCGATGGCAGCTCGGACGGCGCGTCAAAACGCATCTAGACCAGAAACGCTTAATCCCATGCAGCAATCCACGAATCATAATCTCCCTCCAGCCATTCGGGACGCGATTGATACGAGACATCGACCTTGAGCTCAACGTAGCCGCCCTCGGCGGTACCACCCATAGCCTGCGCAAACGCACCGATCACAGGCAACGGCTTGACCTCGCCGGAAACGGACACGGACGAGACGCCACCCGCACCGGCCCGGCCAAGCTCGATATCCCACGACAACGGCCCGCCGGCATGAAAGATCGAAACGTTGGGCACTGCGGCAAGCCGGCGGCGGGTGAACTCCTTAAGATCGTCGTCCTCCGCCGTCGTCGTGGTCATGAGCCGCGCGGTCTCGGCGGCGGCAGACTCCATGACCGCGCGCGTATAAAGCAGGCACACCGGTTGCAGTGCGAGAAGGATGAGCGTCAGAAACGTCGGCAGCAAAAAAGCAGCCTCGACCGTAGACTGCGCCCGGTCCTCGCGCGCGATATCAATACAACGCGATGTCCTTAGCGCCCGCGGCGGCGTCGATAACCGACATCGAGGCAACGCCATGGGATGCCGCCCGCTCAACCAGCGCCGCCAAGCGTCCATCGGTGCCAGCACGCCAAAGTCCCGCAATCGCCAGCACGATCGATAGCAGCGCCACCGTGACGATGGCGTATTCCACAGTCGCTTGGGCAACCTCTTCACGCAGAACGCCATGCATTTCACGATCCCTCCTTTGAGCTTATTGTTTGCGGGACCAGGCGCACCGCGCGCAGACGACACGAAGCATCGCCAGCATCCGCGGCAACCGTCACCATATCGACCCAGCCGCGCCCATCGCGCACGATGGCGCCCCATACGTTGCCCTTAATATCGAGATAGCCGCTCAGGGCGAGCTGGGCCGTTGGCACCTCGCGGTAGGCGCGTAACATATCCGCCGCTGCCTCGGTCATCGGTCGGTCCTCGGACCATGCAAGCCGGACCGCAATCGCGTTGTCCTCAGGCGAATCCGTCGCAGTGCCAGACCGCTTGTCGAGCGTCCGCAGAAAGGTTTGCGCCGTGACAGCGACATCCGAATCGTCCGCATCTCGCATCTCATCTTTTTGAGACGCCACCGCCGAATCTGAGCCCGAATCGAAGGCGGCCCCAGGACGCTGCTGCCGCGCGGCGTTAAGCCCCCAAAGCACCGCCGCTATCGCCACGGTCAGGCAAGCAAACACCAGCAGCACCCCGATGGGGCGCTCGTCCTCTACAGGCTGTTGATGCCCTCGCTGATAGCGTTCCATAGATCTTGGACCTTGCCTTTAAATGCAACGATGGCAATAATCGCGATCACCACAAGCACACCCACCAAAATGGCGTACTCGGTGGTACCCTGCGCGCTCTCCTCCTGCAACAGCTCCTTGGCATGCTGGCGAGCGCGAATCGCCCGGCAAAAAGCCCAGCTCTGGACCTTGCCGGCAACGTCAGTCATCGTGTTCATGTATTCCTCCCTACATCATCCCGCCTGCTCCCAGCAGCGGGCCCAATATGGACAGAAGCAACGCCGGCAAGATGAGCGTGCCGGTGGGAATCAGCAGCTTGACGGGCGCACGCTCGATCTCGCGCTCGACCGCGGCGCGATGAGCCGCACGGATCTCGCGACTTTGAGCGGCCAGCGTCTCGGCAAGTGGGGCACCCAGGGCGAGCGCCTGCCCCACCGTGATGGCAAAGGTCTCGAGCGCTCGCACGTCCAGGTCGCGCGCGGCGGCCAACAACTCGTCCTCACGCGTGTCCACGCCCACTTGCCACGCCATGCAGGCCCGCTCAAGGCGAAGAGCCAGCACTGACCGGCGGTTGGCGCAGAAAATCTCAAGCGCCGCATCAAACGAAAGACCGGCCGAAAGACCCAAGCGCACAACATCGATCATCTCGGACACTTCGCCGAGCGAAACTCGCGCCGGGCCGCCCGCTCCAACCGCGCCCTTCACTCGCGCGGTCAGGGCATCGACCACCGAGCGACCCGCGGCAGCGACCCGCACCGCCTCGCGCTTGCAGGCCCCTGCGATCTCGCGCGCATCCGCCCGATCCAAACCCGTCGCGACAAATACACTCAGGGCACACAGGCAAGCCACAACTGCAACCGGGGCGCTCATAGCTCCACCCGCATAATGCGCCGGATAACCACCAGGGCAACGACGTTGAGGGCTAGACCCAGCACCACAGCGCCCGCACCGGCAGGCGTCGCAAGACCGCGACGAAAATCTGCCGAAAGCAGCGCCAACACCGCGCACATGCCCGCCGGCATCGCCGCGACCATGTGTGCCGACATACGCGCCTGTGACGTCTTAACATCCAGGCGGCGCTTGAACTCAATGCGCTCCCCTACCATGCTCGACGCCTCGGACAGCAAGTCGGCAAGCGGAGCGCCGGTGCGCTGTGACACCTTAAGCGCCAAGGTCACAAGCGAAAGACCGGGGGCGTCGATGCGCACGAGCAAGTCATCGAGCGCGTCGGTCGCCGAGATACCGCAATCGATCGCCGCCGCCACCCGCAAAAACTCGGTATGCACCGGTTCTTGCGCATGAGCGCCCACAAAGCGCATGCCCTGGGCCAGCGAATGTCCCGAGGCAAGCGACATGGAAAGTGCGGTAAACGCCTCGGGCATGGCCTCTTCTGCATCGTGTTGCTCGCGCCGGCTCTCAAAGCCATCCCGAGCGGCGCCAGCGGCAATCGGAGCAACAAGTCCCAAGGCAAACCCGAGGGGCGATAACGACACCATCGTTAGTAAAACGCAGCAGACACCGCTCGATAGCAGCAGAAACGCCAAACGCTCCGAAGCATCCTCGATCACGAGGCCAAGGCGACGCGCCGGAGCCAGCGATGCCCACGAACGGGCAATCTTTTTCAGCAGATCGTTTTCCACCAGCTCACGCGGCAGATTCTCTGCCACCGTCTCGAACGCCTGACGCGCCAGCTCCGCCGGCGGCACCTGCGGCACACGAGGTTCCGCCCCGCACGCCGTCGCGACAGAAAACCCTGCCAAACCCCCTACGACGAGGGGCACAGCGACCTCCATTCGTCCACCTCCTCTTGTGTGAGCGTCCCCGACCGCAGGCCTTCTGCGATAAACGGCGGCTCGCGGTCAAGCGTCCAGGTGCGCTCGGCGGCATCGAAAGTCACATAGCGCTCGAGCTCTACGCCGCCCGACGCGGCGCGACGCACCCCCGAATACGAGGAGACGAAGCGCCTGCCATCGGCGTGGCGCTCGGACATCACGATGCCGTCGAGCGCCATGGCAATCTGCTCCTCGATGAGCTCGCTCGGCAGATCGATGCCATAACGTGCAAGCAACGTCAGACGCACCACGGTCTCCTGTTCTGAGCCCGCATGAAGTGTGGTGAGCGACCCGTCGTGGCCCGTGTTCATGGCCTGCAACATGTCGCAGCACTCGGCACCGCGCACCTCACCCACCACGATGCGGTCGGGGCGCATGCGCAGGGCATTGGTCACCAGGTCGCGGATCGTCACCGCGCCCTCGCCCTCAATTGAAGCCTCGCGCGCCTCTAGACGCACCACGTGCGGATGATGCGCAAACTTGAGTTCGGCAGAGTCCTCGATCGTCACGATGCGCTCGCCGGTGGAAATCTCGCATGACAACGCGTTGAGCAGGGTGGTCTTACCAGATCCCGTGCCTCCCGCAACCGCCAGGTCCTGTCGCAGCGACACCGCGCACGACAGCAGCTGCGCATACCAAAGCGGCAGCGACCCCAGCCCCACAAGCTCGTCCAGCGAGCAGATGCGGTCCGAGAACTTTCGGATGGTGAGAATCGGTCCGTCAATCGCCACAGGCGGAATCACCGCGTTGACGCGATAGCCCGTTTTGAGGCGGGCGTTGACGATGGGGCTGCGCTCGTCGATACGGCGGCCAAGTGGCGAGATGATGCGGTCGATAAGCACACGAATCTGCTCATCATCCTCAAACGCATGCTCGATGGGGTACAAGACGCCGCCGCGTTCAAAGAAAGCCGAGCGGCAGCCGTTAATCATGATCTCGGTAACGGTGTCGTCCTCGATGAGCGGCTGCAACGGCCCCAAGCCCACCACATCATCCAAAATCTCGTCGATGATGGTCTCGCGCTCGGGCGTCGCGAGATCGGTCGGCTCCTCAACATTGAGCGCCGCCTCCACCGCGGGACGCAATTCCGAGCGGGCAAGTGCCGGGTCGATATAGGCGCTGATACGCGCCACTTCGTCGTAACCCATGCGGTCCATCACGGCGCGCTTGGTGCGTCGTTTCACCGCGCGACGACGCCCCGCATCTACAGGCGCTGCCGCCGCTGCAGCGCCGGCAGCCTTAATCCTCGTTTGCAGGCTCATCGCTGATCACCCTCGCGCGACCAGGGAAGGCGGATACGCGGACGTTCGGTGCGCGTTGCACGGTCGGCGACCATATCGCTCCAAGGGCCGACGGCGCACCCCAGTTCCACGAGCATCTCGCGCGTGGCCTCGCGCACGCTGGTCGCAAAAGCGCTGGTCTGCCCCACTGCCTCGTCAGCGCGCCCAAACGCCATGAGCGCGGCGAGATCCTGCCCGCCATCGGCGATACGAATCTTGGAGCTCAACGCACAGGCAATCTCAAAGCGCATGGCGACGTCCTCGTCTGCCCCGCGCGCGCCAAACCGGTTGAATACAGCGCTCATGCGCGTGCGCGGCACACCTACTCGACTTGCCAGTTCAATGACGCGCGGCGCCGATGTCGCGGACGACACCGCCGCATCGCCAACGACCAGGCAACGGTCGCTCGCCGCCACCGCAGCCGCCACGGCATCGCCCCAAAAGACCGAGGTATCGATAAAGACCACGTCGGATTCGCGACGCAGGACATCGAGCAGCAGCTCCACCGGACGTGCCATGAGCTCAGCTTGCTCGGGCGCCGCGACGGGACCCCAGAGCGTAACGCCCGGGGCGACGCGCATCGATGCGGCCACGATATCCGGCTCGGTGAGCGTGCCCGCCGCCGACGGCTCGATAAGTGCCGCCATATCGTGCGGAGCATCGACGCCTAACAAGTCGTAAAGGTTTCCAAACATCAGGTCCAGGTCGAGCACGGCGGCACGCAAGCCCAACAGCGACGATGTGTGTGCCATGGTGGCAACGATCGTCGACTTGCCGCAACCGCCCGAACCCGAAATGGCGCAGATGACCGGAGCTCGATGCGGCGAAGCGGCAGCGTCTGCCGGCGGCATCGGAGGCGGCGGGGCGGGCGTCGGTGACAGCGTCCCCGTCTCCCCCGCCGCAACTACACGCTGCGTCCAAGCCGGCATGGCGGCTTGTTCGGTCTGCGAGGCAGGCTCGTTCTGCGCAATCTGCTCATGCTGCATCAGCGACAACTCGCCGCACCCGGCAAAGCCCTCAACTTCGTCGAGTTCATCCGCCAGATTCACGCCGCGCACGTATCCCATATCTACAGCCGGGGAGTCGCCAGCATGCTGCGCCGGTCCTCCAGCGTCATCGTATACAAGGGGGTTCCGGGGGCGCCGACCATGCTCGGCTTCCGCTTTTCCATAATCATCAACACGCGGGCCTCTTGTAGCGCGAGGCGCCCCGGGTTCCCTATCAACAAAAGCATCGGGCTCAATCGTCATGCGCCGATCGGAATCAACCGCTCCCTCGCCCGCTCGCCCGTTGCCGCATATACTGTGCGCAGCGATGACCTCGGTCGCCCCTGCGCGAAACAGCCCCTCGATATCCGACGGATCGAGTGCTTCTATCAACACGACCACGCGACTCACGCGGCCTTCGGCCGTCAGGCGCGCAACAGTCTTGCGCACATCTTCGGTATCAAACAGAGACGCCGCGATGATGGCAGCTCCGCGGCGCGACGGAAACGCCCGCGCCATGGAAACCAGCCCGTCCAGGTCACCCACGCGAAGCACCTGTGCACCCGTATCACGGCCCTCGACTTCCCGCTGCAACAGCCCGTAATCGCCGCACGCGCAGCACGCAAGCCAGATCGCCTTCATCACTCGTCGCCTCCGCTCTTTTTGCCGCGCGCCGTGGCGGGAATCGTCAAGCTGACCGTTCCCTTGCCCGAGGCTCCCAGCAGTTCCTTGACGTCTTCGGGGTCAGCCGCCAGCGTCACCCATTCGATCTTGCCCTCGCGCGTGGCACCGGAATCCTCACTGGTATCGATCACGTACGCGCCGCACAGTCGATCGGTTACGCCGTCTTTTTGCACATACACATCCACGTAGCTGCCCACGCCCGTAGCACCGCCGACCGAGTGCTCGGCATCGACCGCCACCGAAACGGCGACCTTGCCCTTAGGCACCTCGAGCTTGTGGCTCTCGGCCTTGGTGTAGACATTGCAGATCACGGCGTTTTTGGGAATACGCGAAGTCGTCACGTCGCCGCGCACCTGGCGCAGCTCGGTCGCCGCGTCACGCGGCAGCAGACTCGTCAGCCATTCCTGGGTTATGACATTGGTCTCATCGAGGGTCTCGCCCACATCGATATCGCGCGCCGCGACGCATACCTCGGCGCGATCGCCACCGTACTTGGCCAAGGTCTCAGCCTGGACCTGTTCGGCTTGCGAGCGAATCGACGAGCCGTAAACCATGCAGAGCAGCGCAGCGAGCACGCCCGCGACCAGACTGATGGCGATGCGCTTGCTCTTGTTCACGGCCGCTCCTCTCATGGCAGTGCCGGGCGAATGCCCGTACCACCATTGTCTGGGTGGTCAGAGTGCAAAGCGGCGCAATCGCGATCTCGGTTTTCGATGTCAAACCAATCGCTGACCAAAAGCTGACCAGCCCGTCAAGCTCGTGGCAAAGTTTTGGTCAGCACGTCAGCAAACTGCATGTTTCGAGGCTTTTCCGCAGCAAAAAAGCCGTCTCCCGACCAGTTGGGAGACGGCTGTCATAGGAAAAATCAATTACAGATGGACATCGGGATCGAGCATTTGAGCGCTCACGCGCATGGATGACGCCAAGTTTTGGAACGTTTCCAGACGCAGACTGTCGATCTGCCCGGCGTCCTCGGCCTCGCGAACGGCGCAACCCGGCTCATGGGTATGTGTGCAATCGCCAAACCGGCACGCGCGCGATGCCTCGACAATCTCGGGGAAGGCGCGCGCCAGACCCCGCTCGTGACCCACGAGCGGTAGGCTGCGCAGGCCCGGGGCATCGGCGATCACACCGGCGTCGCCCGGCAGCGCCACCATCACGCGCGCGACGGTAGTGTGACGGCCCTGGTCGTCGCGTTCGCGCACACCGCCGGTCGCCAACGTATCGTGGCCCAGCAGTGCATTGAGCAGCGTCGACTTGCCGGCACCCGACTCGCCCAGAATCATGGCGCAGCTCCCGGCAGGCACGCAGACACGGACCTCGTCCAGGCCGCGGCCCTCGGCAGAAGATGTCACGATCACGCGCACGTCCGGACCCACCAGACGGCGCACGCGGTCCAGATCGCGCTCGAGCTCATCGGCCTCGCAGCGGTCGGCCTTGGTGAGCACCACCACCGGCTCGGCATCGCAATCGAGCGCCAACACCAGTGAGCGCGCGACGCGATCGAGCAGCACCTCGCCGGCGCCGAGCGCCTGCACGATCAGCACGCTGTCAACGTTGGAGCAGAGCACCTGGCGCTCACCGCGGGCACGGCCACGCCAACGTTCAAAGCTCGTACGGCGCGGCAGTACGCACTCGATCACGCCCATGTCGTGCCCGGGAGCACGGCGAACCGCCACGCGGTCGCCCACGGCGGGCAGCAAGACCTCGTCCTCGCCACGCGACTTGGCAAACCCTACGGCATGCTCGGCACGAAACGTGTCGTCGGCAGTTGCCACCAGCGGAAACCCGCGGTCCAGGCGCACCACGGCACCGAGCTGCATCTGCTCGGGCTCCTCGGCCTGTGCGCAAAAGTCGTCAAATGCAGCCTGCTGAGCCGCATCGACCGGCAGGTCATCGAACGCCGGAACATCCTGTAACGCGTCAAGCCCCGGTACGCTTGCCAGCAGCTCCTCAGCAGATGCAGGGGCTTCGGTCGCGAGCTTCCGACGACGATCGCGCTTAGCCCGCGCCCCCGTCGTCTTTTTCTTCGCCTTAGCCTTAGCCTTAGCCACAAACGCCTCCCAGCACAAAACCACACAACTGAGCAGGTATTTTACCCATAAAAAAGAGTCGGTCGAGCAACTGCTCGACCGACTCACACACTTTCCCTCAGCCCTTTATCATCCGCGCGGGAGAAAAGCCAGCAAGGATACCGCAGGGCCCGCCCCGGAAGCCCTTTCTCCCGAACGATCCCGCAGCGCGAAGCGCGAGGACCAGTGAGGGAGAAAGGGCGTGGGGCGGGCCCGGACAGGTTAACTTACTCCTTCTCGACCGCGCGCATGATCGCCTTGTAGATCTCCATCAGCGGGATGATCAGGAAGGCCAGACCCAGCGCGGCAAGAACGCCCTTGAGTTCAAGCGTCACAGGGCCAAAGAACATCTCGGCAAGCGTCGGCTGCACGGTCACGATCACCGTCAGCACCAGTGCCAGCGCGGCAGAAGCCCACAGCCACTTGTTCTGCTTCTTCATGGTGAACAGCGACGCACGACGGCTGCGCATATTGAAGCAGTGGAAAATCTCGACCATGTTGAGCGTGATGAACGCCATCATCACGCCTTCCTCGTCGGCATTGCCGGCAATCATATCGGCGATGTGGATGTAGCCCATGTCAAAGTACACGCCCACAAAGAAGCTCGCCAGCACCAGCACGGTGATGATCAGGCCCTGGACCACGCAGTCCAGGCCCATGTGACCGGCAAAGACGCCGTCCTTGGCGTTGCGCGGCTTGCGCTTCATGATGTCGCCCTCGGCGTCCTCCATGCCCAGCGCGAGCGCGGGGAAGCAGTCGGTGACCAGGTTCACCCACAGCAGCTGCACCGGCTGGAAGATGGTAAAGCCGATGAGCGTGGCGATAAACACCGAGAAGACCTCGGCAAGGTTGGCCGAAAGCAGGAACTGGATGACCTTGCGGATGTTGTCGTAGATGCGACGGCCCTCTTCGCAGGCACCGATGATGGTGGCGAAGTTGTCGTCGGCAAGCACCATGTCGGCGACGTTCTTGGTGACATCGGTACCGGTGATGCCCATGCCAACGCCGATGTCGGCGCGCTTGATGGACGGGGCGTCGTTGACGCCGTCGCCCGTCATGGCCACGATCTGGTCGCGCGACTTCCAGGCCTCGACGATGCGTGTCTTGTGCTCGGGCTGGACGCGGGCGTACACGCCGTAATCCTCGATGTGCGCATCGAGCTCCTCGTCGCTCATGCGGTCGAGGTCGGCGCCGGTGATGGCCTGGCTGCGATCGGCGACGATGCCCAGCTGCTTGGCGATGGCCACGGCGGTGTCGATGTGGTCGCCCGTGATCATGACGGTGCGGATACCGGCGTCGTGCGCCTCGCGGATAGCATCGGCCACCTCGGGGCGGACCGGGTCGATCATGCCGGACAGGCCGCAGAAGACCAGGTCATGCTCGAGCGCAGCGGGGCTGCAGTCGGCGGGAACCTCGGTGTAGGTACGGCTCGCCAGCGCCAGCACGCGCAGGGCCTCGTCGGCCATGGCCTTGTTGGCTGCCACGAGCTCGGCGCGGCGCTCCTCAGTCAGGGGGACGACCTTATCGCCCTCGTAGATATGGGTGCACAGGCCGATCACCACGTCGGGCGCGCCCTTGGTGTACTGCTCGTACTCGCCGTCCAGGGTCTCGACGACCACGGACATCATCTTACGACCCGAGTCGAACGGGGCCTCGCCCACGCGCGGGTGCTCGGCAGTCAGGCCAGTAAGACCAGCCTTGCCGGCGTCGTTGACGAGCGCACACTCGGTCGGCTCGCCCACGGCCTCGCCCAGCTCCTCGTCCCACTGGGCATCGGAGCACAGCGCCATGCCGGCCAGGAACTTTTCCTTGGGCGCGGCGAGCTCGTGCTTGACGACGGTCATCTTGTTCTGGGTAAGGGTACCGGTCTTGTCGGAGCAGATGGTCTGTGTGCAGCCAAGGGTCTCGACGGCGGAAAGCTTACGGATAATCGCCTGGCGCTTGGCCATCTTGGTCACGCCGAGCGAAAGGACGATGGTCACGACGGCGACCAGGCCCTCGGGGATGGCGGCGACGGCGAGCGAGACGGCGACCATAAAGGTGTCGAGCAGGGCAGTCGGGTCGGTAAGGACGTTACCCACGCCGTGACGGATGATGTCGACGCCAAAGATCACGACGCAGATGACGATAACCATAATGGTAAGAATACGGCTGAGCTCGGCGAGCTTCACCTGCAGCGGCGTGAGCTCTTCCTTGGCCTCGGCAAGAGCGCCGGCAATCTTGCCCATCTCGGTGTTCATGCCGGTGCCGACCACGACGGCGCGACCGCGGCCGTACACCACGGTGGAGCCCATGTAGCACATGTTCTTGCGGTCGCCGAGCGGCACGTCATCGGTGCCCGCAGCAAGCTCGATCACGTTGGCGTGCTTCTCGACCGGCACGGACTCGCCGGTCAGCGCGGCCTCTTCGATCTTCATTGTGGCACTCTCGAGCACGCGGCAGTCGGCCGGGACGGAGTCGCCCGCCTCGAGCATGATCACGTCGCCGGGGACGAGCTCGGCGCTCGGCAGGTGTACGAGCTTGCCGTCGCGCAGCACCTTGGACTGCGCCGCGCTCATTTCCTGCAGGGCCTCGAGGGCCTGCTCGCTCTTGGCTTCCTGGACCACGCCCAGCACCGAGTTGACGATAACGACGAACATGATAATGGCGACGTCGGCAAAATCGGGCTCGCCCTTGACCATGCCCGTGAGTGCACTGATGACGGCGGCAACGATCAGCATGATGACCATAGGGTCGGCCATCTGCTCAAAGAAGCGCTTCCACAGCGGCGTCTTCTCGGCTTCCTCAAGCTTGTTAGGGCCTGTCTTGGCGAGGCGCGACGACGCCTCGTCGTTGCTCAGGCCGAGGTTCTCATCGACACCCTGGTCGCTGAGTACCTCCGCCGCGGCGGACAGGTATTCCTTTTGCATATAGAGTCCCCTCCTGGGATTCGGGCCACTCAGCAGATTGATGCCCGATCATAATTCCCAGGAGAAGGGCAAGGGCTCATCAAGGCTGCCGTGCTGAGCGGCAGTTGATAGTGGAGCTATGGTACCCCAAAGCGGCGCGTCTAGCCAAAACATTCCAATTGGAAACACGGCTCGAGTGCAACGATGCAGACCGTATGACGTTCGACATTGATAAAACGTTTTTTCTTCGGTGCATCATCAAACTGAAATATCGCCCAGATAGCAGCGGTTAGAACGGTTGGTAAAGTTTTTGCATATACCGTTTATTCGCAAAAAATGAACTTCTAATTCGGCATACGGTCGATTTTTTGGGGTATTCGGTCGGCATTTCGTTATAATCATCTCAGTTTTATTTCTTATGGTTTATCTATCAGCGCAAGACGATGTCAGATGGAGGTCTGAATGTACAAGCGCACCAAGATTGTATGCACCATGGGTCCCGCCTGCGATAGCGACGAGACCATCCGCGAGATGATCAAGGCGGGCATGAACGTCGCCCGTTTTAACTTCTCGCACGGATCCTACGACGAGCACCACGGTCGCATCGAGCGCGTCCGCCGTATTTCCAAGGAGCTCGGCATGCCCGTCGGCATCCTGCTCGACACCAAGGGCCCCGAGGTCCGCACCGGCCTTTTGGTCGATGGCAAGAAGGTTGCCGTCAAGACCGGCGACAAGATCGTCGTCACCGCTCAGCCCACGTCCGAGGATTTCCACGGCACCGCTGAGCACATCTCCCTCGACTACCTGGCTCTGCCCTCCGAGGTCGAGAAGGGCTCCCTCATCCTGATCGATGACGGCCTGGTTGCCCTCGAGGTCGAGTCCGTCGACGGCCAGGACATGACCTGCGTCGTCAAGAACGACGGACTGATTGGCGAGCGCAAGGGCGTCAACATGCCCAACGTCAACATCTCGCTGCCCGCCATCACCGAGCGCGATCGTCAGGACATCCTCTTTGGCCTGACCGAGAACATCGACTACATCGCCGCTTCCTTCATCCGTGACGGCGAGTCCGTCCGCGGCATTCGCAAGCTTTGCCGCGAGAACGGTGGCGAGCACGTGACAATCTTCCCGAAGATCGAGTGCGCCCTGGGCGTCGAGAACTTTGACGAGATCCTCGAGGCTTCCGACGGCATCATGGTCGCCCGTGGCGACCTGGGCATCGAGATCAAGCCCGAGCTCGTTCCGCACATCCAGAAGGAGATCATCGCCAAGTGCAACGCGGCCTACAAGCCCGTTATCACCGCTACGCAGATGCTCGACTCCATGCAGCAGAACCCGCGCCCGACGCGCGCCGAGGTTGCCGACGTTGCTAACGCCATCTACGACGGCACCGACGCCGTTATGCTCTCTGGCGAGTCCGCTGCCGGTAAGTACCCGGTCGAGGCCGTTAAGATGCAGGCCAGCATTGCTCTCGAGACCGAGAAGTACCTCCCGGCTCACGCTCCGCTCGAGGTTCCGGCTGACGCTCACGGCACCCGCGTTGTCAACAACGTTGTGGGTATGTCCGCTGTGAACATGGCCACCACCGTTGGCGCCAAGTGCATCACCGTGCCGACGACCACCGGTCGTACTGCTCGCCTGATCTCGCACTTCCGTCCCAACATGCCGATCTGCGCGTTCTCCCGTCACGAGTGGGCCGTCCAGCAGATGATCATGTACTGGGGCGTTATCCCGCACCAGGCCGAGATTACCCAGGGCACCGTCAACGGCACGATCGTCAAGGCGATCGAGACCGCCAAGGAGCTCGGCTACGTCGAGGCCGGCGACCTGACCGTCGCTACCGCCGGCGATCCCCGCATGAGCGTCCAGCTCGAGGACAAGGTCTCCTCGACCAACGTCGCTTACGTCGCTCAGGTGCGCTAAATCGCACTTGCAAGCACACTTGCATTGCAAAGGGCCCGGAAGGCTTTGCCTTCCGGGCCCTTTTTCTGTGCCAATGCCGGCGCACGGCAAAACACGCACTCATTTCTTTACCAAAAGTGCGAAATCCACCCTTCGAGGCTCAAAGAATAAAGTCCCAAGCGCTAAAAATGTTCGCCCGGTGGCAAACCCACACCTTAACCGACGCTGCTAAATCGTTTTAGCAAGAGCCAGATCGTCCTGGTTTTCGGAAGTATGCGGCAAATTCTGATTCCTCCGAGCACGCCCCGTTTTTTCGCAACAAAATGCCTGATAAACTAGCCTCAAAAGCCAGGTCTGCTCACAGGGTTCAGATTTTGCCGCATACTTCCGAATTGACGCTGGCATCGCACGGTCCAAAAGCATATTTCGATCAGGAGAACGTCATGGACCTGACGCTATGCGGTCAATCCGCTTTTTACTATCACCGTATCCCGCCGCAGGTATTAGGCCTTTACCCCGCCATTAGCCTTGGCAATATGGATCGCAGATGTTGCGGCCTCGGAAGTCATGCAGTTGTAAAAGACCTGCTTCACGCACCGCTTCACAGGCTTGTATTCACTCGGGCACAATCCGGGTCGCGAAGCCTGTTTAAATCGCACCTCCTGACCCAAGAGCCGCCTCCTGGGTCGTTTAGACAGACTGAACATGGGTTTGATGTCACTTCACCGGAGTTCACGCTGCTCAACCTCGCTACACAGGTCTCACGCAACCAGCTGCTCATGGCATGCTATGAAATGTGCAGCTCCTTCGCAGTGTTTAAGCCCTGCAAACGTGCACAACAACAGCTTGATGAAGCAATATCGCTTAAGCTCATCCCGCCCGGCTGCGGTTGGGAACGCGTTGTCGACACCAAGGGCAACGACACCAACCTTTGGAAGCACCCACCACTCCTCAGCGCGGCGGATATCGCCGCGTTCGCCAAGCAGGCCGCAGGCCTGCGCGGCGTCAAGCAGCTTCGCTGGGCCACCGAACGCATGACGGGACAAACCGCTTCGCCCTTTGAGGTTCAGACCTCCATGCTTATCTCGCTCCCCCGCGACGAGGGCGGCATGGGCATCAACATCGCAAACAACGTGCGCATCCCACTCAGCGACGCCGCGCGCTCGCTGTATGACAAAACCTGCTGCTACGCCGATATCCTCATCGAAAGCGCCACCGACAGCATGGGTGTCATCCTTGAATGCCAAGGCCGCTCCGCCCACGGCAGCGAAGCCGCGAGCCTCTCCGATGCCGAGCGCGCCACCGCGCTCACAAGCATGGGCTACGACGTCATCCAAATTACCTTTGGCCAGATTAAGGATAAGAAGAGCTTCGACCACATAGCCGAGCTCATCCATAAAAAGGCTGGACTTTCCTACACCCCAAAGACCAAACAGGAGCGCGCCGCCGAAGTCACCCTGCGGCAAGAGCTACTTGTCAATTGGGTTGAGATATTCACTGCCGGGCCGGCCAGCTAGCAGCTCGCAATCAGGGGCAGCGCGGGCGTGCCGGGAGCGGCCACGCGCTCGGCAAATCCCGCCTCGGTCAGCTCGATGACCTCGGTAAACGTCGCGTCGAAGAATTCCTCGGTCAGTAGGCGGTATGGCGGATGGTCGGGATCGCCGGGGTTTTCGCGCACGATCTCGTGCATAACGCCGATGGTCTTGAGCACATACTCCTTATGGATGGGATACTGCCCAAAACGCGTCGCCGCAGTATACAGGCGATCGGTCGCGCGCGGAATCGAAACGATGCCGAGCGTCTTGCCAAACCAGTCAAAGTCGCCTTGCTTTTTAATGCGGAACTCCTCGCACGGCTTGCCGCCGTGCGCCTCCAGGTACTGATTCACGCGCGTATTCCATACGGTATCGGCCACCAGATGCGACCAGACACCCAGTGTCAAATCGAGCAACGACTGCGCCACATCTTCGGATGCAAGCGAGAACTCACAGGCGCCGGGACCGGCAACCGGCTCGGCATCCCTGTAGCGCTGGGGATAGTGCACGCGATTCAGTCGCTCGCGCTCCTCGATAATCGAGGTCGCCGCGGCTAGCGCACCGGTGGGTGAACTTTTAAGCAACGGTGCCACATAGGTATCCCAGAACTCGTGCTCGCGCGGCTTAGGGATAGGCTCGGGCTTTGCAAAGTGCGTAATGCGGTATGGGATGGGATCGGCGATGCCAGGGACCATATAGCCCACGAAAATATCCGGAACCACGCAGCCAAACAAAAAGGCATTGCGGTCGCGCACGCTCTTGGCAAGCGCACCGGTGCGCTCCAGCAAACGCTCCGTCTGAGCGATATGAATGTTCCAGCTTGGCATAGCCACCCCCATAAAAAACCTGGATAACTATACCATCACGGCAAAGCCGCGCGGGCGGCTACGCACGCTCTACGCAGCAACTAGTCCGTAGCACCGCTTTCGGTTCCATACGACGGCGAAGGCGCCTCGACCACATGGTGATATCGATCGATATAGATTGCACGGGCACCCAGGCGTCGCACCAAATCCTGGTGATGTGTGCTCATCAAGACCGTCTTACCCGCCGCGACGTAGGCCAGCAAGAAGTTGACCACGATGTCGCATGAATCCTCGTCGAGCCCATTAGTAGGTTCGTCGAGAACCAAGATATCGGGGTTCATCGATACGACTGCCGCCAGCGCCACACGCTTCTTTTGCCCACCCGAAAGCTGATAGGGCGAGGCATCGACCAGGTCGGCAACTTGAAACAGTTCCATGGCATCGTGCACGCGACGGTCGAGCTCGTCTGTCGGCAGCCCCATCTGCGCGGGACCAAAAGCAACTTCCTCACCCACCGTAGCGCAGAACAACTGGGCGTCGGCATTCTGGAACACAAAGCCCACGCGCTGATGGAACCGCTGGGCCGTCGCGGAATCCTTGAGATATGCCGCATCGACCATACACCCGTCAAACAGGCATGCCCCTGCGTCCGCGAGTTCAAGGCCGTTAATAAGACGCATAATCGTCGTCTTACCGCAGCCATTGGGACCGAGCAGGGCAACGAGTTCACCACGATCGACCTGCAGCGACACGCCATCGACAACCGTATGCCCCGCATAGGAGAACACCACGTCGCGCAGCTCGATGAGCGGCGCGACCTCGGCGCCGCCCGCACCGTTCGTGCCCGCCGCACTATTCATATCGATCGTCAAAACGTCGCCCTTCCCTATTTGCATCCCCAGCCGGAACCAGCAGCGCCTACAGCACGGCGCACAACACCGCCAGCAGCGCCACGCCGGCCGCATAGACCGCATCGCGCCAGCCAAACCCGGCGCGCGCGGGCGCCGGATACGCACCCGCAAAACCGCGGCACAGCATGGCCTCGTCCATCGCGCGGCTGCATTCCATCGCCTTGATAAACGTCATGCCCATGATACCCGCCAGCGAATCGGTGCGCGAAAAACCCGCAGGCGCGGAACCGACGCTGCGCAGCATGACCGATTCGCACAGATTGTGCGCCGTGCGACCCAGCACCTCGATGTGCTTGAGCGCCATATCAAACGTAAAGATGACCTCGTCGGGTAGATGCAGCATCTTGAGCGCCGCCGACATGCGGCTCCAGGTGAGCGTCCACGAAACGCCCAGCACGAGCGACACGTTAATGAACGTCTTAAGCGCAATTTTGAGCATGGCGCCCGTAGCGGAAGCGCCCAGCAGCAGGGCAGGCAGTGCCAGAACCACTGCGAACCCCGCGGCGCCAAGCGCCGGCACAAAGGTCGCACGCAGCCCGCGTACGGGGCGCACGGCAACGAGCACCAGCGCAATGGCCGCCATCAACATGAGGTACAGCGGGCTCTGTGTCAGACACACGCACAGGACGCAGACGAACATCCCCACCAGGCGCACCGGAGCCGAAACGCAAGAAAGGGCGCGGTCGACCATCGACCCGCCCTCGTGCGCGCCTCCACCCAGGCGAACCCGCTCAAGCAGGCTCGCCAGGTGCAGGACATTCTTTTGCATCACACGATGCCGAGCCCTCGCGGGCTCGTAACGCTGCTCGACCGCAAGCCAGCTAGGCAGCTCGGCTATTGCCATGAGCACCGCTTTCCTTAACCGTCAGCGAGATCAGACGGAATGCGATGGTAAGCACCGCCACGCCAATCACGCCGGACAGGATATACATGACAGCCTGACCGGCAAAGCCAAGACCCTGCTCCTCGGAATAGGCCTGCAGGTAATCACCCGTAGGCAGAGCGTCGGCAAAGGTCGGGGTATCAAGACCGACCGAAGCCTGCAGGCTGTCGTCACCAGCCTCCTGAACGGCAGTCGCGGCGCCCTCAGCGTCCCACTCGCCCCAGGCGTCACCGGTAGCAAGCAAGCCGAGCGGCGTAGCCACGACAAGCACGGCGACCAGAATGATCGTGGGAATCAGGGAAGTCTTCTTGGCGGCAGTGCCCTCGGCAGCAAGCTGGCCATCGACGGCCTCGGGCCCGACGATAACACTCGGCGCCGTCTTCTTAATGAAACCGTAGATGGCGGCCGTCGCCACGCCCTCGATCACGCCGGCAACCAGCATATGCGGGATCAACATGGCCGGAATAGCCACGGACAGCGGGAAGGGGCAGTACAGCGGCGCGCCCGAAGCGTTGGTAAAGAGCATCGGCTGAATACCAAACTCGATTGCCGCGCACAGGGCCGCCAGGCACAGGCCGACCCAGCCGCTTACGACGGCCGAAACCGAGGTGCCCCAGCCCTTGCCATGCAAACGGCTGTTGAGCGCACGAAACACGATAGCAGCGGCAAACGGCAGCACGAAGGCCATGTTAAAGCAGTTGGCGCCAAAGGACAGGATGCCGCCGTCGCCAAACAGCAGCGCCTGCAGCGCCAGCGCGACCGAGACAGCGATAGCCGCGGCCTCGGGGCCTAGCAGCAGCGCAATGAGGGCGCCGCCGACGGCGTGGCCTGTGGTGCCGCCAGGCAGCGGCACGTTGAACATCATGAGCAGGAAGGAGAACGCGGCGCAGATGCCCAGGAAAGCCATATGCTCGCGATCGAGCGTGGCGCGCACCTTCTTGATGCAGTGGACCCAAACGGGCACCATCGCCACCGCCATGACGGCATCGGTCTGCGGGGACAGATAATTATCTGGAATGTGCATGTACGCCTCCCGGTTATCGGCGCACAGAATTGCAACGCCGCTTGAATCACCTTGCCAGTGTTACGTATTGTCAGATTCGTAACACGCCGCGGGCTATCATAGCAAAACGGCGCACTGCCGACAAAGCAGCACGCCGTTATGTAATGCGCGTGTCATATATGCAGGCTCAGCAGTGCCTTATACCGAGCATAACGGTCTTGTAGGATTCGGCAGCAGTCGCCACCAACCCATACCCCAGCGCAGGACCTAGCCGCGGACCTCGCCGTTTACGCCCTTGCACACCTTGGTGACGATCTTCTGGTGCGCCTTTTCGACCTCTTCGCTGGTGAGCGTGTGGTCGTCGGAGCGATACGTAAGCGCAAAGGCCATGGATTTCTTGCCCTTGCCGATGCGGACCGGATCGCGGTAGACATCGAACAGGCGCACGCCCTCGAGCAGCTTGCCGCCGGCACTCGTAATACGACGCTCAAGATCCTCGCAGGTCACAGTGTTGTCGACCACGATAGCAAGGTCGTGCTCAACGGCCGGGTACTGCGAGAACTCACGGTAGTTCTCCTGGTTGCGGGCGCCCTTGATCAGCTTGTCCAGGTCGAGCTCAAAGGCAACGACGACCTCGTCAATGCCCATAGCCTCGCGCGCCTCGGGGTGGATCTCGCCAACCCAGCCCAGCACGGTACCGCCCGAGAGCACCTCGGCAGCACGACCCGGCTGCAGGAAGGCATAGCTCTCGCCCTCGACGGGACGGAATCGAACCTTCTCGATGCGCAGCTGAGCAAGCAGCTCCTCGACAATGCCCTTGCCAAAGAAGAAGCGCAGCTTACGGTACTTCATGTTCCAGGACTGCTCGCTCCACTGGCCCGAGAGCACGCCCGCTACGGACTTGGTCTCCTTGGGCAGGCTGGCGTTCTCGCGACCGTGGAACAAGCTGCCGACCTCGTACAGGTGCACGTTAGGCGTGCCGTGGGCCTCGTTATAGGCCACGGATTGCAGCAGGCCCGGCAGCAGCGAACGGCGCATCTCGGTCTGCTCGGCCACCAGCGGGTTCATGAGAACCACGGGGCAGCCGCGGCCCTCGGTGGACATGCCAATCTTCTCCAGGTCGCCCGGGGCAGCAAAGCCAAAGGTCGTGGTCTCGTTGAGGCCACAGGCGCGCAGGATCTCGCCGACCTTGCGGGTAAGCTTCTGCTCGCGCGTCAGACCGCCGATGTGGTTCTTGGCAGCCGGAATGGTTGCCGTGACGCGACCCATGCCCCATAGGCGCAGGACCTCCTCGATCAGGTCGATCTCACGCGGCAGGTCGGGACGGAAGCTCGGCGGCGTGACCATAAAGTCCTCGCCGTCGCGCTCGACGGTGCAGCCCAGGCGGGTGAGCGAGCGCTCGATAAAGTCGGGCTCGATGTCGGCACCGCAGATGGCGTGCACGCGGGCCAGGCGCAGCTTGATGCTGTCGATGGTCTTGGGCGCGGGGAACACGTCCACATAGCCGGGGGCGACCTCGCCGCCGGCGATCTCCTCGATAAGCGCGCACGTCACATTGGCGACGTCCACGCAGCCGGTCTCGTCGACCTGGCGCTCAAAGCGGATGGAGGCGTCGGAGATCAGCGACAGGTCACGGCTGGTGTGCGAGGTGCGGCCGGCATTGAAGCAGGCGCTCTCGACCATCACATCGACGGTATCGTCCTCGATCTCGGAATCCATGCCGCCCATGACACCGGCCAGTGCCACGGGACGCTCGCCGTCGGTGATGAGGCCCATGCCGGCGTCGAGCACGCGCTCCTCGCCGTCGAGCGTCGTGAACTTCTCGTCCTGCTGGGCGGCGCGAACCACCACGCGGCGGTGGCCATCGCGCTCGGCAAAGGTGTCGAGGTCAAAGGCGTGCAGCGGCTGGCCGGTGAGCATCATCACGTAGTTGGTGATGTCGACGATGTTGTTGTGCGGGCGCACGCCCAGGGCGTTGAGGCGCTTGACCATCCAGTCGGGCGAGGGGCCGACCTTCACGTTGCGCACGATGCGGGCAACGTAGCGGTCGCACAGGCCCTCGTCGGCAATCTCGACGGAAAGCTCGTCGTCGGTCGCGCGGCCGGTCTCGACCTTGATGGCGGGCAGCTCAACGTGGAAATCGCGGTCGAAGATGGCGCCGGTCTCGCGGGCCATGCCGATCATGGACAGGCAGTCGGGGCGGTTGGGCGTGATCTCGCAGTCGAGCACGGTGTCGCTCGAGCCCACGTACTCGGCAAACGGCATGCCGCAGGGCGTATCCTCGGGCAGGATTATGATGCCGGAGTGGTCGCCGCCCAGGCCGAGCTCGCGCGCAGAGCAGTTCATGCCCATGGACACGACACCGCGAAGCTTGCTCTTCTTGATCTTAACGTCGCCGGGAAGCACAGCACCGATCATGGCCGTGACGATGTGGTCGCCGGCCTCGAAGTTCTGCGCGCCGCAGACGATCTGCAGCGGGGCGGGGTTGCCGTCGGCGTCGAGATTCTTGTCGCCCACATCGACCGAGCACACATACATGTGGTCGCTATCGGGGTGCGGGATCTTGGTGAGCACCTTGGCGGTCACCACGTGGTCGAAGGACTCGCCCACGGTGTCGATCGCCTCGACCTCGGTGCCGGTACGGATATATTCGTCCGAAAGGGTCTTGGGATCCTCCGGAATATCGATCATGGTCTTGAGCCAGTCGTAAGAAACGCGCATGTAGCTCTCCTAGTTCTTAATCTCCGCAAAGGGAGGAATATCAAATGAAGACGTTCGCCTTAGGGTTGTCCAGGTGCCCCAGGTTGGCGTGAAAGAGGAGCGACGCGTACTAAAGGTACGCGAGCGACGGTTTGAACGCCAAGATGGGGTGCCTGGGCAAGCCTAAAATTGGTTCAGGAAGCGCATATCACCTGTCATGAGCGTTCGCAGGTCGGGCAGGTCGTAGCGCAGTGCCGCGACGCGCTCGGCGCCAATACCAAAGGCGAAGCCGGTGTACTTCTCGGGGTCGATGCCGCAGTTGATCAGGACGTTGGGGTCGACCATGCCGCAGCCCAGAATCTCGATCCAGCCGCTGTGCTTGCAGAAGTTGCAACCCTTGCCGCCGCAGACGTGGCAGCTCACGTCCACCTCGCAGGAAGGCTCGGTGAAGGGGAAGAAATGCGGGCGATAGCGCGTCTTGCGATCCTCGCCAAACATGCACTTAACAAAGTAGTCGAGCGTGCCCTTAAGATCGCCAAAGGTGATGCCCTCGTCGACGACCAGGCCTTCGATCTGGTTGAACTGCGGCAGGTGGCAGGCGTCGGCCGTGTCGGGACGATAGACGGTGCCCGGGCAGATCATGTAGATGGGCGGCTTCTGCGACTCCATGGTGTGGATCTGCACGCCCGAGGTCTGGGTGCGCAGCAGCACGTCGGACTCGCCGTGAGCGTGAGCCTCGGGATGCGCGACGCTGCCGGGGTTGTTGTCGACCACATAGAACGTGTCGCGGGCCGATCGGCTCGGGTGATCCATGGGTGCGTTGAGCGCGGTGAAGTTGTAGTAGGAGGTATCGACCATGGGGCCGGACTCGACGGTGTAGCCGATGCCGCAGAAGATGTCCTCGGCCTCCTCGATGATCTGCTTGATCAGGTGCTGGTGACCGATCTGCGGACGGATGCCCGGCAGCGTGATGTCGACGGCCTCGTGCTCGAGCGCGTGCTTGAGGGCGGCAGCCTTCATCTCGGTGGTGCGCTCGTCGAGCATGCCCTCGATCAGCTGGCGCATCTCGTTGGCGCGTTTGCCCATCATGGGACGATCCTCGGGGGCGAGCTTGCCCATCATGCGCATCAGGCCGGTGATACGGCCCTTGCGACCGAGCAGCTCAACGCGCGCGGCCTCGAGCTTGGCAGCGTCGTCGGCGCCTGCGACGAGCTCCTTGGCCTCTTCCTCGAGTTTGACCAGATCATCAATCAGACTCATGTCTTCCCTTTCGTCTCTCGCGCATCTCGCTTGCCGGGGCGGCTAGCACCCGATAGCTGCGGATGTGCGGCCCGGTTCGGTAACAAAAAACCGTCCTCGGGCATGTACATTGCCCAAGGACGGTTGAATTCCGCGGTACCACCTTGTTTGACCCGGCGGATGTCTGGCCCGCCGTGCCCACTCTGCGCCCCTTGTCGCGAGGCTCACGGCTTCCCTACTGGGGCTTCGCTACCACCGGCCGCGCGCCCGTTGAGGTCGCTGCTCGGGAGTGAACGCTTGGCCCTTGCCACCGTAGGAAGGCTTGCAGCCCATGACCTTCCCTCTCTTGCCGGCGACGCGGCGGGCAAAACCCTCTCCGTCAACGCATTGGGCTATAGGATAACACATTTCGCGAGCGCATCGCCGCGTTCCGTTTTGTTCGCGCTGGGTACAAGGCAGGTAGCTGTGCAAACTGGCCGTGCACCCGTCTTCGGCGCTCGGCCTGCGAGATTAAGGATACGGTATGGGAAAGAAACTCGATAAGAAGGCCAAGGCCGCCGTGGCAAAGGCCGCCAAGGGCGTCAAGGCCGCTAAAGTCGGCAAGGCCGTCAAAAAGTTCCGCAAACTCGAGGGCAAGCTGTGGACTCGCGAGTACCTGCTCAAGATTGCCGAGTTCGATGGAGCGACGATCGCTCCTGTCAACGGCGCTACCGCCCGTGCCGACGCCATGGGCACGCTTGCCGGCGAGCATCACAAGCTGCTGACCAGCGAGAAGTCCGTTGAGCTCGTACGCTCGTTAGCGCGCGAGACGGTTGCAGGCGGACACGTAGACGACCCGCAGCTGCTCGACGAGATCCGTGTGCTCGGCCGCGACCAGCGCGAGGCAAGCGTCATCCCCACCGAGGAGGCCGAGGCCTGGACCAGGCTCACCTGCGAGGCCGATGCCGTGTGGCACAAGGCCAAGACGGCCAATGACTGGGCGAGCTTTGAGCCCTATGTGGATAGAATCGTCGCCCAACTTAAGCATCAGGCCGAGCTCATGGACCCCCAGCGCGACCCATACGACGTTTGGCTCGACCAGTACGAGCGCGGCCTTTCTGCCGAGAGCTTCGATGCGTTTTGCGATGAGGTCAAGGCGACGGTTGTGCCGCTCGTGCACGCCATCGGCGAGCGCGGCCAGCAGCCCGCTGCCGACTTTTTGCACGCCCGCGTGCCCGAGGCCGCCCAGCGCGCCATGAGCTTCGACCTTATGAAGCTCGTCGGCCTGAACCTGGACGACACCACGCTTGCCTTTACCGAGCACCCGTTTAGCGAGGGCTTTGCCGTGGGTGACGCGCGCATCGCGACACACATCTACGAGGACGATTGCATCTCCAACGTCTACAGCATCATCCACGAGGCGGGGCACACCATGTACGAGCTGGGCGTCAATCCCGCCTATGCGCGCACGTGCCTGGAGGGCGGCACCTCCATGGGCATCCACGAGAGCCAGAGCCGCTTCTTTGAGAACACCGTGGGTCGCAGCCGCGCCTTTATGGGACCGCTGCTCGAGGTGCTGCGCCGCCACGCACCCGAGGTCTACGGCGACGTCGACGAGGACACCCTCTACCACGCCGTGAACATCGCGCAGCCTTCGCTGATCCGCACCGAGGCCGACGAGCTCACCTATCCGCTGCACGTTATGGTGCGCTACGAGATCGAGCGCATGCTGTTTGCCGGCGAGGCTACGGCCAAGGACATCCCCGCGCTTTGGAACCGCTTCATGGATGAGTACCTGGGCATTCCCGTTCCCGACGACACGCACGGCTGCCTACAGGATACGCACTGGAGCGGCGGCTCGTTTGGCTACTTCCCCACCTATGCGCTGGGCAGCGCCTACGACGCCATGTTTGTGCCGGCCATGTGCCGCGACGGCGTCGACCTTACCGGCGCCTGCGCGAGCGGCGACCTGACACCCGTCCGCGCCTGGCTGGGCGAGCACATTTGGCAGTGGGGCCGCGCCAAGGACGCGCCGGAACTCATCAAGGGCGCATGCGGCATGGCGTTCGATGCCCGCTACTACTGCAGCTACCTGCAGGACAAGTTCACCACGCTCTACGGGCTGTAAAGCCTAGGCAACACGCCAACGCAAAGGGGCGCCGCAGGATCTATCCGCGGCGCCCCTTTTTTCATCTAAGCCAGAGACCCGGCACTTGGGGACGTTCCTTTTATGCCGGCACAATAGGAACGTCCCCAAGTGCCGGAAAATGAAATTGAACGTCAGATTGCCGCTTGGGGTCGTTTGCAGCGTCGAGCAGTTACGCGGTTTGGTAAAACCGCGTAACTATAAAGCTTCCAGCGCGTTGGCGATGCGCTTCATAGCGGCGTCGGCGGCCGATTGGTCCGGAGCCTCAGCCAAAACGCGAATCACCGACTCGGTTCCGCTCTTGCGCACGAGCACGCGGCCCTCGCCCGCCAGCGACGCCTCGGCCTCGGCGATGGCGGCCTGCACGCCCATGTTACCCAGCGCGGCGTCCTTATCCGCCACGCGCACGGCAGCCTGCGCCTGCGGCAGCAGCTTACACGGAACCGTGAGCTGCGAGAGCGTCTCGCGCTCGGCACGAATCACTTCCATCACGCGCAGCGAGGTCATAATGCCGTCGCCCGTGCGCTCGATATCGCCAAAAATCGTGTGGCCCGTCTGCTCGCCGCCCAGGCTGTAGCCGCCCTCGCGCATCTTGGCATACACGTGACGGTCGCCCACGCCGCTGGTCACGGCGCTCAGGCCGGCAAGCTCCAGCGATTTAATCAGGCCAAAGTTGCTGGCGATCGTCGGCACCACGGTACCGCCCGAAAGGCGACCGTGCTTGTTCAGGTACACGCCGCACACGTACAGGATCTGGTCGCCATCGACCACGCGGCCGCGCTCGTCCACGGCCAGGCAGCGGTCGGCATCGCCGTCGTAGGCAAAGCCCACGTCCAGGCCCTGCTCCACCACGTGGCGCTGCAGACGCTCCATATGCGTGGAGCCGCAGTCGACGTTGATGTTAAAGCCATCGGGCGCGGCATTGATTACACGCACATCGGCGCCCAGCGCATCGAACACCGGCTTGGCCACCGAGGATGCCGAGCCGTTGGCACAGTCGAGACCGATCTTGACGCCCTGCAGCGAAAAGTTCGCGCTTGCAATGAGCGAGGCAATATAGCGGTTGCGACCCTGCATGTAGTCCACCGTGGCACCGATATGGTTGCCCGTGGCCAGCGGCACCTCGCTCTTGCCATCGATGTAATCCTCGATGAGCTCCAGCACGTCCTCGTCCATCTTAAAACCGTCGCTATTGACGAGCTTAATGCCGTTATCGCAAAACGGGTTGTGGCTTGCGCTGATCATGATGCCGCAATCGAAGCAGCCTTCCACGGTCTGATGCGCTACGCCCGGCGTGGGGATCACGTGCAGCATATAGGCGTCCGCACCGCTCGCGACCAGGCCGCTCACCAGCGCCGCCTCGAACATATAACTCGAGCGACGTGTGTCCTTGCCCACGATGACGCGCGCCTTAGCACTGCGGTTGGCGCCGTAATACCAGCCCACAAAACGGCCAATCTTATAAGCGTGCTCAACCGTCAGCCCAACGTTGGCCTCACCGCGAAAGCCGTCGGTGCCAAAGTACTTCATGCGCTCTCCTTACAAAATAGGGGCGGACAGATTGCCTGTCCGCCCCAAAATGGTACTCGATTATCTGCGCTACCAGAAAAACCCTACGCCGACGCGCTGTCGCGAGCCGCCTGGCATGTAGGAGTCTGACGCAGCGTAAGCGGCTTGTCCCCCGCCTCGGCCGACGTGGTCAGCGTATACGTGATCGTCGTCGTCTCGCCAGCATGCAGGTCAACGGTGCCCGAATAGAAGGGGATTCCATGCCATGTAGCGGCGCCAAGACCAAACTGGGTGCCCTCAACCGTAAGGTCACTGATGTTGCCGCCCGTCGGGGCAAACAGTGAGACATTCAGACGCTCGTCGTCACGCGCGGCATCGGGTGCGCTCGCCGCAACGTAGTCGGGCAGCTTGCCAGCCTCCTCCTGCGTCATGATGTTCGTCAGGGTAACGGTGATGCGATAGGAGCACGTGCCGTCGCCGTTCTTCACGCCCTGGCCAATCTGCGTGTCGGCGTTCAGATACCAGTCGAGCTTGGAGAAGCTCAGGTTGTTAAAGTAAACGCCGGCAACGGGATCGGCACTCGGATCATCCGGATCGGGCAGCGAAGCGTCAATGCCCGTCTCTTTGATGGCATTCTGCTCATCATCGTTTCTCATCCAAGCAATCAGACGGCCCTCTTCGGCACCGTGCTCGAATGCACCGACAAGCTTTGTAACGTCGACGTCACCGATGCCACCAAGGATCTTGTCGAAGGCAGCGCTGGCGACGGATGCAAAGATGCCGTCCGACTCCTCGACCGGATAGTTCCAGTACACATCGTGCATGAGGACCTTTGCGGCGTTGGTGCCGTCGACAACCGTTCCGTCGGGCAGTGACACGTTACCGACCAGGCCCAGCAGATACTGCAGGAACACCGGGTCGATACCGATGACGCCATCAACGTCCTGTCCATACTGGGACTTCCACAGCGCGGCGACACGCTGCGAGTTGCGGGGCCAATCAGGCGAATAGGTATTGCCCGAGTTGTACAGGTTACTGTGGTTGCCGAACAGTGCCTCATCCTCTTCGTCGACGCTCTCGACTGCCTCATCCTCGCTGAGTCCAATGCGGGGAACAAACTCGCCAATCGACATCTGGCCGTCAGTGACCGAAATCAGGCCCTGCGAACCGCCAAAGCCGCCGCAAGCACGAATCTCGACGTTGTTCATGGCGTACATAAGGTAGTTGCGCGTCTGGCCGTTGGCACCGAGCATCTGGGGAAGGACGGGGGCAACCTTCTCCGCCGCGTCAACCGCGCCGTTGAGGGTGGCAAAGCCGTCCTTGGCCTTATCGACCAGCTCGGTCACCTGGGAAATATGAGTATCGCCAATGCCCTGGACCTTCTCGTTGGCGCTCTTGAACACCTTCGAGCTGCTGGAAAGCGAATCGGCGACCGCCTGCAGCGCGGACACGTTAATCATGCCGTCCTGGAACAGCTTGCCGGGCGTAGCCTGCGAAAGGTTATCGGCCATGGGAATCAGCGCATTGCTCGAGACATCGGACAGGACGTCGATCATGGTGCGGGCCGCATTGATATCGCTGCCATACACCGGGATAAACGAAGCCGCCGCCCACAGCGGGCTCGAGGTCTCCGCCTTCATTCTGTTGCAGAGCTCATCGATCTTCTTCGCGTCGTCAGGCAGCGTCGAAAAATCGCCCGACGTGACCTTGTCCTTAAGGCCACCGACGATCTCGACAGCCTCCTTCGCTTCACTCTTTACGGTCTTTGCCGAGTTAAGCAGCATAAAGCCGCTTGCGCCAAGCGCAACGAGAAGCACCGCGACTACAGCGGCAATAATGGCGCCGGTGTGACGCTTTTTGCGCTCGCCCTTGCGATGGCGATGACGGACCAGACCGTCAGAGGTCGAACTCGACGAAGCGTCGCTACCGTAGTTCAAGCCAAAATCGTAATAATCTTCCTTGGAACCCGAGCCCGCAAACTCGGCACCGCTATCATCCAGGCGGGCGAACGTGCCAGTCTCGGAGGCGCCGGTGTAAATCGTGCCAAGGTTACCCGTAAGCCCCGCGCCACCGGCAGAGGGAGTATTGTTGGCGGCCTTGTCGGCATTAACGTTGCCGGCGGCATTCGCGGCGTTGGCAGCACCTGCGTTGTTCGCGGGTACCGAAGGAGCCCCGCTCGGCTGCGACGTGGAGGTTGCACCGCCCGCAAAGACATTCCCTCTTGCACGGCCGGTCTTTTTTGCCTTTTGAGACTGCTCGTACAGAGCGGTAAACATCGCCGTCTCGCCCGGGGACACGCGCTTACCGGAACCGCCCTGTCCAGCGCCGCCCGGCGTGCCGGCCTTACCAGCCCCGTTCGGACGCGGCGGAACTGCAGGACGGCCGCTATCGCTACCCTTAAAGTGATTACCAGCCATAAAGAAATCCTCGCAATTGAGTCGCAATGAAAAAGTCCATAACGCTACTAGTTTATGGCATTTTGAGCATCGACAGCTAAACTCCAGACACGGACATCAATTGGCGAAAATGCGGCACAACACCTTTTCCGTCTTGGCAGCGGCGCCAGCTACACCGTGAGGAACATCATCACGATGATCATGGCGAAGCCGATAAGGTCGGTCGGCAAAAACACCGTGCCCAGCATAACGGCGCTGGTGATGGTCGCCGAGACGGGCTCCACGGTTCCGATGAGACTCGCACGCACCGAGCCGATGTCCTTAACGCCCTGCATATAGAGCATGTAAGCAAAAAACGAGCCGATAACAACGAACACCGCGAGCGCCTCGACGCCGGCGGCGTCGAGCGCCGGCATATGCGCCCAAGGCTGCACGAAGACGCACGAGACCACGCCCGCCGTGAGCATTGCCGAGCCCGTGACGATGGGGCTGCCGTATTCGGGCAGGATCTTGGCGGGAATCACCGCCATACACGCGGCGCTGACCGCACACATAAGACCTGCTGCCAGGCCAAGCGGTGAGATATTCAGGCTGGTGGGGTCGCCGCCGGTGGCGATTAAAAAGGTTCCACCCAGAGCCAGGCCAATGCCGATGACTTCGCGAGTACGCGGCATGCGGCGATCGATCGCGCAGGCGTATCCCATGATGATAACGAGCTGCAGGCACTGGAGCACCGTCGCGGTTCCGGCGTTCGTCAGGCGCACGGCCGAAAGATAGCAAAACTGGTTGAACAGCAGGCCAAAGGCGGTAAAGAGCAGCAGCTGCTTGCGATCGGCGGGTGTGGTCCAGAGCTTAATCAGGCGCTCGCGGTCGCGCGTAACAACCACGGCCATAAAGAGTAGACCGGCGAGAATCTGACGCACGCTCATAAGCCACAAGGTGTCGACGTGGTAGGTATCGAACAGAAAGCTCGCGCTGGTGCCCGAGAAGCCCCAAAACGAACCGCCCACCAGCGTAGCCAAGACGCCCGTGATCATCTTGCGCGTCGAAGCGCTGTTCAAGCGGTCGCGCCATGCGCGACGGGTGTTGCGGCTGAGCTCGTCGGTGCCCTCGGGCACATCAATGTTCGATATATCGGTCATCGGCACCGAAGCCCCTGCGCCTTCGACCTGCTCGACACACTCTTTGCTCATTCCACTCCCCCGAAACAGCCTGGAAACAATTCGGCTTACCTTACCACGGCGAAGGCACCAGCTGGAGGCTTGTCCGCTTATCGGTAGGACAATTCCGCAGGCGTCTTTCCATAGCTCGATACTGCAAAGGCTTTGCATTATGCGACAGCCAAATCGCGGCAGCAGGCTCTTTTGAAATGGATATGACAAAGCCCCCGAATTCCACAATGTAAGCGATTTTTAAAAATGTTCTTGCCACCGAGTTCAGGCTCCGTTATATTATCTTTTGCGCGCTTGCGCACCCTTGATCGGGCGTTTAGCTCAGGGGGAGAGCGCTTCCCTGACACGGAAGAGGTCAGAAGTTCAAATCTTCTAACGCCCACCAAATGTTCGCAGCTCAGAGGCTATGCCCTCTGGGCTGTTTTGTTTTATGTCGCCAAATCAGCTGGCAGCTCCAACCGTCATCGCAACGTAACATCAATTCACCCGACGAATGGCAGCCAAACAAATTCAATACCCCAACATAAACAATAGCCAGGCACAAAACTGCGCCGCAAGCTGCTCCAACCACCCAACTGGCCAAAAGCCGACCATCTACTTGCCGATCTATCCATCGGCATAACCAATCAGTCCGCACCGCAACTTCTCAGCAAAACGCCACAGCGTCCACACCCTGCGGTATCCTTGAGCCACTTGCACCTGCAGCACCAAGGAGCCGCCATGCGCACCGAGCTCGATGTCCCCTTTTCGCACAAAGAAGAAGCCAAGGCGCTGGGCGCCAAATGGGACCGGATCAAGAAGATCTGGTATGTACCCAGCGGCGTCAACCCCGAGCCCTTTGCCGAGTGGCTGCCCGGTGTTGACCGATCCGACCCCTCAGCGCCGTATATATATCTAGTACTGGGCAAGCGCGAGTGCTGGAAGTGTCACAAAGAGACCTCGGTCGCGGCCTTCGGCATTCCCTATCGAACCGATAGCGACGAGAGCGTCGTCATCGCGCACGCGCCCAACGAAGCCGGGCACATTGCCATCGACACGGCCAACGCCAACGCACTCGCCATCGTGCCCGCTCTTGGCTGCGTGCCGGGCGAGATCCGCGACTACCTTCATAAGCGCTGCGGCTACAAGCCCGTAGGCGCGCGAGCCTCCAAAGCCCCGTCGCTCGGCAACACGTGCACCAGTTGCGACGCGCTGCAAGGCAGCCGCTATTTGTTCGAAGAACCAACGTCCCCGTTTGCCCTCACTGCCATCAACAAGCTGCCGGCACTGGAGTTTGTGCGCGTCGAAGTTGCCGGCGTCTTTGGCGTCCCGGCCGCGCGTACCGACTTTGACCAGGCACTCTTTACCTGGGCACGCGACCATCACACCGAGTTCCACAAGCAACTCGGTGAGGGGATTTATTTGTAGGGACGGAGATGCCTTCACAGCCAGCTCCTCCGCATCACCTATCCCTCGTCGCCGGCGTCATACACGATATCGAGGCCACAAACAGGGCATTTCTCCGGATACACCGGCATATGAACGCCTGTCTGTTTTCTCACTTCGTCGCTGAGTCTGTCACGCGCATCGATGAACCGAATGTCGAGACACGGTATTTGCGAGCCGCAGCAAGGGCAGGTGACGACAAACGACCCGCAATCTACCTCTACGCTCGGAAACATATTGTTGTCTATAAGGGCACACGGCAGTTTTCCGTACTTCCCCATCGCAATATCGCCTCGCCAGCTCATACGCGCTCCCCTCTCGCTATACAAAACAGGAAGAGCATGCGCCGGCAGGCGTGCGCGAGATTGCATCGCCACGCGATCCGATCAAACAACACGATCGCCAAAGAATGCCAAAGCCAAATACGCTAATACGGCAGAAGCCCCGCCTTTTCACGCTTCTTTTCCGAGCGATCGAACTCAATGCGATGGGCCTCAAGAAACACCGTATTGGGTCGCCACTGACGCTCATTCGGCTGCCTTAGCGTCGCACCCGCAAAGGAAACGTAGTCGGTCTTATCCAGCAGGTACGATCCGCACAGCCGATATTCGCCGCAAACAGGCTCAAACGAAATCAGGTGAGCATCAAATAGGGAATGAAGATCGCGCCGAAGCAGAATGCCGTTGCTGGCAACCTGCGATTTGGGTCCCGAGTAATTCTCGATATGTGCAGCCTCCAGAGCTTCGCTGACGCCGCAGTCCGACACCGCGCAACGGCCATCATAGGCGGCAACGAGCTGCTTGCGGAACCATTGCTGCCCCAATCGCTCGCGCCTTAACGCATAGCGGACCTTTTCGTCGTCGGTCGTACCCTGTCCGGCAAACTCAATATCGACGGGTATGTGCTTCAGATAACTCATGTCGGGCGCAAAACGAGGGTCCGGTCCGCCTTTATGAACAGGACCGTGCAGAACAAACCATCCGTTTTCGGGCTCGAACCGTTCAACAAATGCAAGGCCGAGCACCTTGTAGCCCACCTCGGTTGCAAATATGACTCCGACTGGAACGCCACATTCCATGCAGTTGAGCATTTTACGGTTGTAATTCTGGTCTCGAAAACCAACGGTACCCGGCGCTTGAACCGAGTACTTAATGACCCACGTACCATCGTCCAAATAGAGCGGAGGCACATCGGTGTAGAAGCTCTTTTTAGAGTTATGGACCGAAAGCGCAAAGATCTTATTTGGATCTTGCTTCACCCGGTCCTGGCCCGGCCAGAAGATCCCTGAATCCCGCGTTACGGGAAAGAAGTCCGAGCCAATTCTCAAACGATACTGATACTGAGGGCTATCTTCCTTGGTGTGGTGCGGAAGGCTGGTCCAAACACCGCCGCGCTGTTCCTCACCCAGAAACCACTCCCATGCCTCAACGTATTCGGAAGGCACGAGACTGCAGGCGCGGTCATAGCTTGGTCCATCCATCAACGGAACAGCAAGGTCAATGTCGTTCATCGCCAGCACCTACAACCATACGAACGCGAGTCATGCCCCTCAATAATATGGCCGAGAGTCAATTATTACGAGATCTCATTCCGCGATCGGCACATCGTTGATGCTCTCGGTTTGCCGCTGGCGCGCTTGTACCCCGCTGCCCCACTTCCCTGTATACTGATGTAGCACGTGTTTCATCCGGACTTGTTGGACCGGGTCGTTCATGGGAGGGCCTTATGGCTGCTTCGAATCCGCCTAAGGGGAGCGTTTCTTCTTCGTCCATCAAGCCGGTGACGCGCAAGGCCGTGCGTTGCCAGCGCGAGGTCGCTTGGCTTGTCACGCAGGCGGCGGGCAGGCTTGTGGCG
The DNA here is from genome assembly GCA_902494535.1 of uncultured Collinsella sp. GTDB lineage: Bacteria > Actinomycetota > Coriobacteriia > Coriobacteriales > Coriobacteriaceae > Collinsella. The sequence goes on from CABUTO010000008.1 coordinate 46,897, forward strand.
ACCACTCAGGACGTCAATGCGCCTACGCCGAGCTTTGTGTTAGCGGCGGCGCTGGATTTTGTGCGCCAATTGGAGCTTGCCGCGCAGGATGCCAACGGCCACCTCGACTACCAGAACGTTATGGCGCCCGACCTGCAAACGTTCTGTCACATGGCCAAGTTGCCTGCCGCGCCCAATGCGCTTTCGGACGCAGGCTACATGTTTACGCTCTCGGGCGCGGACCTTATCCGCGACATCTATGCATACTGCAGCGAGCTCGCCGAGCGCCACGTCTTTGACGCGGCAGAAGTCAAACCGGGAAATGTCATCAAGCTGGTTCTTAGGTTGTTCTTGATAGACGGGTTCGGGGCCATGCCGGCGTAAGCCGAGTCTTTAGCATCACCGTCGACTGGGCAACAACCGCTTTACCTTAATGGACGCCAATCGAGGGTCGATTATTGGGTCGCCTCGTCCACTAACGCATCTATCCCACGCACTCCGACAGTCGATACTTGCGATTGCGGCTCGTCGCCGGCGCCGTGGGCTCAAGCTCGCCTTGAGCAATGAGCGCGTTGACGCGCGACCTAACCTGGGAAATTGTGAGCCCTGTGTGCTCTGCCAGCTCGCGCGTCCCCAGCTCGCCGTAGTGTTTGAGTGCCGTCACAATTAAGCCCCCGCCATGATCGACCGGCTCGATCTTTGAACGGTAAAGTACGACCTTGAACCGATCGAATCCGGGGCAGAACAGGGGCTCGGCCAGACCATGCGCGCGCATAGCATCGATCATCATCGGGATGCCCGAGCCATTGCCCTCAGCCGGCGAACCTGCGCCATCCGGCAGCGGGACAATCGACATGAGCTTCACAAGCGTCGCGTTACGGCATCGGGAGCTGCCGTCAAACAAGTTCTCGCGAGTCTTTCCCCCGTAAAGGCCGCCAGGATTCGTCACCTCGACACGATCGTCAAAGACGTCGACGGCAATCGATTGTCCACAGAACCGATCCCCGTATTCTCGATGGATTACGGCGTTGGCGATTGCCTCGCGCAGAACCTCCTCGGGAATCTCCAGCGAGTCGATACGCGAGATGCCTTGGACGGTCGAGATGCGGCGCAGGTTTTTGGCGACAGTTGCGACGGCATCCGAGATCATCTCGCCCAACGTTCCCTCACAGATTGCGCGGTCCATGAACCTCAGCGACCCCGCCATGCCCTTCTGAGTTCCCGCATGGACAGCCACGTCAATGAAGAGCTTGGGATAGAACTGCTGAGGGTAGGTGCCCACAACTAGGAGTCCAGCCTTGGTGACATTGCCCTGGGAATCAAGGATATTTAGGCGCTCCAGCTTCGTTTGTTTGTCCGGCGCACCGCGCATTGCCCGGGGCGTCAACGAGAAAGCCCGATCTATCGTACGGTCGACCAGTGTCTCGTCGAGATCGTCCGCGCCCGCACCCGCCACCGCGTCGCGATCGCTCGGAGTCGCTCGACCGTATGACCCCAATGCGAGCACCTCGGTCGATGAAAGCGGCACATCTTTGTCATCGATGCGCTTGTAGCTGCCGCCCTGGGCGCCTCGCTCTATGACATAGCAGGGCTTGCTCGACGGATCGAGCTCCTCAATCGTAATGACGAGAACGATGACGTCCTGAAGCTCCACTCGCTCGATCGTGTATTTGGGCGGATTGGCCAGCTTTCCTCGACCGCCCGCATCACCCATGCCTGACACAAATTGGTTGAGCACTTTCTCGGTCTCGAAGTTCTCAACCGGGACAAAACCTGCGCGCTCACTCACTCCGAGCACGATGATTCCGCCGGCAGTGTTCGCGAATGCGCTCACCGTTTCCCACACGTCGCGGGAAAGCGTCGTGGCGCTCTCCTTCACTTCGACGTTAAGATCATCCGAGCCCATACGCCTTAAAGACTCAAGCAGACCGGTCAGCTCGTTTTCGTTCATCTGCACGTCCTTTCGCTCGGTCCTGCGGAGAATGCCGCGGATAGATTTCCCTCGTCTCTCAGTTATCTCTCGTAATTATCTCTCATTTATCTCTCTATCTCTCGGCTTAGAGATAAGAGATAGATAGAGATGGAATGTCTACCATTTGCTTCATTTATACATATTATTGCTGGTAGAACAATCGGTATTGAGACAATACCATGATTGCCTGTCTCTTTGCTGCTCAGTTATCTCTCATATTTTTCTCTCATCTTCCTGTCATCTCTCATATTAGAGACGAATGAGAGACGAGAGATACGCGAGTGATGGACGAGCGAGGATTTTCGGACGGTCGGATATCGAGAGTGGATATTTGGACGGTTTTTGGGGCTTTTGCGGCAGATTCCGTCCAAATATCCACTCTCGTTTGGCGAGTGTCCAATTTTCCACGCTCGTGCGGCGGGCACGCGGGACCTATGCCCAATCCGCCAGCATCGTCTTCAGTTCGCCGCAGAGCCGCGGCCCCATATGGGTATACTCTCGAGGATTCGACTCGATTCGCCCCCGCCGGGGCGTCAAAGGAGACTGCATATGCCCACTGCCTCAACCGACCCGCGCGCCGCTGCCGCCGCACTGCTAGTGCCCGGCACTACCTGCCACGGCTTTGCCGTCGAGCGCCGCGAGACCGTGCCCGAGCTCGACTCGGACGCCTACGTGCTGCGCCACACCGCCTCGGGCGCTCGCCTGCTGTACCTGGCATGCGACGACGAAAACAAGGCCTTTGCCATTGGCTTTAAGACGCCGCCGGCCGATTCCACCGGCGTGTTCCATATTCTTGAGCACTCGGTCCTGTGCGGATCGGCAAAGTTCCCCGTCAAGGAGCCGTTTGTCGACCTGATCAAGAGCTCCATGCAGACGTTCCTCAACGCCATGACCTACCCCGACAAGACCATCTACCCCGTTGCCACCACCAACGAGCAGGATCTGTACAACCTGATGGACGTGTACCTGGACGCGGTGTTCAACCCGGCCATCTACACCAAGCCGACTATTTTTGAGCAGGAGGGCTGGCACTACGAACTGGACCTGCCGGAGGGCGCCGAGGGCGACAGCAGCTCCGAGAGCCTGCACGAGGGCACGCTGCGCTATAACGGCGTGGTGTTCAACGAGATGAAGGGTGCGCTGTCCGATCCCATGAGCGTGCTGGACGACGCCGTCAACGCCGCGCTCTACCCCGACACCGCCTATGCACACGAGAGCGGTGGCGACCCGCGCGCGATCCCCGCGCTCACCTACGAGCAGTTCCTGGACACGCACGCGCGCCACTACAATCCTTCCAACTCTTATATAACGCTCTACGGCGACCTGGACGTGGACCGCGCGCTGGCCTTTTTGGACGAGCGTTATCTGTCGCAGCCGAGTGCCGCGAGCCGCCGCATGGACGCTGCCGTCGCCGCCGGCGAGGACCCGTCCACGCTGGCGCCCAATCCGCTGGGCGTGCAGGCACCCGTGACCTGCGAGTACAAGCGCGTCGAGATGGCCACCACGCCCGAGAACGCCTTGGTGGGCCTGGGCCTGGTGCTGGGCAGCGCGCTCGACCGCAAGCGCACGATCGCGGCGGACATCCTGTTCGAGGCGTTGCTGGGCTCCAACGAAGCACCGGTTAAGAAGGCCATTCTGGCCGCCGGCCTGGGCGGCAACGTGGTGAGCTACACCGTGGCCGAGAGCCTGCAGCCCTACGAGCTCATCATGCTGCAAAACGCGCAGCCCGGCGTGGCGCACGAGCTGCGCCGCGTGTTCCAGGACGCCTGCCGCGACCTATGCGAGCATGGCGTTCCGCGCGAGCGCCTGGAAGCCATCATCAGCAGCAACGAATACGACCTGCGCCAGCGCGACTACGGTATCGCCGACGGCGTGGCCATTGCGTGCGACGCACTGAGCACATGGCTCTACGATGACGACGCCGCGACGCTGGCGCTCAAGTACGGCCCGGTGTACGAGGAGCTGCGTAGCGAGCTGGACGGCAACTATTTTGAGGACCTGCTGCGCGAGCTGGTGCTGCAGAACGATCACATGGCACTGGTCGAGCTGGTGCCGTTGGACGCCACCGAGGGTTCGGAGGGTGCCGAGGCCGCCGAGCTGGCAGCCAAGCGCGATGCCATGACCGATGCCGAGCTGGCCGACGTGGTCGAGTGCACGGCCGCGCTGCGTACCGCGCAGGAGGCGGAAGACACGCCCGAGGCCAAGGCCACGCTGCCGCGCCTGCGCGTGTCCGACATTGGCGAGGCGCGCCCCGAGCCGCCGCTGATCGTGGACACGACCGCGCCCATCCCCTGCCTGCGCCACGGCATCCCCACCAACCGTCTGGCCTACGCCATGCAGTATTTCGACCTGAGCTGCGTCGCGTTTGAGGATCTGCCCTATGTGACACTGCTCTGCCGTCTGTTTAAGCAGCTGCCCACGCGCGAGCACTCGGCCGAGGAACTCGACAACTTGCTCGCTGGCAAGCTGGGCTTTTTGAGCTTTACGACCGAAGTCATGACGCAGCCCGAAGTGGACGGCGTGCGCCCCTACCTGCTGGTGAGCGCCGGCGCCCTGTCCGAGAAGATCGATGCGCTGGCGAGCCTGCCGCGCGAGGTATGGTCGAGCACGCTTTTGGCAGATGCCGACGCCGACCGCGTGCACGATGTGCTCATGCAGATTCGCATTGGGCTTGAGCAGGGCTTTATCAACAACGGACACTCGGCGGCGCTCGGTCGCGCGATGAGCTACAGCTCGCCTTCGGCCGTGGTGCGTGAGCAGCTCTCGGGCGTAGACTTCTACCTGTTCCTGCGCGATTTGCTCGAGCACTTTGACGAGCGCGTGGACGGGCTGCGTACCAAGCTTGCCGAGCTGGCGGAGCGCATCTTTGTGGCCGATGGCTGCATGGCGAGCTTTACCGGCAGCGACGAGGACTTTGACGCGTACTGGGATGCCGCGGGCGACCTGGGGCTGGACGCTGGCGACGGCGCCGATGCCGGCCGCGACGCGCTCGTGGTGCCGGCGCCGTGCGACCGCCACGAGGCTTTTGTCATCCCCAGCGACATCTGTTTTGCCGCGCGTGCGTGCGATCCGCGTCGCCTGGGCATTGACGTGACGGGCGCCTGGGCGGTTGCCGCCAACGCGCTCTCCTACGACTACCTGTGGAACGAGATCCGCGTGAAGGGTGGTGCGTACGGCTGCGGATTCCGCGCGGCCGGCGAGCGTCAGGCGGCGTTCTACACCTACCGCGACCCGGCAATCGACCCCTCGATTGAGCGCGTGGCGCGCGCAGGCGAATGGCTCGGCAGCTTTGAGCCCGACGAGGCCGCCTTTGAGGGCTTTATCGTGAGCTGCGTGAGCGGCATGGATGCGCCGGTGAAGCCGTACGCGCTCACCAAGCGCCGCAACACGACCTACCTGGCTGGACTCGATCCGCACGCCCGCGAGGAGCGCCGCGCCCAGATGCTCGCCGCCACGCCCGGTGAGCTGCGCTCGCTCGGCACCGACGTGACGCGCATCGCAGCCGAGTCGCCCACCTGCGTCTTTGGCGGCCGCGACGTCATCGCCAAGAGCAGCGCCGGCTTCACCGTAGTCGACCTGCTGGGCTAAGGCACCAAGGTAGATTTTTGGGACATGCCCGAAAATCTACCTTTTTTCTGCGGCTTGGGCGGGGTGCCGCAGCCCACCGCGGCGGTTTGTCTTAATCTGTAACATCTAGACGGCAATATCGGCTCCAGATGTTACAGGTCGAGACGTTCCCGAACGGCACCAGCTCTTTGTCTCAATCTGTAACAACTAGGTCCAATTTTGCCGAGTTACTGTGACAGATCGAGACGAACTGCCGCAGACGCCCACTCCACAGCACAGACCACCACAAAGATGCCTGTCCCCATTCTCAGTGGTGATTCGAACACTTGTTCTATACGCACACATGTTCTATAGTAGAGGTGCTTGCAACGACCTGAAATTGCAACTAGAATATAGTTGCAGAATGTGAGGCGGGATGACTCGATCCGATAAACTCATCGCCCAACTGTTTAGCTGCCCTTCAACTTATCGGTATGCGGATTTTTTAAAAGTCATGGCTTCATATGGCTTTGAAATGGACAGCAAAGGCAAGACATCCGGATCGCGCGTTCGCTTCTACAGGCCATCAGATGGCAGGATGTTCGTAATGCACGCACCTCATCCATCTGACGAATTGACGGCGGGAACCATTCGAAACATCGTTCGCTTTCTGCAAGATGTCGGAGGTAGTCATGAGTAACGTTTTGGCATACAAGGGTTATTTCGCCCCGGTCGAGTTCGATGCCGAACAGCATGTGCTAACAGGTATGGTCGCCGGCATTAGGGACGCAATCGTATTTGAAGGCTCCACGGCTGAAGAAGTGGAACAATGCTTCCACAACGCCGTCGACGATTACCTTGAGTTTTGCGCCGAGAAGGGCAAGGAACCCGAGCGGGCTTTTAAGGGCTCGTTCAACGTAAGAACGGGCTCTGAGCTCCACAAGCAAGCAGCGCTGGCAGCGGCAAAGAAGGGTGAGTCACTCAATAAGTTTGTGACTGAAGCGATCGCTGCGGCGCTGTGAAGGCAACGTCGAGTCGAAGCCGCCACAAAGGGCGCCTTTGTGGCGGCTTCGACGTTTGCCCAGATAAAACCTGCCAAAATAAACCTGTCCCTTTTTGGTAGGTTTGGGAGAGGGAGCCGGGATGGACAAGGCTGAGTTGCGGCGGGCGGTGATTGCCCAGCGCGATGCTCTTGATTTGGATGTGCAGGCGGCGAAGTCCGCCACTATCTGTGCGCGGCTTGTTGAGCTGTTGGATCGCTTGGGTGCCGCGGCGCCGCACACCGTTGCTGTCTATGCCGCGATGGGTTCCGAGGTCGACCCAGCCGCGTTTGCCGCTGCGGCCGCCAAACGTGGCTGGCGCGTAGCCTATCCGTGCATGCTCTCGGCAATTGATGCCGCAGCTTGTGGCCAGCGCATGTGCATGCGGGCAGTTGCCGCCGACGATGCGTCCGCGGCTCCGTTTATCGCCCACCCCACGTGGGCCTTCGCGGCCACGGACATCGACAGCGACCGCTTCCCCATCGTGCCTGCCGAAGCTCTCGACATGATCGTCGTGCCGCTCGTGGCCTTCGACCAAACCGGCGCGCGCCTAGGCTACGGCGGCGGTTGTTACGACCGCTACCTGCCTATGCTCTCGCCCGCATGCCAAATCATCGGCATCGCCTTTGACGAGCAGCGTGTCGACCACGTTCCCACCGACGCCCACGACCTGCCGCTACCCCACATCATCAGCGCCTAACCGCTGCCACATCAGACACGGCTACAGCAGTACCATCGCAGCCTAATGCTCCTCGCCGGCGCGGGCTAGGTCGTAAGGCGTGGTCTGGTAGACGTAGTAGTTGAGCCAGTTGGTGTAGAACAGCTGAGCCTGGCTGCGCCAGACGTTGCGCGGCTCGGCGGTGGGGTCGTCACCTGGAAAATAATGCGCCGGCACCTGGGGGTTGAGCCCGCGCTTCACGTCGCGCTCGTACTCCAGGCGCAACGTGTCGGTATCGTACTCGGGATGGCCAAAGACAAAGAAGCGGCGGCTGTCGGTCGACTTGACGATGTACAGGCCCACCTCGTCAGACACGGCCACGACCTCAAGCTGCGGCTCGGCCTCCACGTCCTCGCGGCGCACATCGGTGTTGCGCGAATGCACGGCATAGAAACGGTCGTCGAAGCCGCGGACCAGCGGGCTTTGCGGCTTCACCAGATAATGCTCGAACACGCCACTCGCCTTTGCCGGCAGGTCGTGCTTCTGAATACCGTAATGATGGTACAGGCCGGCCTGCGCGCCCCAGCAAATGTGCAGCGTAGAGTGTACGTGCGTGGTGGACCAATCCATGATCTGGCAGAGCTCGGGCCAGTAGTCGACCTCCTCGAACGGCATCTGTTCCACCGGCGCGCCCGTGATGATCAGGCCGTCGTAGTGGATGTCGCGGATGTCGTCGAACGTGCGGTAGAACGTCTCCAGGTGGCCGGCACTCACGTGCGTGGCCTCGTGCGTTTTGGTGCGCAGCAGGTCTACCTCCACCTGCAACGGCGTGTTGGAGAGCTTGCGCATAATCTGCGTCTCGGTGGCGATCTTGGTGGGCATGAGGTTGAGGATGAGCACGCGCAGCGGACGGATGTCCTGGTGCAGCGCGCGGTACTCGGTCATGACAAAGATGTTCTCGCTCTCGAGCTGCGCGGCGGCAGGGAGGGCGTCGGGAATGCGAATGGGCATGGATGCTCCTTACGAGTCAGTTGCAGTTATGGTACAACGACCGGCCCCATCCGCGCGAGCACATCGCCCAGCGATGCCGTCAGCGGCCCAGATCACTCCAAAAGTAGAGATTAAGGCATGTCCAAAAATCTACGGCGCTTTAGCCTAGCAAAGTGGCAGCAGGACGCTACAATGGTTCGACGCGAAAAACTCGGCCGAAAGGATACATATATGTACCAGACGCGTAAGATCGGTGTGGTCGGCCAGGGCCACGTAGGAGCACATGTCGCCAACAGCCTACTCATGCAGGGCATTGCCGATGAGCTGTACCTGTGCGATATCAACGAGGCCAAGGTGACGTCCGAGGTCCAGGACCTGCGCGACTCCCTTTCGTTTGTCCCGTACAACACCAAGATCGTCAATTGCTACGACCACTACGAGGAGCTGGCCTGCTGCGACGTCATCGTCAACGCCGCCGGCAAGGTCGCGCTGGCCGCCGGCAACCGTGACGGCGAGCTGTTCTTTACCACCGACGCCGCCCGCACCTTTGCCAAGCGCATCGTCGACGCCGGCTTTGACGGCATCTTCGTAAGCATCTCCAACCCCTGCGACGTCGTGTGCACCGAGTTGTGGCACCTGACCGGCTACGACCCCAAGAAGATCATCGGCTCGGGCTGCGGCCTGGATTCCGCCCGCCTGCGCACCGAGATCTCCAAGAAGGTCGGTGTGAGCCCCAAGTCTATCGACGCCTACATGATCGGCGAGCATGGCTTTAGCCAGCTGGCAGCCTTTAAGGCCGCAACCATCGCCGGCAAGAGCCTTAACGAGCTTCAGGCCGAGAACCCCGACAAGTACGCCTTTGACCACATGGAGATCGAGGAGCTCGCGCGCAAGGGCGGCTACGTAACCTACCAGGGCAAGCAGTGCACCGAGTACGCCGTTGCCAACTCCGCCGCGCGCGTCTGCGCCGCTGTGTTACACAACGAGCATGCCGTGCTTTCGGCCTCCACGCTTATGACCGGCCAGTATGGCGAGGAGGGCATCTTTACCTCCCTGCCGTGCGTGATCGGTGCCGAGGGCGTCGAAGAGGTCTACACGCTCGACCTGTCCGAGCACGAGCTCGAGGGCTTCCACAAGAGCTGCCAGCACATCCGCGACAACATCGCACAGCTCGACTGGTGGGACGCCGAGGCATACGACGCGAAGTAGGCCGCCGGCCGCCGCGACCTTGCGAATCTAAGCGCGATACTAAGCGGGCCGCGCCGGAAATTCCCGGCGCGGCCCGCTTTTTGACTCAAACGACACGCTTGCGAATCGAAGGCGAATACTTTTCCCGGTACCTAGTACTGCTCGATGCCCATGTAGCGACGAACCTCGGGGCTGTGGTCGAACACCTTGCCGCGAGCGGCACGCAGTTCGCAGCTCATGTTGTAGAAGAAGATCGGCTCCAGGTACGAACGCACGCTGGCGGACACCTCGCCTACGCCGTACTCGAGCGCGTCGAGCACCATGACCGTATCGGTGTGCGTGTTGAGGAACGCCAGCGCGCGCTCCTCCATGGGGCGGCACTCGCCCGATCCGAGCTGCACAAAGTAGAACACGCCGGGCTCGGTAGCCTCGAAAGGACCGTGGAAATACTCGCCGGAGTGGATGTAGCAGCAGTGCTGCCACTGCATCTCCATGAGCGAGCAGATGGCCATAGCGTAGGTCTGGCTAAAGTTGGGGCCGGAGCCCAGGATATAGAAGAACTTGTGCTGCTGGCAGAGCTCGGCAAAGCGGGCGCCCAGCTCGGCGTTGACCTTCTCACGGGCGGCGGGCAGCAGCGCATCCATCTGCTTGAGGCCCTCATACATGTCGGCGAGTGCCTCGTAGCCTTCCTGCTGGTCGAGCAACTCGGCGGCGATCAGAGCGCCGATGCCCTGCGGCACCTCAGCCTGCGACACACCCTCACCCCACGGATAGACCCAGGTAGTCCACTTGCCGTTGTCGATCTTTGAGCCCTCGCAGTCGGTGAGGGCAACGACTTCGGCACCGGCGGCCAGCGCCATCTCGCAGCCGTCAACGACCTCTTGCGTGTTGCCGCTGTGGCTGCAGGCGATGACGAGCGACTTCTCGCCAAGACTCTTGGGAGCCATCAGGCAAAACTCGCGCGCCGTATAGACCGTCGAGGTAAACGTGGTGGCCTCGCGCTTGAGCAGTTCGTTAGCCGGCATGAGGTCGATCATCGAACCGCCACAGGCGATCCAAAAGACGTTCTCGACCTTGCCCTTGCGCTCGATGATTTCCTGAACCAGATCATGTGCGTTCATGCTGATGCTCCTCCTTGTGGGGCGGCTTTGAACGACGACAGCTCGTACCTGCTGTCGTTCTATGTTGTCCTATTTATAGCACGTGTAACAACGCCCGTGAAGTCATCTCAGCAAATTTGTTCTATGTTGTTCTATCTGTGGACGTTAGATGTCGAAGACGTAGCGCGAGCCCACGATCTTTTGGCGGCCGAGCAGTAGAGGGCGCCCGCCGGCGTCGGTAAAGTAGGCCTCCATATAGAAGAGCGGCTCGCCGACCGGCACCTCCAGCAGCGGGGCCGTCTGAGTATCGGCAAGCGCAATCTCCACGGTGCAGGGGTCGGACTTGAGCGGCGCGCGACCCGAATGCTCGGCAACGAGCGCAAAGATTGAGTTATCGGTGAGGTCCTCGTCGGCCAGCGTCTGCAGGTAGGGATGGTCGGCGAGCACAAAGGCGTTGTTCTCGAGCATGACGGGGATGCCGTCGGCCGTGCGCACGCGCTCGACCACGATAAGCTCGCAGCCGGGCTCCACGCCAAAGAACGCCGCATCCTCGTGCGTCGCCGCGACCACCGTGCGCGACACCAGACGCGCACCCGGCACCATGTCGTTGGCAGCACAACCCTCAGTAAAGCTCTGGACGTCACCCTTCTGGCGAATCTTGCGTTTGAGCTTGGGGGCGCACACAAAGGTGCCCCTCCCCTGCTGGCGGTTGAGATACCCCGCACGCGACAGCTCCTCGATGGCACGGCGCACGGTGATGCGCCCCACGCCGTAGGACTTCGCGAGCTCCATCTCGGCAGGGATGCGCGAGCCGGCAGGGTACACGCCGCGCGCGATCTCGCCCTTTAGGTCGTCCATGACCTGCTGGTACAGCGGCACGGCGGGCACGTCAGTGCGGTCGGTTTTATCGTCGAATGCCATCGTTACGCTCCATCCCGCGCATGCTCGGACTCAAATTCTTCAATCGCCGCCATAAACTGCTCGCCAAAGGCGTCGGCTTTTTTCTCGCCAATGCCGTTGACCTGGATCAGCTCCTCGCGCGTCTGCGGACGCAGGCGGCACAGGCCGCGCAGGGCCTTGTCGGAAAAGACCATATACGGCGCCATCTCCAGCTCGGTCGAGATCTCCTTGCGGAGGGCACGCAGGCGCTCGAACAGCTCGGCATCGTCGCCAACGCGCGGGCGCTGATCCAGCTCGGCCTCCTCGCGCAGCAGATCGACGGCGCGGCGGGCGCGGGCCGAGGCCTTGCGCTTGGACGCGCGACGCTTAACGGTAAAGACGAACGCCTCGTCCTCGACCTCGCCGGCACGCGGACCCAGTCCCACGACCGGGTACTGCCCCTGCGAGGTGGCCAAATAACCGCGACCGCACAGCTGGCCGATGATGTCCTTGATGCGCCCGACCGATTCGCTCGACAGCTCACCGTAGCCGCGGTCCTCGTCCAGATGCATCTGGCGAATGCGCTCGGTGTTGCCGCCGTGGAGCACGTCGGCGATCAGCGACTTGCCAAAGCGCATGGGACGCGTGGCCACATAGCGCACGGCGGCGCGGGCCATATCGGTGACGTCCTCGACCTCGAACTGTGTGAGGCAGTTGCTGCAGTTACCACAGCCCTCGACCTCGTCCGTAGCGGTGCCGCCCGCGCCAGCCGAAGCAGCATGCTCGGCCGCGGCCTCGTCGCCAAAGTAGCGCAGCATGTATTCGCGCAGACAGCCAGTGGTATTGCAGTAGCCCTCCATCTGGCTGAGCAGGCGATAACGGTTCTGAAGCGCCCACGCGCACTGCTCGTCGTCGAGCGCCTCGTCGGTCGCATCGCCGCGGTCGATCAAAAAGCGGCGCATACGAAAATCGTTACCGTTCCACAGCAAGTGACAGCTGGCCGGATCGCCATCGCGGCCGGCGCGGCCCGCCTCTTGGTAGTATGCCTCGATGCTCTCGGGCACGTTGTTGTGGATCACGTAGCGCACGTTGGGCTTGTCGATGCCCATGCCAAAGGCGTTGGTGGCAACCATCACCTGGATATCGTCGTCGATAAAGGCGCGCTGGCTTTGGCGGCGGGCGTCGTTGCCCATGCCGGCATGGTAACGGCCCACGCGAATGCCGCTGGGTCCCAGCGCCTCGGCAAGCTCGCCCGCCAGCGCATCGACCGTCTTGCGAGTCGAGCAATACACGATGCCGCTCTCGCTCGAATGCGCAATCACGTAGTCGCGCACCCAGGCAGTCTTGGCCTTGTCGCCCATCTCCTCGCAACCAAAGTAGAGGTTCTTGCGATCGAAGCCCGTCACCACCGTCGCGGGGTTTTGCAGGCCGAGCATTTGCTGAATGTCTGCACGCACGCGCTCGGTCGCCGTAGCGGTAAAGGCCGCCACGATGGGGCGCTGCGGCAGGGAATCGATGAACTCGCGAATCTGCAGGTAGGCGGGGCGGAAATCCTGGCCCCACTGGCTCACGCAGTGGGCCTCGTCAATAGCCACGAGCGGAACGCCGATGCCGCCTTCGGCCGCAGCTTCCTGCGCAAAGGCCAGAAAGCGCGGCTCGAGCAGACGCTCGGGTGCCACGTACATAAGCTGATAGCGGCCCTCGCGCGCCCGCTTGAGCACGGTATTTTGCTGAGCCGGCGTAAGGCTGGAGTTGAGATAGCTGGGGCGCGCACCCGCCGCGAGCAGCGCGCGGGTCTGGTCCTCCATAAGCGACAGCAACGGGCTCACCACAAAGGTGATGCCGGGCAGCATAAGCGCGGGCACCTGGTAGCAAATGGACTTGCCGGCGCCCGTGGGCATAACACCCAGCGCATCACGACCGGCAAGGATCGCATCGACCATGCGGTCCTGTCCCGGGCGAAACGAGGTGTAGCCAAAATAGGCGCCGAGCGTGTCGAGCGCCATCTGCTGCATGCTATCGGTCATGGTTTCCTAACGTCCAAGTCATCTGCCGCCGATTATACGCCGCCACGCGGACCGGCGTCGCCCGGCTGTCAGCCACAGGCAACGTGACCCGAAGGGAACGAGCGTAGATAATGTCCCGCTTTGTACCCGCCGCCGAGCCAAAAACGGTGGGTAGTCATTGGGGACGCTCTTGAATGAGTAGTCATTTATGAACGTCCCCAATGACTAGTCTGGACACTTTCCGGATGAGCGTGGAAACGTCGCTGGTTGAGCATAAGTCAGCGAAAACGCCCCTAAGCGAGCAAGGTGACGTGAAAGAGGAGGGAAGCGTACTTCGGTACGCGACCGACGATTGAACGTCAGATTGCCGCTTAGGGGCGTTTGCAGCGTCGCCCGGTCCGCCGTTCGTCAGAACGGCGGAACCAAAGGCGCAACGTCGGCCCGTTACGCGGTTTGGTAAAACCGCGTAACTTACATGACCATAACGTAGCGCGATCCCACGTAGTACTGCTTACCCATCAAAACCGGCTCGTCATCGGGACCGGTAAAGCCGGCACGCAGGTTGAGCAGCGGATCGTGCGGAGCAATGCCCAGCTCGGCCGCCTGCTCGGCGTTAGCTCGAACGGCCTCGACCGTACGGTAGCCAACCGAGACAATCGGCGTCCCGCCAACACGCTCGACCTCGGCAAAAATCGACTTGTCCTCAAGATCGGCCGTCAACAGCTCACGGTAGGCGTCAAACGGCACAAAGATGTTCTCCTCAAAGATGGGCTCGCCGTCGGCCGTACGCACGCGCTTGATATGCAGCAGCAGCGCATCCTTCTGCAGGCCAAAGAACTCCATCTCGTTTTGGCGCGCCGGCACAATCTGGCGATCGACCACATGTGCACCGGCCTTCATGCCATTGTCGGCACACAGCGCGGTAAACGTCTGCAGCGTCGAGGCGTGGAACTGACGGTTGATGTGCGGCGTGGAAACAAAGGTGCCACGGCCCTGCTGCTTAACCAGGTAGCCATCGGAGCACAGCTCCTCGACGGCGCGGCGCACCGTAATGCGGCTCACCTCGTACTGCTCGGCTAGCTCGAGCTCGGACGGAATACGCTCCCTGGGTGCATAAACACCTTTCTCGATCGCATCCTTGATTTCGTCGTAAATCTGCTGGTAAAGCGGTGCATTTTTGGTCGCGGGCATATCTGATCACTCCTATCAAAATATCGAAATTACTAATACATATATAACGTCTAGCTCTATGATACATCATAACGATAAAACGATACGCCCTGCCTACCAAAAAGCGACAGGTCTATTTTGGTAGGTTTTATCTGGTCAAACGAGAGTCCCTCGAAAGCAACGGGACTTTCGGGGGGGCTAATTCGAATGGGCTGCACTTGACCGGCAAAATGCCAATACCCTACCTGCCGTCGTCCTGCTGCAGGCTGTCCTGCTCGCTGAGGCGCGCCTGCCTGCTGGCCATGCGCGCGGGCTTGTCGGGATCGGGTACGGCCGTGGGCATGGGCTCGTCGACATGACCGCCCCACCAGCCGCCCACAAAGTTGAGCGTGTGGAACACATTGATCACGGCGCCGGGATCAATGTCGCACACCAGCTTGATAATGTCCTGACTCTCGTAGGTCGAGACAACGGCGTGCAGCAGGTACATCTTTTCGCGGCTGTATCCGCCGATGACCTCGGCGCAGCTAATGCCGTGCTGAAAATGGTCAACATAGGCGGTCATGACCTCGTCTGCCTTGCGCGTCGTGATCTGCAGCGTCACGCGGTCGTAGCGACGATAGAAACTGTCGATGGTCTTGGTCGAAATAAACTGGAACACGATGGAGTACGCTGCGTTGTCCCAACCAAACATAAAGCCAAAGATCGCCAGGATAAAGCAGTTGAAACCAAAGATGACGCCCCAGATAGTCTTGCCCGTGTGGTTGGAGACCCACAGCGCGATAAAGTCGGTGCCGCCGGTGGATGCGCCGGACTTGAGCGCGATGGCAGCGCCCAGACCCGAGACCACGCCGCCAAAAATGATGAGCATAATCTTGTCGCCCAAAAACGGGGCGAAGTGAAAGACGTTGAGGAACAGCGACGAGAGCACGACCTGCATCATCGAGAAGATGACGAAGCGCTTGCTAATGCCACTCCAGCATAGGAGCGCCACGGGGATGTTGAGCGCAAGCATGCCGAGCGAGATGTCGATGTGAACGCCGCCAAGCGAGGTAACGCGATCGAGTAGGACCGCGACGCCGGTGAGACCGCTCGGAAGCAGGTCGGCGGGTTGAATGAACGCCTGGATCAGAAATGTCTGGAGAACGGCGGAAATGGTGACCGCCACGGCAGTAATGGCACGGCGAACGATGGTGAGGCGGCCGAGCACGAGCACGCGGTCCGTGAGCTGATCGATGGCGTTCGCCACGGAGGCTCCTTTCGAAGGCAGATGTAGTTGTGGGGCATGTCCGCGATTGTAGCATGGAGCGTGCGGGAGCGCTTCAATTCACCCTCTCTCGACGACCAAAACGGGACCAGCAACCCCCACAACCAAAGGGCAAAATTCCAAGTGAGTAGACTTTTTACGATCTGCCGAGCACACCCAAAAATAGCCACCTCTGTGGCCTGCACTGATAATTGTTCTCGGGGGAAGCGGGCACTGCGGGGCGCGGCAACGGCGCGCGATTTCCGCGTCGCAGCGCTACCCTGATGCTGAATGCCGGGACGATGACCCACTGACCTGCTGACGCCTCTTCGGCCGTCCTCAAATCCGACCTGTCTCGCCCCGGCATCCGCGTCCCGGAGTCCTGCCA
>CABUTO010000009.1 GCA_902494535.1 uncultured Collinsella sp.
CAGACTAGGATTTGAGCCGCTTTTATTGGCATTCATCGATGTTTCGTGACCAACAGCGAGCGGGCCGCAAGTGCCCCAGGTTGCCGTGAAAGAGGAGCGACGCGTACTTCGGTACGCGAGCGACGGTTTGAACGGCAAGATGGGGTGCTTGCGGCCCGCGCAGCGTCGAGCAGTTACGCGGTTTGGTAAAACCGCGTAACAAATTAGTCACGCGTCAGCTTGCGGTGAATACGATGCGGCTGGGCTGCATCCTCGCCCAGGCGCTCGATGCGGTTGGCCTGATAGGCCTCAAAGTTGCCCTCGAACCAATACCAGTTGCCCGGATTCTCGTCGGTGCCCTCCCACGCCAGAATGTGCGTGGCGACGCGGTCCAGGAACATACGGTCGTGGCTAATAACCACCGAGCAGCCCGGGAACTCGAGCAGCGCCGCCTCGAGTGAGGACAGCGTCTCGACGTCGAGATCGTTCGTGGGCTCGTCGAGGAGCAGCAGGTTGCCGCCCTGCTTGAGCGTGAGCGCCAGGTTCAGACGGTTGCGCTCGCCACCGGAAAGCACGCCAGCGCGCTTCTGCTGGTCCTGGCCCTTAAAGCCAAAGCTCGCCACGTACGCGCGGCTGGGAACCTCGGTCTCGCCGACCATCATGTGATCCAGGCCATCCGAGACGACCTCCCACAGGTTCTTGTCGGGATTGATGCCGGAACGGTTCTGGTCGACGTAAGAAATCTTGACGGTCTCGCCCACCTCGAGCTCGCCCGAAGTCAGCGGCTCCAGACCCACGATGGTCTTGAAGAGCGTGGTCTTGCCCACACCGTTGGGGCCGATGACGCCCACGATGCCGTTGCGCGGCAGGGTGAATGAAAGATCGTCGATGAGCACACGGCCATCAAACTCCTTGTGCAGGTGATGGGCCTCGAGCACCTTGTTGCCCAGACGCGGGCCCACAGGGATGCGGATGTCGGTCCAGTCGAGCTTCTGACTTGCGCGGGCCTCGGCCTCCATCTCCTCGTAGCGAGCAAGACGGGCCTTGTTCTTTGCCTGGCGGGCCTTAGGCGAGCTGCGCACCCACTCGAGCTCGGCCTCCATGCGCTTGGCGAGCTTGGCGTCGCGGTTGCCCTGCGCCTCGATGCGCGCGGCCTTGGTCTCCAGATACGTGGAGTAGTTGCCCTTGTAGGGATAAAGGTGACCGCGGTCGACCTCGCAGATCCACTCGGCAACGTTATCCAGGAAGTAGCGATCGTGCGTGACGGCAAGCACCGCGCCCTGGTAGTTGTGCAGGAAGTGCTCGAGCCACAGGATCGATTCGGCGTCCAGGTGGTTCGTGGGCTCGTCGAGCAGCAGCAGGTCGGGAGCCTCGAGCAGCAGCTTGCACAGGGCCACGCGACGGCGCTCGCCGCCGGAAAGTACGTTGACCGGCATGTCGGAATCGGGCAGCTGCAGGGCGTCCATGGCCTGGCCGAGCTTGGAATCGATATCCCAGCCGTCGGCGGCGTCGATCTCGTCCTGGAGCTTGCCCATCTCGGCCATGAGGGCGTCCATGTCGCAATCCGGGTCGCACATCTCCTCGCCGATCTTATTGAAGCGATCGACCTTGGCGATCATATCGCCAAACGCCATGCGCACGTTCTCGATGACGGTCTTGTCGTCGTCGAGCGGCGGCTCCTGCTGCAGGATGCCCACAGTGTAGCCGGGGGTGAGCCTGGCATCGCCGTTGGAGACCTCCTCGATGCCGGCCATAATCTTGAGCAGGGTCGACTTACCCATGCCGTTGGGACCCACGACGCCGATCTTGGCGCCGGGGTAGAAGCTCAGGGTCACGTCGTCAAGGATTACCTTGTCGCCATGGGCCTTGCGAGCCTGATACATCTGGTAGATAAACTCCGCCATATGTCTGTTCTATCCTTTCTACCTGCTGTTTCCCTATTCTTGATTCGCTTTAGTGGAAACGAAATGAGGGAACCAGCTCTGAAACGTAACGAAAAAGGGGCATGGTTGCCCACACCCCCTAATACTACCTGGGAAAAGTTCCCCCGGAACATACTATGAACTGCGTACGCTAGTTTTCCGCAACCTTAGCGAGCGGCTCGCTGCGATTTGCGCCACAGCAGATACGAGTAGACGTAGACGGCTCCAACCGAACCAAACGCCAGAACCGCAATCACCGCGGCGACGACTTCACTCGAAAGCACGCTGCCTGCCACGCCCATCACAATCAGGCCAAAGCCCAGCACCATAAAGCAGGCACCGCCAAAGCGCTGCGTACGGCGCCAGTTCTCGGGATTGGCAAGCGCCCAAGGCGTCTTGATACCGAGCGTATAGTTCTGCTTCACACGCGGCAAGTAGTTGCCTACGCCGATGAACAGCAAACCGACAACACCGGAAATCAGCACGTTGACCGAACCGACCGCCGGCACCACGCCCCAGACCGTAAGCTCTCCCAGCCAGCTTATGGCGCACATGAACAATGTGAAGGCGATTACGAAGCCCTGATAGAACTTGCCCGAGGTTCGATATGCCTCACCTTTGGGATCGATGCGCGGCACCACGCAGAACATTGCGAGAAGCACCAGAGGCAGCACGCCGAGCGCGGAGGCCATCCAGCTGGGACCCCAACCGTCGACGGCGCCGTTCGCGCCCCAGTGCGTGGGAATCTGCCCAGGCAAGCTCGGCATCACCATGAGATGCGCTGCGACATTGGCGACGCACAGAGCGACCAGCGCAATCCACACGCGCGACGATACCCCCGTGGGGTGAATGCCCTTGTTTTCGTTATTCATCCTTATCACCTTCCGTGTTTGTAAAGCCCATAAACCAACCGATCAAGTCCTGCATGACGGTAGTGTTTAAGCTGTATACGATGTTTTGACCATGACGTTCGTCGGTTACCAACCCGGCGTTTTTGAGCGTCGCCAAGTGATGGCTCAGCGACGGCTTACTGATATCGAAATGCTCGGCAAGCTCCCCCGCCGTGCAATTGCCCTCGCGCAGCAACTCCAAAATGCGCCGTCGCGTTGGATCGGCAAGCGCCTTAAAACCCTCTCCCGGCATAAGACCCCCTTTCATCATCTCTCATGACGCGCACACTATACTCGATATTTAGATGTTTGTCTAACTATCTAATACAGGAACATCTATAGAACATTCGTTCGTATTTAGCTACAATGGAAGTTGAAGCAGATGGGCCAGCTCCCTCTACCCGAGAAGGAGATGGACTATGAGTATTGACGATGTCCTGACGTTGTTATTGCTTGTAATCGCGGCTGTGGAGCTCGGCATCCACATTGGAGGTCGAATGAAATAGCCGCCCCCGCGTAATGCGAAGACGGCCACTTCTCACGCTACAAACGTGTTTGGGAGTTGGCCAACCCGCGGCAACGGGTGCCATCTGCTTCATCTTATGCGAATCACTGCCTCATTTCAACAAGCCCCTAGGGCTCAAATGGAATCGCGATAATACCTATAATGACGATAGCTAAAACACGATTCGCTTCCCCATCGGAGGATGTCTATGACCGAAACCACAGCCGCAACCCCCAACGAGACACGCGACACCAAGCTCGAGATCATCATGGGCCGCGAGGCACTCGACAAACTCGCCGCCGCCACGGTGCTGGTGCTCGGCTGCGGAGGTGTGGGCTCCAATTGCTGCGAGGCACTTGTCCGCGGCGGCATTGGTCATTTCGTCATTCTGGATAAGGACATCATCGCGCCCAGCAATATCAATCGCCAGGCCATCGCCTTTCAAAGCACCATCGGCAAGCGCAAGGTCGATGTTATGGAAGCCATGATCCACGACATCAATCCAGCCGCTACCGTCATCAAGCGCACCGAATACCTGTTGAGCGACAATATCGACGAATTTTTCGCGCGCGTTTTGGAGCAGACGGACGGCAAGCTCGACTACGTCGTCGACGCCATCGACACCATCTCGGCCAAGCTCACCATTGCCAAATATGCTCAGGACCACGACATTCGTTTGGTTAGCTCCATGGGCGGGGCCAACAAGCTCCATCCCGAGTGCCTCCGCTTTGCCGACATTTTCGATACGGTACGTGACCCCATGAGCCGCATCATGCGCAAAGAATGCAAGAAGCGCGGAATCAAGAGTCTACATGTACTGTTTAGCTGCGAGGAATCGGTTAAGACACAGCCCCGCGACCCTTCCAATATCCACGAGCGCACCGAGCTCGGAACCGCCAGCTTTATGCCGCCCATCATGGGCCAGATGATTGCCGGCGAGGTTATCCGCCAGATCAGTGGCCGCGGCACCGAGCGCGTGCGCGCCGATGGCCAGCGCTTGGACTAGCGGAGCGCGCCGAGATGGAGCCCCGGTTATTTGATGCACACTGCCATCTTGATTTAATGGCTCACCCGGACGCCGTTGCCGATGAGGCAACGGCGCTGGGCTTGGGTCTATTTGATTGCGGCGTCGATCCACGCGACTTTTCGGCCGCAAACGAGCGCGCTCGTCGCCACCCGGGCATCATCGCCGGCGTTGGGCTTCACCCCTGGTGGCTCGCCGATGGCCACTGCGGTTTTGCCGAAGTCAATCTGCTTTGCGAAGTTGCTGCCCAAGAACGCTACATCGGCGAAGTCGGACTCGACTTTTCCGCGCGCTTTGCTGGAAGTGAGCCGCTACAAATACAGGCACTTAACCGGCTCTGCGATGCGCTCGTGCAGCATCCTCTTACCGGGCGCGTGATATCAATTCACGCCGTTCGTTCGGCAGGAGCCGTACTGGACGTCCTCGAATCGCATGGACTACTCATCCCAAACCCCGACTCCCCCGCTATCATCTTCCACTGGTTTAGCGGCACTTCGGACGAACTCACCCGCGCGCGTAATGCGGGCTGCTATTTTTCCGTCAACGAACGCATGCTCGCGACCAAGCGCTGTCGCGAATACGCACGACAGATTCCACTCGACCGCCTACTGCTCGAGACCGATGCGCCGGCCGAGCCAAACACAGAAACAAGCACGCAGTCGCTCATCAGGTCGCTCACAAGGACCTCAGAACGCATCACCTCGCTCAAAAACTGCGACGCAAAGCGCATCGAGTCGATAGTTTTAACAAATGCGCGCTCTGTTTTTGACCTTCGCTAACCCCTGGTGTGCAAAAAATGCCAAATATGAGTACTGCTACCGGAATGGATACATTTCTTTTAACTTTCCAACCGCCAGAATAATCCTCGATTGTCCGCTAATTAAAGCTTTTACAGTCATTCATCCTGCGTTTTCACAAATCTTAAACCCCTCCAGACGCTCAAATCACGTCTGAAGGGGTTGATTTTGCTGCGACTAAATTAGTCACAGTACTCATATTTGGCATTTTTTGCACACCGGGTCCCGAGGAGGCGCCTGCACCTCCCCGGGACCGCTCGGCTATTCGACGATTGG
Organism: uncultured Collinsella sp.; assembly: GCA_902494535.1. Taxonomy (GTDB): domain Bacteria; phylum Actinomycetota; class Coriobacteriia; order Coriobacteriales; family Coriobacteriaceae; genus Collinsella. The sequence goes on from CABUTO010000009.1 coordinate 5,394, forward strand.
TGCTCCGTGGCCCCAAGAACCTTCCATGCCGCACACGGTCGAGGCAAACCCGGCAGCAAAGTCGAGCGCGCGCTCGATGGCCTCGGCGCCATCTTCACCACGCTTGGCGGAATCGAGATAGCACATCAAAAACGAGGTAAGGAACGAGTCGCCCGCCCCCATGGTGTCCTTCATGTCCGTTACCGGTTTAGCCAGCTGGCGGTAATAACGATCGCCGTCGTAAGCAATGCAGCCCTCGGCGCCCGCCGTAGCCGACACAAAACGCGGACCCAGGCCCTTCACCCATGCCAGACGCTCGCGAACCTCATCCTCACTCGCAGCATCCGCCGCACTAAAGAAAGCGAAATCGACGTAGGGCGCAATCTGCTCGTAGTACTCGTCGGTAGAGTCGTCCGAAAAGTCAAAAGAGACCGTGACGCCCGCAGCCTTCAACTTGGGCAGCTCGCGCTCGGTAAAGCAATAGTTGCCCGAATGAACCACATCGAACTGCTTCATGTACGAAAGGTCAAAGCGATCGAGGACATAGCGCGCATCGCCACGGATACCGCCCTCGTTGGAGCCAAGGAAGACACGGTCACCGTCAACGACGGTCACGCGAGCCGCTCCGTTCTCGCCAATCATCTGCTCGCACTTGTCAAGCTCGATACCCTCATCCTCGAGGCTTGCAATGACATGCTCGGCAGCGGCATCATTGCCAAAAATGCCCATGTATGCGGAGCGTGCGGCACCGCATTTCTTAGCATAAACGGCGAAGTTCACCGCGTTGCCGCCAGGATACATGGTGTGGATATGCTCGTAGCGGTCGACGACGTTGTCGCCAAATCCGAGCGCGTTAACGTTAAATGCCATGGCCTTTGTCCCTTCTAGTACTCGACGACGCCCATATAGCGGCGGAAATCGGGATCGTGATCAAACACCTTGCCGCGTGCAGCACGCAGCTCGCAGTTCATGGCGTAGAACAGCACCGGGTCCAGATAGGCACGGACGCTCGCCGGCACGGCTTCCATACCGTACTCCTTGGCATCGAGCACCATCAGCGTATCGGTATGCGTCTTAAGGAACGCCAGGGCGCGCTCGTCCATAGCACGGCACTCGCTGGAGCCCATCTGCAGGAAGTAAAATACGCCATCCTGAGTAGCCTCGAAGGGGCCATGGAAGTACTCGGCAGAGTGGATGTAGCTGCAGTGCTGCCACTGCATCTCCATAAGAGAGCAGATAGCGAAACCGTAGGTCTGGCTAAAGTTGGGACCGCTGCCCAGAATATAGAAGAACTCGTGCTCCTGGCAAAGCTTGGCAAAGCGATCGCCCAGCTCGGCATTTACCTTCTCGCGTGCCGGGGGAAGAATCTTATCCATCTCGGCAATACCGGCATACATATCGGCAAGATCGGCGTAGCCCTCCTGCTGATCGAGCAGCTCTGCTGCAAGCGACAGCGAAATGCCAGCGGGGACCTCGGCCTGCGGCACGCCCTCGCCCCATGGGTAGACCCACGTGGTCCACTTGCCGGAGTCGATCTTGGATCCAGCGTTGTCGGTCTGGGCGATCACCGTAGCGCCGGCAGCAAGGGCAATCTCGCAGCCCTCGACGACCTCCGGGGTGTTGCCACTATGGCTACAAGCGATGACCAGGGACTTCTCGCCCAGACGACGCGGACGCATAATGTCGAATTCACGTGCGGTATAGATATACGAAGTGAAGGTGGTTGCCTCGCGCTGCAGAAGCTCATGAGCCGGGATCAAATCGATCATGGAGCCACCGCAAGCAATCCAGTAGACGCTGTCGAACTTGCCCTTCTCGGCAATTGCCTCTTTGATCAGATCGTGTGCGTTCATATCCAGTTCCTTTCTTATTTGACCCGCAATCAATGACGTTGGTTGCGTAGCCGATAGTTGTTTTAGTCAATCAGATATTTCTCGAATGCGGCCATGTTCTTGGCATCTGCCGCGGCCGGGTCATCGTAGTAACGACCGTCCGTGATTTCCTGGCCCAGCATGCCGTCAAAACCATGGGCGTTGAGTGTGGCGACGAAGGCGTCCATATCGTGCTTGCCATCGCCCCACACCAGATGGCCATACGGGTCACCGTCGATAAAGTGCATCTCGTGAATTGCCCCATCACCAAAGGCGGCAAACCAGTCCTCGAGCGTCTCGCCCGCAACGCCCATCGCAGTTGTATCAACCATGGGCTGTAAGTACGGGCTCGCGACCTCGTCAATCATGCGCTTCGCATCGGAAACCGTCGTCACAAGGTTGCTCTCCTCGGGACGCAAGCTTTCCATCGTAAGCACCAGACCGTGCTCGCCGGCATACTCCGCCAGAATGGACAAGTGCTCGCGGCTGCGCTTCCAGGCTTCCTCGCGGTCCTCGTCCCAGTCGCCCCAGCCCGAGTTGATGGACATACGGTCGCACCCAAGTACCTCGGCAAGCTCAATGCCGTGCTTAAAGTACGCCAGGCTGCGCTGTTCATGCAGCGGCTTGCGTGCGCAGTACTGCCAAGGATAGACAACATTCTCGGGGCACAGAGTACGATACCTAAGCCCACGGTCTGCAGCCTTTTTCGCCAGGACCTCAGCCTCAAAGTAGCCCGTATGGTCGAGCGTCACATGCGGCTCTGCACACCACAGCTCAATGGACTCAAAGCCCAAGCGCTGCTGCACATCAAGGAAGTAATCGAGCGACCACATGATGTAGTGGATATTCATGCCCGCAATCTGTTCGCGGCGCAGCGTCGGTTTGGATTCAGACATCTTATGCCTCCTTATTTCGGTCGAACACGATTTGTCCGTCCGACATCGTCATGTCAACCGCAAGATCGCGTGCGTCGCGATAATCGAGGTCAAACACATCCCGATCGAGTACGCAGATATCGGCAAGCTTGCCGACCTCGAGCGTACCCAGCTCATCTTCGCGCATCAGATCGTACGCGCCCCCGGCAGTCCAAGCGCGCAAGAGCTCGACAAGCGTCAGCGTGTTGACCGCATTCACGGGCAGTCCGTCGGCGAAGAATCCGCCGCACGCGCTGTAGATTGACTCGCCCAGGCTCGGAATCAACAGCGGCAGATCCGTGCCGCAGCACACCGTGCATCCGGAATCTTCCATGCCGCGGCGATTCCAGCTGTGCAAAAGTCGCGTCTCGCCAATTTGTCGACGCATCATCGACAGGCAATCCTCGCGCCGGTCCAGCGTCAGAATCTGCGGATAGACCTCGCAAATTCCACCTAACTTGCCAAACTCGACAAGATCGGTCGGGTCAGAGTTCTCGAGATCGGTAATCGCATGGCGGCGAAGCATCCGTCCATGCTCGTCTCGAGGCAGCGAGGCATAGAGCGCCACGGTGCGACGAACGGCGCCATCGCCCTGGCAATGCAAGGAATATCGGAAGCCGTCAGCATCAATTGCACGCAGCTCGTTCTCAATCAGATCCCACTCTGGCTCCTCGACAACCGTCTTGCCGGCAGCGCCCGCATCGGCCGTGTCCTCATAGGGGTCTATCATCTCTGCAAGCCCCACCCATACGCCGCGATCGGTCATACGGTTGAAGCCAGAAAAACGAACGAACGGTCCCCGGAAGCGCTCTCGCGCCTCGCGGGCATATGCCAGATTTGCACCGGCACCCACCGGCTGCGACATCATAGAGACGCGAACCGTCAGCTCGCCAGATTCCTCACGGCGAGCCATTTCGTCGGCAAAGCCGTAGTAGTCATCAAACGCCATCTCCTTGATGGCGGTAACGCCGCGCTCGTTAAGCATGCTCATGTAGTCCGAATACCCGGCACGCACCTCGGGCAGTGCGAGGAAATCGCTCATCATGCGCCAGATCTTCTCGGCATAGCACGCCTGGGGTGTAAAGCCGTATCGCGCACTAGCAGCAGCATTGAGAACGCAGGCCTCCGCTCCCGGTGTAAAGCAGACGACGGGGATATCGCCAAAACAATCGTCAAACACAGCTGCCGTATTTGCGTTCTCGGCATCCGATGCCAACGTTTCGGGTAGGTTGTGGCCAAAAGCCGCCGCGCAATCCGGATGATCTTCTTTCCATGCACGCAAGAGCGACACGGCCTCTTTGGCATCAGCGATGCCGGACAGATCAGACCCCAACGTCCGCAGCGCCCAACCTGTATAGAAGGTATGCACATCGATCAGGCCAGGCATGACAGTGCGGTCGCCCAGGTCAACTACCTCGTCCGCCTGGGTCAAATACGAAGCTACCTCACACTTGGTGCCAACCGCCTCAATTCGATTGCCACGGACCGCTACGAAACCTTCAAACGGCAGGTCCCCCGTACCGGTAAAGACGCTCTTAGACGTCAGGACCGTCAAACGATCAGACATCACAACCACCTACGCCGGAAGCATGCCGGAAATGGCAGTAACGACCAAGCCAAACACGACCATGAAGATGAAGAACTTCCAAATGGTCTTCCACCATTGGCCAAACGAAATCTTAGCCACGGCAAGGCCGGCGACCGTCATGCCCGCCACGGGGCTGATGGTGTTGATGGTCTGGTTGGCAAACTGGAGCGCGGTGACGGCCGCCTCGGGATTGAGGCCCATGAGCTCGGTCAGGGAGCCCATAACGGGCATGGTGAGCGCCGCCAGGCCAGAACTCGAGGGAACCAGCAAAGAGAGCAGGCCAAGGACGATATACATAAACGTGGTGTACACGGCGGCCGGTGCTCCGGCGAGCGCAGTAGCGAGCGCCTGGAGAATGGTGTCGATGATCATGCCGCCCTCGGCGATGACCAGAATACCGCGAGCGATACCGATAACGATGGCAGCGTACGCAAAGTCGGCGAGACCCTTAACGAACTCCTCAGCGATCGTCTGCTGGTCAAGGCCGCCCAGGATACCGGCAAGCAAGCCCATGCCAAGGAACACAGCAGAAATCTCATTCATGTACCAACCCTGGGTAACAAGACCCCAGACGATAATGCCCATACCGCAAGCAAAATCGATAAGCACGAGCTTCTGACGGATAGTGAACTCTTCCTCGATGGAGGCATCGGTCACGGAAAACTCAATACGCTTGAGCTTATCGTCCTCGTACGTAATGGACGACTCGGGGTTTTTCTTGACGCGCATGGCGTAGCGCATGGCCCATGCGATACCGACGGCAGTGAAGATGACCCAAGAAACGGCGCGCAGCCACAGTTGCGGATTGCCCTCGATGCCAATGATGCCTTGGGCGATCAAAACATTAAACGGGTCGATGGTCGAAGCACAATATCCCAGGTTAGGACCAAGGAAGCAGATGATGAATGCCGTCATCGAGTCATAGCCGATACCCATCATGATGGGAATGAAGATGGCATAGAACGGCAGGGCTTCCTCAGACATACCAAACGTAGTGCCGCAAATGGACAGCAACGTCATCGTGATGGGAATGATGAGGATGTCCTTGTTCTTGAGCTTTTTAACCACACGGCTCATGCCGGCATTCAAAGCGTTGGTCTTGGTGATGATTGCGAACGATCCGCCAATCAATAAGACGAACGCAACGACGTCGGCAGCCTCCTGGATGCCCTTAGTGGGCGCTTGCAGGACCGCGAAGATATCCTGGCCCAGATTGATGGTCTCGCCGGTCTCGGAATCGGTGTAGTTCTTATCGACCTGTTCATAGGTTCCAGCAACGGCGACTTCACGCTCGCCCGCCGCCGTCGAAATCATCTTGCGCTGATACTGACCAGAGGGAACGATCCAAGTCAGGACCGCAAAGACAACGATCAGCAAGAACATGATCGTATAGACATGCGGTAATTTGAACTTAAAACGTCTGTTTGTCATCTTCGCCTTCCCTTCGTATCTGACATAGATACCTCCAAAGAACTCGAGACTGCATCGCATCTCGCCTCAACGCTTGCACAAGCAAACGTTCTATGACGTCCCATAGATTACCAGCAGCTTTTTCCTTCATCAAGATAATTTCAAACTGGTTGCCGCAACGCGGTTGAACGGTTGCGTTTGCGCCGTGAACGGTATGGAAGCGCCCGGTGAGATAATCCACCGGGCGCTTCCATACGCAATGTCCTAGATGTCAAAAACGTAGCGAGACCCAACGATCCGCTGACGACCGATGATAAACGGCCGCCGCTGCTCATCGAAAAAGAAGGCTTCCATATAAAACAAGGGTTCGCCAACGGGAACCGCCAGCAACCGAGCGACCTCGGGCGATGCGCACGCGATCTCGAGCGTGCACGGGTCGGTAAACGCGGGCGTGCGGCCCATCCGGTTGCGCACGAACTCAAAAATGGATTGGTTAGATAGAGGTGCCGTTGATAGATAGGCGTTCTCCTCGTAAACGTATATGTTGTTCTCGAGCATGACAGGGACGCCATCGGCAGTACGCACGCGCTCAACGCAAATCAAGTCAGTTCCAACGGGAACACCAAAGAACTGTGCTTCGGTGGAATCCGCCGGCAGTATCTTTCTCGAAATGACACGCGCCCCCGGTTCCATTCCGTTAACGCGGCATGCGTCTGAAAAACTCTGGACGTCATCCTTCTGGCGAATCTTGCGCTTAAGCTTGGGGGCATTGACAAACGTGCCTTTCCCCTGTCGCTTCGTTAGATAGCCCTGCTGGACGAGCTCCTCAATAGCGCGTCGCACGGTAACGCGGCCAACTTTATAGCTCTCAGCCAATTCGAATTCGTTGGGTATCCGCGCGCCTGCCTTGTAGGCGCCGGAGTTGATTTCGTTTTTAATGATATCAATGACCTGTTGGTACAGCGGTATCGCTGCTTTACCGTCAGTTAGCCCTTCAGTCGGTGGCATATACCCTCTCCCAGCACAATTAAGTCTAAAGCGGGCCCAAGGGCATTCAGCAAGCCCTTAAGCCCGCATTAGCATTAAGTATGCTAGGTGTCGCACCAAAATGTCGGCTATTTACTCATCAGACCCGAAAAACGCGCAACTACCGCGCTCCTAAGAAAGCGTGAGCAGCTCCGGCAGCTGGTCGATAATCTTGTCCGCGGCATCCTGGCTAAAGCCAAAGCGCTCCTCGCGCTTGGCAATAACTGTCAGGCCGGCTCGCTTGCCGGCAGTGATGCCAGGCACCGAATCCTCAACGCAGCAGCAGCGATTCGCGGGCAGCCCCAGCAGGTCCAGCGCATGCAGGTAGATGTCGGGCTCGGGCTTGCTCTCCTTAAACTGCTCGCCGCTCACCACATACTCAAAGGCATCCGACAGCCCGCACGCATTGAGCACTTCCTCGATGCTATCCATGGGAGACGAGCTGGCAAGCGCCACGCGAACGCCACGGCGTGGCAGCTCTCGAATCGTATCCACGGCGCCTGGGTTAATCAAAGCCTGATAGTCGCGCGGACGCTTATGCGCCCACTCGTCCCAACGGATCAACGCTTCCTCGCCAGTTAAATGCCCCTTCCCGGCGCGCTCAAACCAATCGACCAGCATACGCAGGAAGAACTGATGCGAGGTACCAACCTGCCCGTTCAACTCCTCTTGAGTCAGGTTAAGTCCAAGCTCCTTGGCAAACGCGGCAGTCTCGCCCAGGTAGTAATACTCGGTATCGACAATGACGCCGTCCATGTCAAAGATAACGGCGTCGAACGGAAATGCGGACACGGCACCCTCCCTAACAAAAGGGCGCCCGCAAGCGGACGCCCGAGCCATGCACTATCGGCGATTCTAACCCAGCAGCTTATCCAGCGCCACCGCAATGCCGTCTTCGTTATTATTGGCGGTCACCATCTGGGCCACAGCCTTGACCTCATCGACGGCGTTGCCCATGGCAACACCGGTTCCGGCCCACTCAATCATAGACTTGTCATTCTGGCCGTCGCCAAACGAGACGACCTCGCTGGCATCGATGCCGAGCTTGGGCAGGGCACCCTCGAGCGCGCGGGCCTTGTCAATACCGGGCGCCGTGTACTCAAAGTACCAGTCGGCCGTAAACATACCCGAAAGCGTCTGGGTAAAGGGCGCGTACATCTCCTCGTGATGCGCTTGCAGATAGGCCGGGTCGCCCGCCGTCAGCAGCTTGTCCACGGGATAAGCATCAGCGACCTCATGCAGGCTCTCCACCTCGCGAATCTTAAGATCGCACGCGTCGCGCTCATACTTGACGATGTTTTTCTGCGAGCCGTCAGGCAGCGTGATCATGCAATGGTACGAGTCCTCAACGTGCAGATCGCGACCGAGCGAAATCATAGGGATCACGTCAAAATTACGCAGGTGATCAATCAGGCGATGCAATTCGTCGGCAGGCATAGCCTGATCGAACAGCACTTCGTCGGTCTGGGCATCGACGACGTGAGCGCCGTTAAAGGCCACCAGCAAACCATCATGACTCTGAAGGTCGAGCTCCTGCGCCAAGGCGTGCAGCCCCCATGCGGGACGGCCCGAAGCCAAAATGAGCTTAATGCCCGACTCCTGCGCCGCGAGCAGCTTCTCGCGCGTACACGGGCTAATCACTTTCTGGTCGTTGGTGAGCGTACCGTCGATATCCATTGCGATGGCTTTAATTGCCATATGTGCCTCCTTGCATCGTTTTTATCGCGCACTATCTTATCCGAGCCGGGGCACGTTCGCACAGCGCGCGTATGACGGTTGCAAAACCACCCCATTTGAAACAAAGGCAAAAAAGTACTTGCAAAGACGCATTCCGACATATAAGTTGATAAAAGACCGCCGTTGCGGTTTTAAGTAGATCGAGCATATGAAGTTTGAGTTTTAGCGTGTAAGAGAAGGAAGATCGGCAAAGTACAACCCCAAACGCAATGACAACTTAATGAGGTAACTGCCACATGTGAGGCACCCAGGGCATTGCTGTCTCGATTTTGAGCACGATGCCTTCCGCCTTGCATGGGCCGTTCCATCCCACCCCTGCAGCAACTGCCTCACGGGCTCATTGAAAACCGCATAGCACCCCAACGTCAGCACATCACCCACGGCAAGCACATCACTCACGACAACCAACACATCAACAAACAGCACGAACATCAACCGATTGGAGAAGCTATGACAAACCACCGCGCTGAAGACGGCGGTAAGAAAAGCATTCTGGATGCCCGAATTGAGCGAGCATATGCAAACGAATATGACGCCGCCTTTGCCGCCGCGACCATCAAGAACTACGCGTCGCTACCGCTCGCGACGATCTTGGCCGACCACCCTCAACTGCCGAAGCGCTGCACAAAGATCATGGGCGACCCCGACATTCGCAAGCTGACAGACCCCTATGCCCCAAAACGCGACAACGATTCGTGCGTCCTTACCGTAGGCTGCCTAGCCCATATGCTTACGGCGCTCGACACGAAACTCAAGCTCGAATGGGAACCCGACGAGCGTCATGAACTCGAAAGCAAGCGGAACACCCTGCGCACCGCACTGTTCCTTCCGTTGGACGGCCTCAAGCGCTGCAACGTCGAGCTCAATACACAGGCGCGGCAAAAGCCCGGGACCACGGGGCAGAAAACTCCAAGACCCCATGCGGCCATCGTCGACCGCAACCGATATAACCGCATGACCGCGCACTTTTCTGCCGAGGGAGCAGCCATAAGGACGCTGATCGACCTGCTGTGCCTCCTGAGCATCAACGAGCTATTTGAGGGCTATCTCGCCCTTGTTCCCGCGACGGCACCCAAGTCGGTAGCAAAGATCATCGAGACCTGCAGACGCCAGTTTGAGCGCCATCGCAATGGCAGCGAGATGAACGCCAGCATCGCGCAGTACTACGCGGCTCATTACAAAAATGACGGATGTGCCCCTGTCGAGCATCAGCTGCGGCTCGCCTATGCCACGCCCGTCGCAACGCTCCATCGCTTTGGAGCCCTTGGCGCTTGCGAGCCACACGGACAGGCAGCCTGCCCCACAACCGAGCTCGATCTCAGGCTCGGACGAACCCTGTAGCCCACCAGCCCCTGCGCGGGCTATAACCCTATTCCACAACACAACCAACAGAAAGGAGTCCCCATGGACACCAATCATTCCCCCATCATCAGCCCCCTCACCATGCGTGAATCCGCCCGAGGTATCACGCTCACCAGCATTTACGATGAGATGCTCGCCCGTCGCGAGCTCTCCGTCATGGGAAATATCGAAACCCCGATGGCCCACGACCTATGCCAGCAGATCCGCCTGCTCGATGCCACCGACCCCAGCCGCCCCATCACCATATTTGTCGCCAGCGCCGGCGGAAGCGTGCGATCGGGTCTTGCGATCTATGACGCCATGCGCCTCGCATCGTGCCCCATCCGCACCGTCTGCCTGGAATTCGCCGCGTCCATGGGCGCCGTGATCTTTATGGGCGGCGACGATCGCCGTATGGCGCCCCATGCAGAGCTCATGATTCACGACCCGCTGATCCCCCAGGGGGCAGGCGGCTCGGCACTTGCGCTGCAGGAAACCAGCCGGCGTCTCATGCAGACCCGCAAGACCCTCACGCAAATCCTCTCGGACCGCAGTGGCCTCACGCCCAAGCGCATCCAGTCCCTCACTGCAAAAGACACCTACCTTTCGGCCGAGCGCGCCGTCGAGCTCGGCTTTGCCCACGAAATCCTCTCGACCACCAAGGAGGTCGCCCATGTCTAACCTCACCAGCCGCCTCGCCGCATCTGAGTCCGCATTGTCCACCATCCTCGCCAAGGATCGAACGCTTTCCTGCGACACCCGCCAAACGGGACTCAACAACAACGCACTTGTGATCGGCCCCTCGGGAGCCGGCAAGACCCGAAACGTCCTCAAGCCCAACCTGCTGCAAATGAACGCAAGCTACATCGTGCTCGACACCAAAGGCACGCTCTGTCGCGAAGTGGGACCCGTGCTGGCAGCCCACGGTTACCGCGTGCAATGTCTCAACTTCGCCGACCTCAACACCGTCCCGGCCCTTGCGCCCGGCATCGAGCGCTGCGGCTACAACCCCCTGAGGCACATTCGCCGCAAGGCGGACGGCAGGCCCAACCAGCAGGACATCCTCTCGGTGGCAAAGGCCATCTGCCCCATCGAGGACAACAACCAGCCTTTTTGGGATCATGCGGCGGCAAACCTGCTGTCGTGTCTTATCGCCTACGTCACCGAACAGCTACCCGCCGATGAGCAGACGATCAGCTCGGTCATCAAGCTGATCGAGCACCTGCAGGACGGTGCCACGGCCCGATTGTTTGACGATCTGATCACGACCGACCCCCAAAGCTATGCCCTCTCGCTATGGCGGCGCTACGCCATTACGCAAAATGCCGAGCGCATGCACGCGAGCATCGTCGGCATCCTTGCCGAAAAGGTCATGTGTCTGGGATTCGACGGTGCGGCACAGCTCTATCGTGAGTGCCATCAGGTGGACTTCGCTTCCATGGGACACACCCCCTGCTCCCTGTTTGTAACCGTGAGCGATATTGACCGCAATCTCGATCCGCTGACCGGCCTCTTTATTTCGCAGGCGTTTATGGGCCTCATTCGTGAGGCCGATAGGCAGCCCGACGGCAGCCTGCCCGTGCCCGTGCGCTTTATGCTCGATGACTTCGCAAATCTGCAGATCCCCCAGATCGACAACGTGCTCTCGATTATCCGAAGCCGCAACATCTGGGCAACGCTGCTGCTGCAGTCGACCAACCAGCTCGATGCGCTCTATGGCGAGGCACGCGCACGCTCCATCATGGGCAACTGCGACACGCATCTGGTGCTGGCGTTCCAGGATCCCGAGAGTGCCCGGGTGTTTTCCGACCGCGCCGACGCGCTGCCCAGCACGCTCATGGCGACGCCGATTGATCGCTCGTGGCTCTTTGTACGCGGTCGCACTCCCGAACAGGTCGAGCGCTTTAGGCTCGAAGACCATCCGCTCTACGGGGAGCTGCCCGAGGCGCAGCGAGGCCATGCGGAGGCCGAGATCTAGGCGCAGGGTTCTCGCAGCGCGCGACGCCCCGGCGATGTTCCACAAAGGCCGTGCGCCCCGGGACCACGGCAAAGCAAAGGGGCCCGCATCCGATAGGATACGGGCCCCTGACTATAAGGCGCGATGCGTTAACAGCAGCGACTACTTGCGGTGAGCGCGGTAGAACTCGATGAGCGCCTGGGTCGAAGCGTCCTGCTCGGCCTTGGCGGCGTCGTCGTGGAAGGCCGGGGTGATCTGCTTGGCAAGCTGCTTGCCCAGCTCAACGCCCCACTGGTCGTAGGAGTCGATGCCCCAGACCGTGCCCTCGACAAACGTGATGTGCTCGTACAGTGCGATGAGCTCGCCGAGTGCGAACGGGGTCAGCGTGTCGCCAAAGATCGAGGTCGTCGGACGGTTACCCTCAAAGCAGCGGGCCGGGACGATCTGCTCGGGCGTGCCCTCGGCACGAACCTCGTCGGCCGTCTTACCAAAGGCGAGCGCCTTGGTCTGGGCCAGGAAGTTGCCCAGGAACAGCTCGTGGACATCCTGGCCGCTGTCGGTCGCAGGGTTGGCAGTGTTGGCGAAAGCGATAAAGTCGGCCGGGACCACCACAGTGCCCTGGTGCAGCAGCTGATAGAAGGCATGCTGGCCGTTGGTGCCGGGCTCGCCCCAGAAGATCTCACCGGTATCGGAGGTCACAGCGCTGCCGTCCCAGCGGACGTGCTTGCCGTTGGACTCCATGGTGAGCTGCTGCAGGTAGGCCGGGAAGCGGTGCAGATACTGGCAGTACGGAAGCACGGCGTGGCTCTTGGAACCGAAGAAGTTGACGTACCAGACATTGAGCAGGCCCATCAGCGCGACGGCGTTGTTCTCGAGCGGGGTGTTGCAGAAGTACTCGTCGATGGCGTGGAAGCCTTCGAGGAACTGCTGGAAGCGCTCGGGGCCGAGCACGACGATCAGCGACAGGCCCACGGCGGAGTCAACGGAATAGCGGCCGCCAACCCAGTTCCAGAAACCGAAGGCGTTGGCGGGGTCGATACCGAAGGCCTCGACCTTCTCGAGTGCGGTGGAAACGGCGACGAAGTGCTTTGCCACGGCCTCGGCGTTCTGCTCATCGGAGCCGTCGATGGCGCCCTGAGCCTTGAGCTGCTCGAGCATCCAGGTCTTGACCTCGCGAGCGTTGGTGAGGGTCTCGAGCGTGGTGAAGGTCTTGGAGACGATGATCACGAGCGTGGTCTCGGGGTCCAAACCCTTAAGCTTCTCGGCCTGGTCGTTGGGGTCGATGTTGGAGATGTAGCGGCAGTCGATACCGGCGTCAGCATAGGGACGCAGAGCCTCGTAAGCCATGACCGGGCCCAGATCGGAGCCGCCGATGCCGATGGACACCAGGTGCTCGATCTTCTTGCCGGTAACGCCCTTCCACTCACCGGAGCGCACGCGCTCGGCGAAGGCATACATGCGGTCGAGGACCTCGTGCACGTCGGCGACGACGTCCTGGCCGTCGACAATGAGCTGGCCCTTCTCGCTTGCCGGGCGACGAAGCGCGGTGTGCAGGACGGCGCGGTCCTCGGTGGTGTTGATGTGCTCGCCGGAGAACATGGCGTCGCGGCGCTCCTCGAGCTTCACCTCGTGGGCAAGATCGCACAGCAGCTTGACGGTCTCATCGGTCACCAGGTTCTTGGACAGGTCGAAGTGCAGGTCACCGGCGTCAAAGCTCAGCTTGTTCACGCGCTCCGCATCGGCAGCGAACCATGCCTTAAGGTCGACACCCTCGGCCTCGAGCTTCTCCTGATGGGCCTCGAGCGCCTTCCAAGCGGCGGTCGACGTAGCGTCGATAGGTGCGGCAACAGTTGCCATAAAGTCCTCCTCAACATACGGGCGCATACCTCCATGCGCCCGGATAATCAGATGACCCTATTCTAGCGCAGGTCAAGACCGTAATCAGCGAGCGTTGCCAATCCGCCCCTAAACGGCGACCGACCAAAAAGGGACAGGTTAATTTTGGCAGGTCAAACGCTTTACCTACCAAAATTAACCTGTCCCTTCCTGGCAGATATTAGGCCGCAGCGCAGACGCTACCGAGCAACTCACGCAAAGGAGACCCGATGCCCTCCAGCAGTTCGGGCGCGATAATGGCAAAAACGGGAACCTCGCCGGTGCCCACGACAGCAGGCACCTTGCCCTCCGAGACAATGCATCCATAAGGCACAAAGCCGTCTTCGCCGGCATCGAGCGCCGCCATGCGACACGCGAGCTCGCGCGCAAAGCCGGCAGTATCGGCATCGCCAATCGCCAGGACAAAGTCCACGCCTTCGTCGGTCGCCAGGGCTACGGCCTCATCGACCAAATCGTCTCCCCCGTCGCCCCCGACCAAGCCGCAGCGAAAAAGCACGCGTTCGAGCAGAGCTCGATCAAGCGAGCCGAGCGCCGCCGAGACGAGCTCATCGTGCGTATGTTTGTCACCGCCCAACACGACCAGCGCCTTGGTGCCACCGTAGTGAGCGACCAATCGTCCGCACCAGCGAGCCACGTCTCCATCCGCAACAAGGCGCGTCGGCATACCAAACCCATAATTGACCATCTTTTCCACAACCCTTCCGTGCGTATAGGCGGTATCGATCGTTAGGCTCATGCTACGAAGCGAGCTTTTCCGAGCTGTTTCGCGCTCTTTAGGGCTGCGTTAAAAACCCGATGCAGCCGCACGACCATACCCGCCAAAAAGGGACAGGTTTTGACGGTGTCTGGTCGAGCGGGTATTATCGAACAGGTATTCGATAAGAACATGTGTTTGATGGGAGGACGCGTGGCGCACGAGCAGCACACCTACATCTGCATCGACCTCAAGACGTTTTATGCCAGCGTCGAGTGCGTGGACCGCGGGCTCGATCCACTCACCACCAACCTGGTCGTTGCCGACGAATCACGCGGACGCACGACCATCTGCCTCGCCATCACACAGGCCATGAAGGACCTCGGGATACACAATCGCTGCCGTCTGTTCGAAATTCCCGATGGCATCGACTACATCACGGCCGTACCGCGCATGCAGCATTACATGGAGGTGTCGGCGAAAATCTACGGTATCTATCTGGAATACGTCAGCCCCCAGGACGTGCACGTCTACTCCATCGATGAGTGCTTTATCGACGTGACGCCCTATCTGGACCTCTATCACACCGATGCGGAAGGGTTCGCCTGCACGCTGCGCGACGAGGTCCTCGCGCGCACCGGCATCACGGCGACGGTCGGCATCGGCCCCAACCTATTCCAGGCCAAGGTAGCGCTCGACATTACCGCCAAGCACGTACCCAGCCGCATCGGCATACTCGACGACGAGACCTTTCGCAAGGAGATCTGGCCCCATCGCCCCATCACCGACATCTGGGGCATCGGCCCCGGCGTGGCAGGCCGACTCGAAAAGTATGGCGTCTACGACCTGATGGGCGTCGCCGCCCTTGACGAAAACCTGCTCTACGACGAGCTCGGCGTCAATGCCGAATATCTTATCGATCACGCCTTCGGACGCGAGCCGACAACCATCGCCGATATCCAAGCCTATCGCCCGCAGGCAACTTCGACCACCACAGGACAGGTGCTCTCGAAGGGCTATGCCTACGAACAGGCCTATACCGTCTTGCGCGAGATGGTCGACAACGCCGTTTTAGACTTGGTCGATAAGCACGTGGTCTGCGACAGCATCTCGCTCTTTGTGGGCTACGCGAGCGAACGCGCCGACATACGCCGCCTCGACGCCAGCGGTACAGCGCAGTATGTGGACGGATGCGGGCACCTGCGCTCGAGCACATCGAGTATCGAACCCACCGCAACCGCCGGCCCCGAGCTCGCGCCCCGTGCGCCCAAGCCCGTCCAGCGCGATGACGAACGGCGTCGCCTGGTGCGCGAAGCGCAGGCAATCGATGGCATCTTTGTGGGAGAGCATGGCGGCAAACCGCGCGGTGGCTATGCCGCACTCTTTGCGCACTCTAACGCCTCGCGAAAGCTGCCCGAGCGTACCAATTCGTTTAAGAAGATCATGGGCTATTTCGATGAGCTCTGGGCGCAGACTGTCGATCCCAAACGACCGGTCAAGCGCATCAACCTGGGATTTGGCAACCTCATGCCCGAGGAATTTGCCACCATCGATCTGTTCAGCGATATCGAGGCCGATGAGCGCGAGCGCGACCTGGCGCGCGCCGTCCTGGCCGTGAAAGGCAAGTACGGCAAGAACGCGCTCGTCAAGGGATTAAGCTTTACCGCCGGCGCCACCGCGCGCGAACGCAACGAACAAGTTGGAGGACATCGTGCCTAAGTCCCAACAACAGCCGATGCGGCCACCGACACCTTTTGAACGCCTAGCGGACCCCGAGGGAAGACGTCGCTCCGCCGACCCAAAGCTCACCGCCAACGGCACCGTCCGTGCCGGCCGTGCCGCGCAGTTTATGCCCTTTGCCGCCCTCACGGGATACTACGAGCTCGTGCGTAAACAAGAGATCACCGCCGAGCCAAAATGCGAACTCACAGAAGAAAAAGCCCTCGAACTTTCGAAAAAGCTCGAGGGCCTCAAACGCGGCGACCTGGTGCGCGTCACCTATTACGATATGTACGGCTATCGTAGCCGCACCGGCATCCTCGACGAGGCGCTCCCTGCTTTCAAACTCCTCAAGCTCAAAGATATCGCCATCGACTTCGACGACATCCAGGACATCGAGCTACGCGGACGAGCCTAGACAAGGACGCGCATCCAAGGCAAGGCCTACAGCGTCATGACGTAGTAACCCGCATCTCTCACGGCAGCCTCAAGGACACCGCGATCGATCGGCCGCTTGGAGCGCACGCGCGCTGTGTGGTCCGCATACGTCACCGTTGCCCACACGCCATCCAGCGCATTGAGGGCATTGGCTACGTTCTGAGCGCAGCCGTCACAGCTCATGCCGCCGATGAGCAGCTCATCGCTATAGGGATAGTGCGATGCATCGGTATCCACCACAACAACCTTTTTGGCCTTCTTACCGCTCGCGCCATCGCTGCAGCAGCTCTTTCCGTGTGTCGAAGCGACAATGCGACGCAGTCCAAAAAACATGCCGACGGCAATGACGGCCAACACGATGAGATTCGCAGGGTTGAGCAAGTCGCTCATGCGTTCCCCTTTCAAGTAGCACTATCTAGATACCCCCATGGGGTGTCCCCATCTTAACCCAAAATCATGTCCGTTCGGTCAATCAGTTTCCCTCTTCAAACTTTTTAGTTGACCATGGCTTACTTTCGTGTATAAGTTTTCCTAGGCTAACAACTGAGGACTCGAAAGGGGCATCGTGACTCGAACCATTGACATCCCAACATACCAAACGGCTGTCGTGCGCAACTGCTCCCCTACGCTCGCAGGCATCAAGCCGGCTTCGCTCTTTACCTATCCCGGCGTTTACGCCAACCAAAACGGAAAACCCAGCGCCGCCCATATCGAAGAGCGACGCTCTCGCCTGCTCGCCGTCATAGCCCAATGCAACTGCGAGCTCCAGCCACTCGGGATCCATATGAGCGTTTTGGTCTGGCGCCCCTGCGGAGCGCTCATCTATGTGTACCGCCCTGCAGACCTCATGCGATACCTCTCCGACCCCCGCGCCACGACGGCGCTTGCCGCCGAAGGTTACGATGTCCACAACCTGCCCGCGTCCCTGGTGCATCTCGCCGCGCGCATCACGCTGGCAAGCAGCAATGCCGCAGAGAGTGCCTATGACGGCAGCGTCTGCGCGCTCGCGCGAAATAGGCACTGCGATACGGGGTGCATGTGCGAGTTCCCCCACGAAATTGGCTATTTTTTGGGCTATCCCTACGAAGATGTCCATCAGTTTATCGTCCAGCACGGCGAAAACTATAAGGTCTTTGGCGCATGGAAGGTATACACAAACGTTGAGCAGGCGCTCACGACCTTCGATTCCTATCGCGCATGCACGCAATACCTTACCTACATCTATCAACAGGGCTGCACTCTGGGACAACTTGTCCAGGCAACCCGATAGAGCATACAAAACGCGGCCGCACGCCGCACAACCGAAAGGAAGACATATGAGCAAGATCGCAGTCGTCTACTGGAGCGGTACAGGCAACACCGAGGCCATGGCAAACTTCGTTGCCGAGGGCGCAACCGGTGCCGGCGCCGAGGCAGAGGTCATCTCCTGCGCCGACTTCTCTGCCGACAAGGTCGCCGAATATGATGCCTTCGCCTTCGGCTGCCCCGCCATGGGTTCCGAGGAGCTTGAATACGATGAGTTCCAGCCCATGTGGGATGAGGTCAAGGAGACCCTCGGCGACAAGAAGGTCGTACTCTTTGGCTCTTATTCGTGGGCCGAGGGCGAATGGATGGACAACTGGAAGGCGGACGCCGACGAGGCGGGCGTCAACGTCGTGGACTCCACCATCTGCTACGACGCGCCCGACGACGAGGGCGAGACCGCTTGCAAGGCCCTCGGAGCCGAGCTCGTGTAACGAACCCAGGGCCTCCAAAAGAGCCTGCATCAAAGCGCATCCTCATCCCTACAAAAGAGCGGGGGCTGGATTCAAGTCCAGCCCCCGCTCTTTTGTAACGGCAGTTACATCAACCGGCTACGAGATATTGCCCAAAAACGCCTTGGTGCGTTCGCTCTTGGGGTGGTCGAAGACCTCGCTCGGCGTACCCTCTTCTACAATGACGCCTCCGTCCATAAAGACGACGCGGTCGGCGACATCGCGGGCAAAGCCCATCTCGTGCGTCACGACGATCATGGTCATACCGTCTTGCGCCAGGTCGCGCATGACACCCAGAACGTCGCGAACCAGCTCGGGATCGAGCGCCGACGTGGCCTCGTCAAAGAGCATAACGTGAGGGTTCATCGACAGGGCGCGGGCGATGGCAACGCGCTGCTGCTGGCCGCCCGAGAGCTGGCTCGGCATAAAGTCGATACGCTCGGCAAGACCGACCTTGGTCAGCTCCTCGACGGCGATCTTCTCGGCCTCTTCCTTGCTGCGCTTGAGCACCTTTTGCTGCGCAAGCATGACGTTCTTTTTGACCGACAGGTGCGGGAACAGGTTGAACTGCTGAAACACCATGCCCAAGTGCGTACGCACCTTATTGAGGTCAACGCCCTTGGCGCACACATCCACGCCCTCGACGACAATCGAACCACTTGTAGGATGCTCCAGACGATTGATGCAGCGAAGCATCGTCGACTTGCCCGAGCCCGAAGGACCCAGAACTACGACGACCTCGCCCTTATGCACATCCAGATCGATATCGCGCAGGACCACGTTATCGCCAAAGGCCTTCTGGAGGTTCTTGATGCTGACGACGACCTCGTTCGAGTTATTGGTTTCGCTCATGATAGGACCTCCTTACAGACCGGCGATGTGATCGGCGGGCGTCGCGACAACCTGTCCGGCGCTCTTGGCGGGACGCTTCTTCTTGGTCTCGGTCGTGCCCAAAAGCCTCGCCTCAAGACCGCTCACCAAGCGAGCGAGCGGCAGGGTGATGACCAGATAGAACAGGGCGGCAACCACGTACGGTGTAATGGAGCCCGTCGTGGCCACGATGGTACGGGCGTTCATGACGATCTCGACCACACCCACGGCGGCAAGCAGCGACGTATCCTTGTAAAGCAAGATAAACTCGCTGGTCAGCGTAGGCAAAACATTGCGGAACGTCTGCGGAATCATAACGTAGAGCAGCGTCTGGAAGGCATTCATGCCCAGAGAGCGAGCAGCCTCGTTTTGGCCCTTGGGGATCGATTGAATACCGGCGCGGAAGATCTCACACAGATAGGCAGACGAATTCATGGCCATGACGATGACGCCGAGCACGTAGTCATCAACCTTGACTCCGGCCAACGGCAGACCGAAGAACGCGATATAGATCTGCAGGAAAGCCGGCGTACCGCGAATGATATTCACATAGATGCCGGCAAAGCAACGCAGGATGCGCGACTTAGAGATGCGCATGAGCGACAGGGCAAAACCGAAGGGAATTGCCAGCGGAAACGCCACAAGCACGATCGAGAGCGACATGAGGAAGCCCTTGAAGACGATCGGCAGGCTCTGGACCAAAATGACCGGGTTCAGGAACAGGCGCAGGAACATATTGGAGTTCCACGCCTCGACCCACGGCTGCTCCTTAAGGTCGGTCAGGAAGTTATCGAAGGCCGTCACGCCCTTGATCTCCACCGACGGAATCTTGGAGATCTTCTTGGTCGACCCGTCAGCGAGCGTATAGGTGCCGCTAAAGGCCTCATCGCCGCCCTCGACGGGGAAGGTCACGCCGTAGACCTCGACGCGGAAATAGCCGCCGGCAGGCGCCGTCTCGCCAAAATCAATCTTGAGCGTCTGACCATCGACCTTGCACGTGGGCTTCATGGGCGTACGGTCCATAAGGTCATCGCCCGAGAGCATCGTCAGGCGCGTATCATCGGCGCCAAAGGTCGTGCCGTCGGCAAACGTCAGTGAAAGGCCGCCCAGCTCCTCGTCGGCATCGGCCTGGACCTCCCAGGTGATGCGGGTCTCGGTGCCACCGACCACGTCGCTACCCGAACCGGTATTGGGTCGGGCGGTGATCTTTGCGGTCTCAAGCGCCTGGGCGGTCGTGGGCACGCAGGCCCCCGCGCACACCAGGGCGAGTGCCACAGCCAAAGCGCAGGCTAGCTTTTGGAGCATCGAGGGCAGTGGATAGCTCTGGCCCATAGCTCCTTGGTTCAATCGAGACAAGGTGGCTCCTAACGTTTAAGTTGCCGACATAACGGGGCGGGATGACGCCCATTCAAGAAACGCAAAGGCCCTCTCCGCCAAAACGGAAAGGGCCCGCGTGCAATCGAGTAGTTATTTTACTTGATGTTGTACTTAGCCATGAGGGCGTCAACGGTACCGTCATCGGTCAGGTCCTTGATGGCCTGGTTGATGTCGTCCCTGAGCTTGGTGTTGCCCTGGTTGATGGCAATGGCGTACTCCTCGCCGGTGCTGATCTGCTTGATGGTCTGGCAGGTGTTGAACTGCTCGGCGGTCAGCTGGCTGGCGACGGAGCGGTTGGTCACCACGGCGTCACCCTTATCGGACTGCAGGGCGCTGAAGCACTCGGTGGCATCCTTGTAGGGGACGATCTTGGCCTTGGGGAAGTTCTCCTGGGCAAAGGCCTCGGCGGTCGAGCCAGACTGGACGATGATGGTAGCGTCGGCGTTGTTGAGCTTCTCGCTGTAGTTATCGGCAGTGATGTCGGTGTTATCGACCTTGGTCACGATAGCCTGGTCATCCATGTAGTAGGAGTCGGAGAACGCGACCTCCTTCTCACGCTCGGGCGTGTCGGTGATAGCCGCGATGGAAACGTCATACTTGGCGCCCGAAGCGACGCCCGGAACCAGCGTGTCAAAGTCATTGTTGACATACTCGACATCCAGGCCCAGCTTGTCGCCGATAGCCTTGATGAGCTCAAGGTCAAAGCCCTGATAATCGCCGTTGTCATCCTTGTACTCAAACGGCGCGTACTCGGCAGAGGTGCCGACGGTCAGCGTGCCGTCCTTGACGAGCGCGTACTCCTTGGAGCCGTCGACCTTCTCGACCTTAGCGTCGTCAGAACTGCTGGAACCGGCATCAGAACCAGAGGTGGCGTTGGACGAACCGCAGCCCGTCAGAGCAAGGGCGAGCGCCATGGCACCCGTGGCGGCAAATGCGCCAAGCTTCTTGAGCTTCATAATCAGTCTCCTTCCGGTGACCTCGTTTGATTCAGAGGTCTGCAAAAACTGTTGGCTATTATGCACCCGGAATTACGAATCTGCAATGAGAAAACTGATTGAAACAAACCCATAACGTGAATGGAATACTCTACTTTGTGACAGTCATTACTGCTGCAATGACCTTAATAGTCTAATTTCAGCTGCATAACCTGCAAGTTCGTTCGGAGTCTCCAAAATAAACGGCAGCGAACGCAAATGGCCATTCGATACAATATTCTGCATAACCTGCATACCGCCACCAAATTCCCCGCTGCCAAGGTATCCCTTGCCGATGCACTCGTGACGATCTTTATGGGCGCCACAAGGGTTCTTCGAATCGTTGATGTGTACGGCATGCAAGCGATCGATACCCACCACGCGGTCGAACTCGTCGAGTACGCCGTCCAGATCATGGATGATGTCGTAGCCGGCATCGCTCACATGGCAGGTGTCCAAACAAACGCCCAGTTTATCGGACAGCTCTGGGCACTTGGCGGCAACGCCCTCGATAATGCACGCCAGCTCCTCAAAGCTGCGGCCCACCTCGGTACCCTTGCCGGCCATGGTCTCGAGCAACACCGTCGTCTGCTGGCCCTCAAACATCACCTGGCACAGGGTGTCGACAATCATCTGAATGCCGGCGTCGGAGCCCTGCCCCACATGCGCACCGGGATGGAAGTTGTAGTAGTTGCCGGGCAGCGCCTCCATGCGCCGCAGGTCCTCTGCCATGGCCTCCAGGGCAAACTCGCGCGCCCGCTCTTTGGCTGAGCAGGGGTTATAGGTATACGGGGCATGCGCCACGAGCGGTCCAAAGTCGTTTTGCTCCATAAGCTCGCGCAGGGCCGCCACGTCATCCATGTCAAGGTCTTTCGCCTTGCCGCCGCGCGGGTTGCGCGTAAAGAATGCAAAGGTATTGGCGCCAATGGACAACGCCGTCTCCCCCATCGCCCGATAGCCCTTCGTCGTCGAAAGATGGCACCCAATCGTCAGCATCTCCAGCTCCCTCCTCATCAGTTGCGGAAAAATACGGTCTATTGGTGCCTTATTTTGGCGCAAACAGACCGTATTCCACCGCAAGTTATAAAAGGGGCATCAGGAGCAAAGGCCTCCAGGCATTCCAAGCGCTGGCGCCATGCCCCCCACGCCCTAAAGTTTCAAGCGAATCGCATCGATGATGTGCGCACAGCGCTGTGTGGCGGCAAGGGGCATGACGGGACTCTCGAGTTTCCCCGCCCGGATGAGCTGGGTCGCATGCTGGATTTCGCCGTAGAAATCATCGACCTCAAACGGGGCTTTTATTTCGAGCATTCGTCCGTCGGAGTACTTCACATAGGCGAGCTCGGGGCGATGGAGACGCTCGATTTCCAACGAGCCCCGCTCACAGGCAATCGTTAAGCGGCTTTCATATGTTGCTTTGCCGTCGCACACCATATGAATGGGTATACCGTCGACGCTCATATGGATCTCGTCGGCCCAATCGACGCGGCCGCCCGATACGTCACGCCAGCGAACTTCACGAGACGAAACCTCGCAAGCGCCCGCGAGCAAATCCTCAAACCAACCGACTGCATAGCAGCCCATGTCATATAGACAGCCGCCCTGCAACGGATCAAGCAGATAGCCTGAAGGAGACTCGCCGTAATCGAGCTTTTGCACGCTTTCAATCGAGACAATACGGCCAAGCTCACCCGACGCAAGCAAGTCCTTCACGCGAGTGCGCATTGGGCAAAACCGATTCTTCATCGCCTCCATAAACAGCACGCCGCGCTCGCGAGAGGTGGAGGCAATCGAGAGAGCCTCTTCCTCACTCAAAACGGCCGGCTTTTCGCACAGCACGGCCTTTCCGGCGCACAGCGCGCGACAGGCCCAACGCGTATGCATGCCATGCGGAAGAGCCAAGTAAATTGCGTCGACATCGGGGTCGGCAATCAGCGCGTCATAAGCCGCATCGCCGTTATCGTCGACCGAGGCATGGCCATGCGCAGCATCAATCGAAAACGCTCGGCAAAATTCCTCGACATGCGCAGGAGTGCGGCCGGCCGCAGCCACCAGCCGTGCCCCGTCGACCTTCTTGAGCGACGATGCAAATCGATGAGAAATGTGCCCAGCGCCCAAAATGCCCCAACGAACCTCACGCGAATCATTACGTAAACCTCGGTCACCCACGATAGCCTCCCATCAGTTGCGGCGAAATAGTTCCTGCTATCGCCCTATTCTGCCGCAAACAGGAACTATTCCATCACAAGATATAAAAGGGTCATGAGGAGCGCGTTTTGCCGAAGGCCTTAAGCACCGCCGTCACGGGACCAGGCTGGAAACGTCGGCGCACATCGTCGAGACGCTCGGGAATATCGATGTGCTGCGGGCAGTGCCGCGCGCATTTGCCGCATTTGACGCAATTGCTCACCAACTTGGGCTCGCTTGTGCGCACCGCGCTCGCCGTAAAGTATTGAGACAGCCCCGTAAACCAGCTGTGCGCATAGCTTGCGTTGTAGGCGGCAAAACATCCAGGGATATTGATGCCTTTAGGGCACGGCATGCAATAGCCGCATCCCGTGCAGGGCACACGGTTCGATTTCTCAAACTCCATCAACACGCGCGCAATCGTGTCGAGCTGGTTGGCCGTCATCGAATTCGGCAACGCGAGGTCTGCCAGTGACGAATTCTCGTCCACCTGCGCGGTATCGGTCATACCCGAAAGCAACATGGTCACCTGGGGATGATTCCACACCCACGAGAGCCCCCAAGCGGCAGGCGTATGCAAATGCCGATCGCATGCACCATCGAGAACAGCGCGCGCCCGCGGAGGCAATTTGCCTGCCAAGCGTCCGCCCAAAAGCGGCTCCATCACAAACACCGCGAGACCTCGCTCGGCGGCGGCCATGAGCCCCGCCGTTCCCGCCTGATATCGTTCTCCAGCGTAGTTGTACTGGATCTGGCAAATGTCCCACTCATACGCATCGAGCATCGTAAGGAAGTCCGCCGCGCTGCCGTGGTACGAAAAGCCTATCTGACGAATACGCCCTGCAGCCTTTTGCTGCGCGATCCAGTCCTCGATGCCCAACGCCACCACACGTTCCCACTGGGCGGGCGAGGTAATGTTGTGCATGAGGTAATAGTCGATATGGTCGGTCCGTAGGCGGCGCAGTTGCTCGTCGAAGAACCGGTCGAAATCCTCCGCGCATTTGCACGAAGCATGCGGCAGCTTGGTTGCGAGCAAAACCTGGTCGCGCAAGCCCAGGCGCTCAAGCGACGCACCCACGCACGCCTCGTTGCCGGGATAGAGATAGGCCGTGTCCAGGTAGTTAATCCCCTGCTCCACCGCACGGGAAATGATGGCATCGGCTGTCTTCGCATCCGGACGTCCCGGCGCACCGGGAAACCTCATGCAGCCCAGACCCAGAGCGGATATTCGGTTACCACTTTTAGGGTCAACGCGGTATTGCACGGCCCCTCCCCTCCCATCGAAGCCCTGACAAGGCGAAACAAACCCGTCACGTCATCGAAACACATCGGAATCGCAATTGAGAACGTATCGTAACGCAGCAGAAATCGAGCCGTCACGGCACCGCTTTAACATCAGCAAAAAGCCCGATGAAAGGAGCCGGGCATGACCACGCGCATGTCTTTGCGGTCTGCCCTGCAGCGTAGCGTCCAGGCAAACGTTTCTTTTTTATAACAGCCGCCCCGCGCACCCACCAATCACCCTGGCAGCATACAATCCATCAGGCGCCCCTTACGCGGGCGCCTTTTACATGGGGAGATGATTCACATGCAGATCAACAAGGTCGCTTTTATCGGCAAGGGCGGCGTCGGCCTGCTCTACGGCAGCATGATTGCCAAGGCCCTCGGCAATGACGCCGTCGAATACGTTATGGATGACACCCGTTTTGAGCGTCACGCGAACGACGCGCTCACCGTCAACGGCAAGCCCTGCGATCTCACGTCCGTCCGTGCCAGCGAGGCGACGCCCGCCGATCTGGTCATCCTGACAGTCAAGACCACCGGTCTCGACCAAGCACTCAAGACTATGGAGCGCGTCGTGGGACCCAACACGCTCATCGCCTCGCTGTGCAACGGCATTACGAGCGAGCAAAAGATTGCCGAACGCTTTGGCTGGGAGCATACCGTTCTTGGTATCTGCCAGGGCATGGACGCCGTGTTTCTCAACGGCGCGCTCACCTTTACCAATGCGGGCGAAATCCGCTTTGGCGCGGCGGCCGGCACGAACCCCGCAACCATCACCGCAATCGACGAGCTCTATACGCGCTGCGGCATCGCCCATACCGTCGAGGACGACATCGCCCACCGCATGTGGGCCAAACTCATGCTCAACGACGGCATCAACCAGACCTGCATGGCCTACGGCGGGACCTACAGAAGCGCCACGGAGCCGGGCTCCGAGCAGCGTCGCTGCTTTGTTTCCGCCATGCGCGAAACGCTTGCGGTCGCCAACGCCGAGGGCGTTGAACTGACCGAGGCAGACCTGACGCAAATGGTGCACCTCATCGAGGGAATCGACCCCGCCGGTATGCCCTCGATGGCTCAAGACCGCATCGCAAGGCGCAAAACCGAGGTTGATGAGTTCGCGGGCACCATCTGCCGCCTCGCAGCCAAACACGATATCCAGGCACCGCAAAACGAGTGGCTCTATCGGCGCATCCGCGATATCGAGAAAAGCTGGTAGCGCCGACGCACCGCATTCAACAGCCTTAACAGCAAAACCGCCGCAAGGGAACCTTTCCCCTGCGGCGGCCTTCATCTTCGTCTATGACCGGCGGCCGATCTCACAACAGTTAGCGTTGCGACCCCGGCACCTCGTCCTCATCGTCGCGGCAAAGAACCACGCCTGCGCTTCCCAGCAGCGTGGCCGCGATCAGCGCGCCGACCACGATAGGAGCAGCCCCGCATGTCCCCTGCATGCCCGCGACGAGCGCGGCCGTGGGACCAAGGCAGCCAAGCATCAACGCGACGGCGGCAACGGCAATATCTCGAGCATTCACAAGACCACTTCCTCCAAGAGAAAGACCTTATTTCTCAAGAACCAGTGTGCCCCGCATCCATACGCCCAGCGTACCGCCACGGTAAGGGCTCTGTTAACTCAAACGCATACATAGAACGGACGTCCTTACGTTGCCCTAAAGCTCGGTAAAGACGCCCGTCCGCCAAATATCCGTGATGCAGAAAAATTACCAACCGGTGTAGTAATCGGTGGTTCCGGCAGCGCAGCCGGAGTCATAGACCTTGCAATCACCCTTGGAGCCCGTAAAGGTCGAGCCCTGGGCCATATCGCCCGCGGCAACAACGTAATAGCCGTCGGAATCGCGCCAGAAGCCCTCAGAATCCTGAGTCCATTCGCCCGTGCGATAGTGATAAAGCACATTGCTGCTGTAATAGGTCTCGCGGCGCCCGTTGTAGTTATTGACACCCGCAGAGCGCGTCAGGCCCGATCCGTTCGCGTAGGACGCGGCAGACGCGTAAGACGGAGTGTAACCGGCGTTGTAGTACGAAGCCTGGGCGGCCTCGGCAGCCTCCGCCTCGGCGGCAGCCTCGAGCGCTTCGCGCTTGGCATCCTCAAGCGCAGCGCGCAGCTCATCGAGCTCGGTCGACTTGGCGTCGACCTCCCCCATCGTCAACAGGCTACCCGCACCGTCGATGCAACCCTGCAGCACAGCACGCTCGTCATCGGTAGCATAGTCGCCATACATATTCATGATGATCTGAGCGCGCATCTCAAGGGAATCGCGCTTGGCCTCCATCGAGGCGTTCCACTCCTGCATGGAACCATAACCATCGCCGCGATAGTCAACGGGCTGCACCAGCGTCGCCTCGGACGGCGTAGGTCCAACCGTATCGGATAGTGTTGCCGCGTGGGCATCGGTTGCACCGGCGCCCGCCAAAAGTGCCACGGTCAGAGCGGCGGAAAGGGCGGCGGCTTTCGGTTTTCGTGAATCGATCCTCATGTAGCTAGAAACCTCCGTAGTGCGTTTTTGCTGCGTTTGAGCTGCGTGTGATTCGATCGCGCTGCATAGTACCCCGAGCAAATCGCGACCTGCGGTTTTACTCAAAAGGCGCACGTCAATTGCGTAAAACTCACATCCTCTTAACAGGAGTTTTCCACATCTCGATTGCATAAAGCATGCCAAAAACCCTGTTTTTGCACCCGCTCTATGCAAAAAAGGCGCCTGTGCAACCATTGTTCGCACAGGCGCCTTGAGCAGGCATTTTATGCAGTTATACCTATCGAGTCGCAAGGGGTCCTTGCACAAGTCGCCTTACTCGTCCAGCGCGGCGAAGGCCTGCTTCAGATCCCAAATGATATCCTCGGCGTTCTCGGCACCGATGGAAAGACGGATCGTGGAGGGCGTGATGTTCTGCTCGGCGAGCTCCTCGGCAGAGAGCTGGGAGTGCGTGGTGGTAGCCGGGTGCACGACGAGCGACTTGACGTCGGCCACGTTGGCGAGCAGCGAGAAGACCTGCAGATGGTCGATGAACTTCCAAGCTGCCTCCTGGCCACCCTTAATCTCAAAGGTAAAGATCGAGGCACCGCCGTTGGGGAAGTACTTCTGATAGAGCTCGTGATCGGGGTGCTCAGACAGGCTCGGGTGGTTCACCTTGGCGACATGGCTATCACCAGCCAGGAACTCAACGACCTTCTTGGTGTTCTCGACATGACGGTCAACGCGCAGCGACAGAGTCTCGGTGCCCTGGAGCAGGATCCAAGCGTTGAACGGGCTGATGCAGGCGCCCTCGTCACGCAGCAGGATGGCGCGGACATAGGTTGCGAAGGCGGCGGGACCGGCAGCCTCGGCAAACGAGACGCCATGGTAGGAGGGGTTGGGCTCGGCGATCTGCTCATACTTGCCGCTCGCCTTCCAATCGAAGTTACCGCCGTCGACGATCACACCGCCCAGCGAGGTGCCGTGGCCGCCGATGAACTTGGTTGCGGAGTGGACGACGATGTTGGCACCATGCTCCAGCGGACGGAACAGATACGGGGTGCCGAAGGTGTTGTCGACGACAACCGGTAAACCGTGCTTCTTGGCGATCTCGGAGATGGCGTCGATATTGGGGATGTCAGAATTGGGGTTGCCGAGCGTCTCGAGGTAGATGACCGTGGTGTTGTCCTTGATGGCGCCCTCGACCTCGTCCAGGTTGTGGGCATCGACGAAGGTGGTCTCGACGCCAAACTGGGAGAGCGTATGCTCCAGCAGGTTGTAGGAGCCACCGTAGATGGTCTTCTGAGCCACCACGTGGTCACCGGCCTGGGCAAGAGCCTGCAGGGTATAGGTGATGGCAGCAGCACCGGAGGCGACGGCAAGACCTGCCACACCACCCTCGAGTGCGGCGATACGGTCCTCGAAGACGCCCTGGGTGGAGTTGGTCAGACGGCCGTAGATGTTACCGGCGTCGGCAAGACCAAAGCGATCGGCGGCGTGCTGGGAGTTGCGGAACACATAGCTCGTGGTCTGGTAGATAGGCACGGCGCGGGAGTCGGATGCGGGATCGGCGCTCTCCTGGCCAACGTGAAGCTGCAGGGTATCGAAACCAAAGGTGTGCTCGGGGTTGTTGATGAACTGGCTCATGATGATCTCCTTGATCGAACAAAAGTTAATAAATTAGAGAGAAGTAAGTCGCTGTCTCCTGATCACGCCGACGGGCGCAAACAGGAGCCCGGCATTCGTCTTGGTAAGCAATTCATATGCGGGCCTCCTTTCGCATCCCGGTTCCGTGTTTGGCTTAATTACCTACCGCCTTTGTGTGTTTTGAATAGTACGAGCATTGTTTCCCTCGGTCAATCACTTAAAAGCGCTAACCTGTTATCGGTTATATAGATAACACTCGAAAGGATGGCGCCGATGACCCTCCAGCAGCTTCGTTTCCTGATCGCCGTAGCAGAGTCCGGCTCAATCAATGCCGCAGCTCAGCGCCTCTATACCGCTCAGTCCAGCATCTCAAACGCCGTCAAAAGCCTGGAACAGGAGCTCCACCTGGAGATCTTTACGCGCTCCAGCCGCGGCGTCACGCTCACCAACGACGGCACCGAGCTTTTGGGCTATGCGCGCCAGGTCGTAGAGCAGGCCGATATGCTCGAGGCGCGCTACGAGGACGGCGGCACCCCGCAAGCCCGCCTCGCCATTTCCGCCCAGCACTACGCCTTTTCGGTCGAGGCCTTTGTCAACGTGGTCGAGCGCTGCCGCGACAGCAAGTTCGAGTTCATCATGCGCGAGACTACCACATCGCAGATCATCGATGACGTCCGCGCGTTTCGCAGCGACATCGGCATCCTGTATCTGGACGACTTTAACGCCCGTGTTCTGCAGAAGGCTTTTGCCGATGCACGCGCGAGCTTCCATCCCCTATTCGACGCGACGGTCCACGTCTTCGTTAGCGAGCGCCACCCGCTTGCCCGCCGCCCGCAGCTGTCCCTTGCCGACCTCACACCCTATACGCGCTACAGCTTTGAGCAAGGCACCTCGAACTCCTTCTATTACGCCGAGGAACCTTTTAGCTATATCCCTTGCGACCGCAACATACGAATCTCGGACCGCGGAACACTTACTAACTTACTTATCACGTCGAACGGTTACACCCTGTCGACCGGTGTCCTCTCCAATGAAATGCAATGGGGTATGGCATCGATCCCGTTAGCAGACGCCCCAACGATGCACGTAGGCTATATCATGCACGACGAGCGCAAGCCCTCTCCCCTCTTGCAGCAATACCTCGACGAGCTCAACCGCATCATCCATGCCAACTAACTGTCGGAAGACGGGATAGAAATCGTAGATTGCTAGCCCCCGGCGGGCATGGCGCTACAATGGTCACTCACACGAAACGTACCCAACGAAAGGAAGCCCGTGAAGGTCATCATCTATACCGACGGCTCGGCCCGATCAAATCCGGGACGCGGCGGCTACGGCGCCGTGCTCAAATACACCAACCCCGCCGGCAAGACCTTCACCTCCGAGCTTTCGCGCGGTTACGCCAAGACCACCAACAACCGCATGGAGCTCATGGCGGTCATCGTGGCGCTCGAGGCACTTAACCGCCCCTGCGAGGTCGAGGTCCATTCCGATTCGCAGTACGTCGTTAACGCCTTCAACAAACACTGGATTGACGGCTGGAAAAAACGAGGCTGGAGGACCGCCAACAAGCAGCCTGTCAAGAACCGCGATCTGTGGGAGCGCCTGCTCACCGCAAAGAGCAAACACAAAGTGGAGTTCATCTGGGTTAAGGGCCACGCCGGCCATGAGCTCAATGAGCGCTGCGACGAGCTTGCCACCACGGCGGCCGACGGCAGCAACCTCGATATCGACGCCGGCTTTAACGAGAGCGACCTGTAACGGCGTTTTCGCACGCTTTTGTGTCCTCCCGCGCTACACTCGTCCTGTAAGCCAAACAACGCAAGGGGGACACATGTTGCGTATCGCAACCATCGGCACATCCATGATTACCGACGACTTTATCCAGGTCGTCAACGCCAACGACCAAGCCGCGTTTGTGGGCACGCTTTCACGCGACGCCAATCGCGGTACTGCCTTTACCGCCGAGCGCGGTGGTGAGCGAAACTTTACGTCACTCGATGAGCTTGCGGTAGCCGCCGACGTCGACGCCGTCTATATCGGCAGCCCTAACGCACTTCACTACGAGCAGGCCCTTGCCTGCATCGCCGGTGGCAAGCACGTCATCGTCGAGAAACCCTTCTGCGCCACCGAAGCGCAGGCGCTGGAAGTCTTCCGCGCTGCCGAGGCAGCAGGTGTCGTGGCCCTCGAAGCCATGCGTCCCCTCCACGATCCCGCCTTCCACGCCATCGAGGACGCCCTGGGCGAGATCGCCCCCATCCGCCGCGCCTCATTGCGCTTTGGCAAGTATTCCTCGCGCTACAACGAGATTCTCGCGGGACGCGCCACCAATATCTTCGACTGCAATATGGCATCGGGTTCCCTCATGGACATTGGCGTCTACGCCGTCGAGCCCATGGTCGAGATTTTCGGCATGCCCTCCGGCCTTACGAGCATGACTACTCTGCTCGACCCCACCACGCGACAGCTCACGCACGGCCCCATCGACGGCTGCGGTTCCATCCTCGCCAGCTATGGCGGAGGCCGCATCTCCGTCGAGCTCGCGCACTCCAAAATTACGAATGACCTACTGCCCTCGCAGATCGAAGGCGAGCGTGGCACTATCCAGATTGACCATCTGTCAACGCCCCGCAACGTCCGCATCGACTATCGCGGCGACGTCGTACGCGGCTCGGCGACCGAGGCGCCGCGCGAACAGGGCGACAACGGCCGCGTGCTCGACCTGCCCAAATCGAGCAACACCATGGAATACGAACTCACAGACTTTATCACCGCCATCGGCGGCATCGATAACGTCAAGGAAGAGATTTGGGAGACCCCGGCGGGACGCCACGAGCTTGGCCACTACCGCGATGTCACGCTCGTCTCACTACGCATCATGGATGCCGTGCGTCAGCAGGCCGGCATAACCTTCCCGGCCGACGCAGGCAAGCAGGCATAGCGATGGGCCTCTTCGATACGTTCTTCTCCAGCGTCACCGGCGGCAGTCGAGAGCCTCAAAAACCGTCAAACGTCGAGCTCGAGCTGCGCCGCAGGCTTACCGTGCTTGCAAGCGACGAGGCCACTCAAGACACTCCCCTGCGTTATTTCCTGCGCTGGGCGGGGCAAGTCCAAGGCGTTGGTTTTCGCTTTACCAACACCAACCTCGCGCAGGCACGCGCACTCACCGGCTGGGTGCGTAACATGGAAGACGGCTCAGTCGAGATGGAGATACAGGGAGCTCCGGCAGACATCCTATCTCATCTCGAGGCACTTCATGCCTCCTACGAGCGCATGGGAACGCGTTTTCGCCTTGTAGATGCCCAGGCCCGAGCCCCACTTGCCAATGAAGACGGTTTCAGTCCTCATTATTAGTATTGTGTGCTAAATACGGTATCATTTACCTACGACCGTTGATAGAAAAGAGGCGAGGCGCATGGCGGTGCAAAGAAGGAATACCAAGCAGCGAAAGCTGGTTCTTGACGCCGTGCGCCAAAGCTACAACCATCCCACCGCCGACGAAATCTACAACGTCGTGCGCGCGCAGGATGACAAAATCAGCCGCGGTACGGTCTACCGCAACCTCAATCTCTTGGCCGACGCCGGCGAGATCCTCTCCATCAAGACGCCGGGCGGCAGCCGCTTCGATCGCACGATCGAGCCGCACGCACATATCATCTGCACCTCATGCAGCCGCGTCATCGACGTACCGCTCCCCTTCGATGCCCAGCTCGACGCCAAAGCGTCCGAGCAAATCGGCTGGCACGTCACGTCGCACTACACCATCTTCGAGGGTCTCTGCCCCGACTGCCGGTAGATGTTTGGAACATGCCTTAAAATCCACCTTTCCGCACTTTGCAGCAAAAAGTAGATTCCTAGACATGTCCCAAATGTCTACTCAGCAAGTAGACGACGCAGCTCTTCTTCGACCGTGCGCACGTAGCGGACGCGGTCGTTAATGCCACGCATAGAGGGGTTGCAGCTCTCCATCAGATAGGGATGGCCCACGACGTTGAGCATGTCGCGATCGTTCTCATTGTCGCCAAACGCCATCATCTCATCGGGCGAAATACCCAGGGCACGACCGTAATCGGCAAGCGCGGAGCCCTTGCCCGAACCGAAACCGATAAAGTCCGTCCATTCGGTTCCCGACGTCATCACGTCAACACGGTCGCTAAAGAGGCGCTCAAAATACTCCAGGGCCGCCGGCTGATCCACCTCGGGCGTCTGGAAGGCAATCTTAATGACGTCCTCGTCGATGTCCTCGGGGCGGGCGACCACCGCCACATCGCAGTGGACCTCATAGCGCAAATGATCGACGAACGCATCGTTGCCGCTCATGGTGTAGAGGTGTCCCTCACACGAAAGGGTCACGTCGGCATGGGGATACGCAACCACGGCATTCGCGATATCCATAGCAAGGCTACGCTCCATGGAACGCTTGACAACGGCACGTCCCTCGCTCATCACCAGGGCTCCGTTTTCACATACATAGGCGAGCTCATCGGCCACCGGGGCAAACAGATAGCGCAAGCTCGCATATTGACGGCCGCTCGCCGGCATAAACACGATACCGCGACGATGCAGCTCATCGATGAGCTCAAAGGCCTCGGAACGCGGCTCGCGCTCCCCCGGATGCAGCAACGTGCCGTCCAAATCGCATGCAATCAGCTTGATTCCTTCAAGACCCATATGCTCCCCCACAGCATCTCATCAACAGAAAGGCGGACTTTGAATAGTTGTCTCTCAAAGTCCGCCTTACTTATACGCACGTTAACCGCGCGCCTTCTTTACGATCGTAAAGTCTGGTGCCATACTCACAACGGCATCCGCCGCACTCGACGCAAAGCGCCGGTCCGAATCGAGTTCACGGGTAACCACCGAGAGCCAAACGCCCTCGGCGCCCCGGAGCATGCGGCCCAAAACAGGCTGCACCGGCGTATACATGCGCACGGTATACTCGTCCGAATCGCCTCGGAAAAGCGGCGCGTGCATATTGCCGATCTCCCAGCACGCATGCGCGAGCGCAATCGGGTCCATGCGGTCGACTTCGACCAAATAAACCTCGGCACTGCGCAGGCGCACGACAACCGCCACGGGCACCATGCCCGAACGGTCGATGGCGAGCACGTCGCCGTCGGTAAGACGACCGCCGTCGGCAGCATCCAGCCGAACATCGACCGTGCGCCCCAGCTCCGTCACACCCACAAACGCGCGCGTGTCAGCCTGGTCCCAATCGAGCAGTAGCTCGTCAACTTCAAAGACGCCGCCCAAATTCCGGCGGAGCAGGAGTTCATAGGACGGATCGTTGAGATTTCCCAAGCATGTCGTCGAAACCAAGCGCTCGGGCATACTCTAACCCTCGACCTCGACGAGCTCGATATCGAAGTTGAGATCCTTGCCGGCCAGCTCGTGGTTGGCGTCGAGCGTCACGGCCTCGGGCGTAACGTCGATGACCACGGCGGGGACGGGCATACCGCTCGGCGTGGACAGGAAAAGCTTCATGCCCTTCTCGATCTGCTCGATGTTGGGAACCTGTTCGGCCGGGAAGGTAATAACCATCTCGGGATTGTGCTCGCCGTAGGCATCGGCAGCCGGGATGTGCACGGTCTTCTTCTCGCCCACCTGCATGTCGACAACAGCGGCGTCGAAGCCCTTGATCATCTGACCGGCGCCGCAGGTGAACTCCAGCGGCTCGCCGCGATCGTAGGAGCTATCGAACTGCGTGCCGTCATCGAGCGTGCCGCGATAATGGGTCTTGACCTTCTTGCCCTGGTTGGACATGGTAACCTCCGTGATAAGGGCGGCGCACAACGCGGGCCGCCGTGAACATATGGCGCTAACTATACCCTAGTCATACAATTCAATGACAGTTTGCAAAGAAACGCTGCAACCGGAGGAACCATGGCATATCCCGTATTTGACCTACACTGCGACACCGCCGACCGAATCGGCTGGGCCACGCTCGATCTCGACCTGCGCTTTACCGCCGGCACCGACGGTTATTTCCCCGGCGACGAAACGCATCCGCAAGATTTCGACCTCATCGAGGGCAACGCCTGCGCCATCTCGCTCGCAAAGATCGGCAACACGCCGTGGGCACAGTGCTTCGCCACGTTTGTCCCCGATGAGATTCCCACCGCCCACGCCGCGCGCTTCCAGGCGCAGATCATGGCGCATATGAGCGGCCAGGCAATGCTCAACCACGACCGCATGGTCAACGTACGCAACGCGGCAGACATTCGCCCCGTGCTCAAAGACGGCAAGGTCGCCTGCATCCACACCATCGAAAACGCCACGTTCTTTGCCGAGGACCCCGCGCTGATCGAGGTGCTCAAGAGCTTGGGCGTACTCATGTCATCGCTCAGCTGGAATGCGCAGGGACCGCTCGCGAGCGGACACGATACCCACGCCGGCCTCACCGCCGCCGGCATCGAGGCACTTACGCAGATGGAGCACGCCGGCATGGTGCTTGACGTCTCCCACCTCAACGATGAGTGCTTTGACGAGGTTGTCGCCCACGTCACACGTCCCTTCGTCGCCAGCCACTCCAACTCCCGTGCGGTTTGCGGCGTCAAACGCAACCTTACCGACGACCAGTTCCGCACCATTCGCGACATGGGCGGTATCGTCGGCCTCAACTACTGCAGCGAGTTCCTTTCCAACGACGCAACCGACAAGACCGCCGCAGACGTCACCTTCGACCAGCTAGCGGCACATATCGAGCACTGGCTCGACCTGGGCGGCGAGGACGTCATCGCGCTCGGCGGCGACTGGGACGGCGCCGCGGTGCCCGCTTTCCTCTCCGACGCCAGCAAGATGCCCGAGTTCCAGAACATGCTCTCCAAGCACTTTGGCAAGACCGTGATGCAAAAGCTCTGCAGCGACAACGCGCTTGCCTTCTTTGAGCGTTATTAATTTCACATCCCTTGAGCGGGCCGGCATGCCGAACGGTCGGCATGCCGGCCCGTCCCCAATCTGAAGGACCGCTTTTGACGCAGCAGTTTACGATTTCCGTATCCCGACCGGATGGGACGCCCATCCCCGTCGTCGTTACCAAAAAGCGCGTCAAGAACTTCAACCTACGCGTCACATCGAGCGGCGAGGTCCACGCCAGCGCACCGCTCGGCGCCAGCCGCGAGCATATCGAAGCGTTTGTGAAGCGCAACAGCGCCTGGATTATCAGCCGACTTGCCCAGCGCGAGCAACGTCAGACGACGGCACAGGAGTCGCTCAGCCCCTCGTCCATCATTGCACTTTGGGGCAAGCCCATCACGGTACAGGATGCACTCGACCACAACTTTGATCCCCCCGCACCGCGGCCCAAACAAGCCACGTTCGCAAGCTTTATGGGTACCGACGAGCCAGACGAACGTCCGCAGGCCAAGTGGAACGCGCCCCTCGACGGCTTAACGCCCAGTGAGATCCAAGCCCATATTGACCAGCTCTATACGTCCGAAGTCACATCGGCGCTGCGGGATATGGTGCACGCATACGAAATCGCAATGGGTGTCGCCGTTTCCCGCGTTTCCGTGCGCAGCATGAAAACGCGCTGGGGATCATGCACGCCCAAAACCGGCGCCATTCGCATCGCACGAGAACTTGCCGCCTACCCCGTCGAGTGCCTTGACATGGTTGTCGCCCACGAGCTCGTCCACCTGCTCGAGCCAAGCCACAATCATCGGTTTCACGCGCTGCTCGACACGTACTGCCCCAACAACAGGGCTCTGTCGCAGCGGCTCAAAAAACCGCCCGCCAACGAGCTCTAGAGTCGGTTAGCGCACGCGCTCGATCTCGACACCGCAGCTTGCCAAGGGAAGACCGACAGGCGCCCAAGGCTTATCGAGCTTAACGTGCACGCCAAGCAGCAGGGGGTAACGACGCAACAGCATCTGGGCCACACCCTCGGCTGCCGCCTCGATGAGCTTAAACGTATGCTCGCGCAGATAGCCATCGACATCGTGGCACACCGAGCCGTAGTCAATCGAAGCGTCCAGGTTATCGTGCTCCCCCGCTGCACGCAGGTCGGCATAGAGCACCAAGGACACGATGAACTTCTGGCCCAGCGCATTCTCTTCGGGATACACGCCGTGGTTGGCAAAGACCTCGAGACCGTCGATAGTAATGCTGTCAGCATGGCGCAGATCGTCATAACTCACGTGGGGCACCGCCGTTGCGGTGGATATTTCGCCCCTTCCACGGCGGGCGAGCTCGGCGCCTTCAGTCTTGGTTGCATTCTCGGGCAGTTTCTTGTTGCTCATCGCGATCGTCTCCTTCGTTTAGAACCCCGACCGCGCAAACTAACTACACGCGAATCGACAGGTTCTTTTTATCATCGCTCCAGTTGCAAGCATTGCGCGCGGGGCATGCAAAGCAGGCGCGCGACGCTTTATCGGCCGCATAGAGCAGACGCTCAAGCGGTTGGCTGTTCACGCGCAGCTTTCGATGGCCCAGAATGGCCGTCTTAATGGCTGCGGCATCGGCCGGCTCAAACGCCACATCATCGGGCATGCCGCCGAGAATCGCATCAGCGACGCGTTCGCTTGCAACATCATGGGATATACCCGATTCATACTGTTCATCTTTGCCGATATCGTGAAGAAGTGCCGTGGCGTAGATGACCTCGCGGTCAAATTCGAGCTGTTCCTCGAGATTCTTGATCCACATAATGCGAGCGACATCGAGCAGATGGTCAATACCGTGGCGGCAGAAGATGCGCCCCGATTCCAACTGCGCAATGTTGCCCAAGTGCCGCCGAAACAGCCCGTTGGCACAAATGTAATCAATGCGAGGCATGGCATCAAAGGGGGCCAGGCCCGAAGCCATGAAGCCGCGACGCGGCGTCCCCTCATCGGTCTTCGATGTAAAGTCGTTGACGACCCTCATGCTAACGGCCCAGCATCCTAAAGAACCGCTCCTCGAGCGACGGATCGGTCTCAAAGACGCCGCGGCGAGCGAGCGTCACGGTCTTGGTGCCAGGCTTTTGCACGCCGCGCATGGTCATGCACATATGCTCAGCCTCCATGAGCACAATCGCTCCCTGGGGAGCGAGATACTCCATGAGGGCATCGGCAACCTGTGCGCACAGCTGCTCCTGCAGCTGCAGACGACGGGCGTAGACCTCAACCGTGCGGGCAAGCTTAGAGAGCCCTGCGACACGGCCGTTGGGGATATAACCAATGGCGGCCTTGCCATAAAACGGCAGCAGATGATGTTCGCACAGCGAGTAGAACGTGATGTCGCGCTCGATAACCAAATCGTTCGAAGCGACGGCAAAGGTTTTGGACAGGTGCTCCTCGGCACTCTGGTCCATACCGCCGGCGATCTCACCATACATACGGGCAACGCGCGCCGGGGTCTCCAGCAGGCCCTCACGAGTTGGGTCCTCGCCTATGCCCTCAAGCAACAGCTTAATGGCGGCCTCGACTTTTTCCTGATCGATCATCTGGGCCTCACTTTTCCGATTTTGCGTTCGCGCTATGGTACCACGCCCTTTGGCATCGGCCACAAGCTACATAGTATGGGTCGAATAGACTGGATCGTCCCGCCAAAGTTCAACCGCATCACAAAGCGCAACGCCCTCGCGCACAGCACGGGCGCGCGTGGCGTTCATATCAATCACGCGCTGATTGCTCGAGCCCCTAAAGCGCAACGAGATATCGTACAAATCCTGAACGAACGGGCCGTCCACCAACATGTCGAGGCAGGCCAGGATACGGTTCGTCACCTCGGTATGATGGCGACCGCCCGGCATAAGCTCCTCGAGCACGTCGCCGGTAAAGCACCAAATGGTCTTGCCCGACCCCGCGGGATAGGCCGCACGCACGCGTTCGATAAAGTCAACAAGCCCCACCTGATTCTCGGGCTCCATAGGCTCGCCGCCCAGAATCGTCAGGCCATCGATAAAGGGATGGTCGAGGCTCTCGATAATCTTGTCCTCGACGGCACGATCGAACGTTTCACCCGCGGCAAAGTCCCACGCGACGGAGTTAAAGCAATTCTTGCACCCGCGACGGCACCCGCTCACAAACAGAGAAGTACGAACGCCTTCCCCATCAGCAATGTCGAAATACTTAATGTTCGCGTAGTTCATAGGTAACTCTCCCGGGAGGCCGGGACATATCATCCCGTCCTCAAACATTCTCGGCCTTCGGCCTGCGAAACTGCGGGCGGGACGATATGTCCCGGCCTCATGCAAAGGGTAACTCAATGAACGAAGCGAACATCGAGTATAGGGTTCGAGGTCCAATAAAAACTTTGTTGCAGCTCAACCGCCATCGCAAGCAAAGCGTTGTTGCAAGTCAACTCATTTCCGCTAAGAACTTCGAGGAGTGAGCAGGCCGCATGCTACATCTCAACTACGTCAACTTGGCTGAACCGAGAGGGCCGCTTGGGCTTTTGCTCGATATGAGTTCCGCACGCAAAGAAGGCCACTTAATGTGGCCTTCGTCTTGCGCAGGACTGTCCGAAATAGCGAGCAAATGCCCAAGCGGCCCTCCCGGCTCAGCCCCGGAGCGGTATTAGAGATGCAGCACGCGGTCGCGGATCTCCTCGGTTCGGCCCTGGTTCCAGAACTGGGTACCGATGTAGCCGCACGTACGACGAGCGACATTCATCTTCTCCTGGTCACGATTGCCGCAATTGGGGCACTCCCACACCAGCTTGCCGTCATCCTCGACAATCTTGATCTCACCGTCGTAGCCGCACACCTGGCAGTAGTCGCTCTTGGTGTTGAGCTCGGCGTACATGATGTTGTCGTAGATGTACTGCATCACGCGAATGACAGCCTTGAGGTTGTCCTGCATGTTGGGAACCTCGACGTAGGAGATGGCACCGCCCGGCGAAAGCTGCTGGAACATACCCTCGAACTTGAGCTTGTCGAATGCGTCGATCTCCTCGGACACGTGGACGTGGTAGCTGTTGGTGATGTAGCCCTTGTCCGTCACGCCCGGGATGATGCCAAAACGACGCTGCAGGCACTTGGCGAACTTGTAGGTCGTCGACTCAAGCGGGGTACCGTACAGCGAGAAGTCAATATCGCTTTCGGCCTTCCACTCCGCGCACTTGTCGTTCATGCGCTGCATGACGGCCATGGCAAAGGGCGTGCCCTCCTTCTCGGTGTGGCTGTGGCCCGTCATGTACTTAACGCACTCATACAGGCCGGCATAACCCAGACTAATGGTGGAGTAACCGCCCACGAGCAACTTGTCGATCGTCTCGCCCTTCTTCAGGCGGGCGAGGGCACCGTACTGCCAAAGAATCGGTGCGGCATCCGAAAGCGTACCCATCAGACGCTCATGACGGCACAGCAGGGCGCGGTGGCACAGCTCAAGGCGCTCGTCGAAGATCTTCCAGAACTTATCCATGTCCTGATGCGAGCTCAGCGCGACATCGGGCAGGTTGATGGTCACAACGCCCTGGTTAAAGCGACCGTAGTACTTGGGCTTGTTCGGGTCATAGTTCAGCGCGTTGGCCACGTTGTTAAATCCGTTACCGGAGCGGTCGGGCGTCAGGAAGCTGCGGCAACCCATGCAGGTATAGCAGTCGCCGTTGCCCGCGGTCTCGCCCTTCGACAGCTTGAGCTCGCGCATCTTCTTCTCGGAGATGTAGTCGGGCACCATGCGCTTGGCGGTGCACTTCGCAGCCAGCTGAGTCAGGTAGAAGTACGGGGAATCCTCGTGAACGTTATCGTCCTCGAGCACGTAGATGAGCTTGGGGAACGCCGGGGTGATCCACACGCCGGCTTCGTTCTTAACGCCCTCATAGCGCTGACGAAGCGTCTCCTCCACAATCATGGCAAGGTCATGCTTCTCCTGGGGCGTACGGGCCTCATTGAGATACATAAAGACCGTCACGAACGGCGCCTGGCCATTCGTGGTCATAAGGGTCACGACCTGATACTGAATCGTCTGAACGCCGCGACGGATCTCGTCACGCAGGCGGTCCTCAACAACCTCGCGGACCTTTTCGGGAGATGCGGAAACGCCGAGCTCCTCGAGCTCGCGGGCGACCTCGCCGCGAATCTTTTGACGGCTCACCTCGACGAACGGGGCAAGATGGGTCAGCGAAATCGACTGGCCACCGTACTGGGAGGAAGCAACCTGAGCGATGATCTGCGTCGCGATGTTGCAGGCAGTCGAGAAGCTGTGCGGCTTCTCGATCAGCGTGCCCGAAATAACAGTACCGTTCTGGAGCATATCCTCCAGGTTCACCAGGTCGCAGTTATGCATGTGCTGGGCAAAGTAGTCCGAATCATGGAAGTGAATCAGACCCTCATTGTGAGCATCCACAATCTCCTGGGGCAGCAGCACACGCTGGGTCAGGTCCTTGGAGATCTCGCCGGCCATGTAGTCACGCTGAACGGAATTGACGGTCGGGTTCTTGTTGGAGTTCTCCTGCTTGACCTCTTCGTTGTTGCACTCAATCAGCGACAGAATCTTGTCGTCGGTCGTGTTCTTCTGGCGCTTCAGGCTCTGAACATAGCGATAGATGATGTAATGGCGGGCGACCTCGTAGCAGTCGAGACGCATAATCTCGTCCTCGACCAGATCCTGAATCTCCTCGACCGACACGGTGTGGCCCGCGTTCTCGCATGCCTCGGCGACGTTTTGTGCCGCGTAAACCACCTGGCGGTCGGTAAGACGAGAGCTCTCCTCGACCTCCAAGTTTGCGGCGCGGATGGCATTGACAATCTTATCGATGTCAAAGACAACCTCGGTGCCGCTGCGCTTGATGATCTTCATCCTCTTGCCTCTTTCGCGTCGAAATCGTATTGCGCTTCAGAGCCAAACGATGCCCGGCAGGGCTTGCCCCTGTCTTGCGGCGCCGTCGCGCAATCTGTGTTTTCGAAAACCATAGGCCCTCATGCGGACAATCCTCGCAGCCAATCAAGGGGCTCGAAGATCCATCCAAATGGGGCGAATAAGGTCCTCGTTCTCTGTCCGCCATCTATCATACGACAAAGAGGCATCTATATCCTGTATTCTTTTTTTAGGTCAAACACAACATATAGTGTTTCAGCAGGTCAAAGCAATTAGTTATTTTGCAGACGCATTAATTATGAGGGGTTCTTGGCAAGTCGGTAAAACGTTACCAACACGGCTACCTGCATGGCAGTTATAAAACCCCCTTAGTCAAGCCGCTGACAAATCCTACCAAAACCAAGCCGCTCACGCCAAAAGAATCCAAAAGATTATGCTTGACCAACATGTTGCGGTCACGGTCGGCCAGGACGTATGCAACCTGCCGGCACCTCTACGGGGACCTTGGATCAATATTTGCTGGCATATTTGACGGCGTGCTTGGTAGCAAAACAAAACAGCTCAGAGGACATAGCCTCTGAGCTGCGAACATTTGGTGGGCGTTAGAAGATTTGAACTTCTGACCTCTTCCGTGTCAGGGAAGCGCTCTCCCCCTGAGCTAAACGCCCAAATGGAGCGGACAACGGGGCTCGAACCCGCGACCCCAACCTTGGCAAGGTTGTGCTCTACCAACTGAGCCATGTCCGCTTACGAGGATTAATCTTACGTGATGCCCGCATCCTATGCAAGAACTTTTTTTAAAAAGTTTTGCAACGCCCTCGCGAACCTCGCGAAGACATCAGCCACCACGGAAGGCGCGGGCAAACGCAATCTCGCCGCAAGAGACCCCTACATCTCACCGAGCATGATCCAGGCAGAGCTGTCCTGCGCGAGCCTGCCGTCTGCAAGCGGTGATGAGGTGAGCAGGACCCTGCCCGCCGGCAGCTCCACGGGTGCTGCGCCGAAGTTCGTCACACACGCCCAGCCGTTGTCGCGGCGATAGGCGATAACGCCGCCCTCGGCGCCCTCGGCACCATCCGCAAGACCGGTGCGCCCGTCAAGATCGAGCCACGCAAGATCGTTGGCGCAGCCGCGCAGCTTGCGCCGAAGCCAGAGGGCGTCACGATAGAGCGCAAGCATCGATGTCGGGTCCGCTTCTTCCCTATCGGCAGCGTAATCGGAAAACCATGCAGGTTGCGGCAGATGGGGCGCCGCATCGGCGTCCGCCGGCGAAAACCCAAACGATCCGCCCTGCGCGGGATCGTCCGCCGCCACCCACGGCAGGGGCACACGGCAGCCGTCGCGCCCCTTCTCACGCTTCGGTCCGCGCGTATTGGTCGCAGTAGGATCTTCGAGTGCAGCCCACGGGATGTCAGCCACCTCAAAAAGGCCGAGCTCCTCACCCTGATACACGTATGCCGAGCCCGGAAGCGCCAGTTCAAGCAAAAGGGCCGCCCGCGCGCGGCGCTCGCCGAGTTCACGGTCCTCGTCATAAGACGACCCGTCGCGTAAGAGCCAGTCGAGCGCAATCTGGTGGTAGCGCGTCGCCTTGATTTGCGGCAGGGCATAGCGTGTCGCCACGCGCGGCACGTCGTGGTTGGAGAGTACCCAGGTCGAGGCGGAATCGGATTCGACGGCTGCCTTCAAGCCCTTCTCGATTGCAGTGTGCATGTCATCATAGGTCCAAGTGGCCTTGGCAAACTCAAAGTTGAATGTCTGGCCAAGCTCGCTGGGACGCGCATAGAGATACTGGCGCTCGGGCAGCACCCACGCCTCGGCAACGGCACTGCGCGGCGGATTATAGCGGTCGAACACGCGGCGCCACTC
Source organism: uncultured Collinsella sp. (assembly GCA_902494535.1). Classification (GTDB taxonomy): domain Bacteria; phylum Actinomycetota; class Coriobacteriia; order Coriobacteriales; family Coriobacteriaceae; genus Collinsella. Next base: position 49,134 of record CABUTO010000009.1, read on the forward strand.
GCGATAGATCTCGTGGACCTCATTGCGGTCCCACAGCGGATGGGTGCCGTCGTCAACCATGTCATCGCCCTCGGCGAGATGCCACCGGTCGAGGTCATCGCGGTCGAGATCCTTGGCGAGACCCTGCGCCACATCAATGCGAAAGCCGTCGACGCCTCGATCGCTCCAAAACGCCAGGACGTCGCAAAAGAGCGCATGAACCTCGGGGCATGACCAGTCAAAGTCCGGTTGCTCGGGCGTAAACATGTGCAGATACCACTGACCGTCCGCAACACGCGTCCATGCGGGGCCGCCAAAGTTGGCATTCCAATTGGTGGGAGGCAGCTCGCCATGCTCGCCGCGACCATCGCGGAAGATATAACGGGCGCGCTCGGGCGATCCGGGGCCGGCGGCAAGAGCGGCTTTGAACCAGGGGTGCTGGTTGGATGAATGGTTGGGCACGATGTCGACGATGACCTTGATGCCGCGCGCGTGAGCCGCAGCGATCATGTCATCGAAGTCGTCAAGCGAGCCGAGACGCGGGTCGACATCGCAGTAGTCCGCCACATCATAGCCGCCATCGACAAGAGGCGATGGGTAAAACGGGCTCAGCCAGATGGCCTCGATACCCAGCCGCTCAAGATAGTCCATCTGCTGGGTAATGCCCGCGATATCGCCCAGACCCGAACCAGTCGAATCCTTAAACGAGCGCGGGTAGATCTGATAGATCGCGGCATCGGACATCCATGAGCGCGAAGAGGACTTTTCTGTAGCCATGGGGCGTATCTCCCTTGCAACGAGGTTATGCGAGATGCCCACGATGATACGCCCAAAGCTGACGTTCGCGACAAACAACGCCACAGCCACGACCCAAAACGCTCGCTCCCTCTCGGGTTTGAACCTCCCGGGACGAATCGACCGATTAGTGAAAAGAACGGAAGACCCACTCCCCCGGCCACGACAGCGAGCGGGCTCCGGGTGCCCCAGGTTGCCGCGAAAGAGGAGGGAAGCGTACTTTATGTACGCGACCGACGATTGAGGGGCAAGATGGGGTGCCCGGGGCTCGCGCAGCGTCAACAAAAAACGCGGTTCGTTAGAACCGCGTAAGATAGTTGGAGCGGACAACGGGGCGTCCGCGTATCCGCTTCGCGGATCCGCACCGGCTTCGGCCGCCTGCCGGCGACCTCGCCAGCTCGCTACAAACGCTCCGCGTTTGCTTAACGCTCGCTCCCTCTCGGGTTCGAGCCCAGGCGATGGGTACAAAAAAGCCCGGCTACCGTAGTAGCCGGGCTGTTGCGTTTGGAGCGGACAACGGGGCTCGAACCCGCGACCCCAACCTTGGCAAGGTTGTGCTCTACCAACTGAGCCATGTCCGCATATGTAAAACAAAACGGGCGCCGGAGCGCCCGGATGTTGCCTGGAGGCGAAGCCCGGATTCGAACCGGGGGTAAAGGCTTTGCAGGCCTCTGCCTTACCACTTGGCCACTTCGCCGAAAAAGGACCGCCTAAACGGTCCGGAAATGCAATGGAGCGGACAACGGGGCTCGAACCCGCGACCCCAACCTTGGCAAGGTTGTGCTCTACCAACTGAGCCATGTCCGCTTGCGGGTTATTAATTTACGCGAGTTGTCCAAAAGACGCAAGTACTTTTTTCAAAAAACTTGTCTGCCGCATGTTCTTAGTAGCTAAACGCGCTAAAGCGATTGGCTAGGCACACGATTCCAGTGCTCCGCTAAACAGCTTCACCATCTGCACGCGCGTGCCGGCGCCGTCCGTACGACGAGCAACCTCCACGTTATCGACGAGCATACGCATAAGCTTGATGCCACGGCCGCGTTCCTCGGATGCGACCGGTTCGCTCGTTTCATCGATAGAATAGCCGGCACCTCGATCAAGCACCTCAACCACAACGCGATCGCCATAGGCCTGAACCGTCAGGACGCACCCGATACCGCCCGCATGGTCATAGGCATTACCCAGCGCCTCCCCCGACGCCAATGCGACATCGTAGCGCTCGTCACGGCGCAACGGGAGCGATTCAAGGAGTTCGGCGATGCGATGTCGGTAGTATGGAAGATTCTCGATACCCTGACGGACCTCGACGCTCTTACTCCAGCGAGGCAGCTCCCCCACCGGAATGGCGGGAATAGACTCCCGTGCCGGCCCCGCGACATGAAGGATATCGACAAGACGAGCAATCTCCAAAAAGCGAACAACTTCACCTGATGCATTGACGAGCGAAAGCAGGCCTTCTCGCCTCATGAGCTCACGAGCGCGCGTAAGCAGGAATGCCAAGCCCGTCGAATCGATAAAGCTAACAGCCTGACAGTTGATGACGACACGACGCACGCCGCGGCCAATCAAAGCATCCAACCGCCGACGCAGCGCAGGCACCGTGGCGATGTCGATATCGCCTGGTGGCGTCAAAACCGCTATGTCATTCCACTCATTCATACGACCATGGTTCCCCAAAAGAGCTTGTTCGATGCATGCGTTTCCGCAACCGTGCGGATTCGACGCGCCCAGCGTCGCTGTTTAGGACCGGCCCCGTAAAAACTCAAGGGACACCAATGCAATGTCATCGTCCAGCGCCGATTCGGTAAATCGGTCAAGCTCGCCCAAGACCTTGCCGCAGATTCCCGATACGCCCTCACCCGAGACAGAGAGCAGAAGGTCACGAAGGCGCTGCTCGCCAAAGAACGCTCCGGTGCGGTCGCGGGCCTCAATCGTTCCGTCCGTATACATGAAGAGCATGTCGCCAGGAGCGAACGTAAACACGCCTGTCTCGTACACCATGCTCTCAAAGGCACCGATTACGCCCGATTGGCATCCAAGCAGCTCGACCTCTCCTCCACGGGCCTCGCCGCCACCCAGCGGCATCGACTCTGGCCTAATGACCATGGTCGGAGGATGGCCCGCCGAACAATACGTTGCGCGTCCGGCTTTAAGGTCAATCTTGGCGATAAAGGCCGTCACGAACGTCTCGACCCTCGAGAAGCCCATGAGCATGCTGTTAAGGGAGCGTGCCATGCGGGCCGGTCCAGCGCCCTCCCAGGCATATGCCGTCAGGGCCGTCTTGACGAGCGCAGACATCGATGCAGCCTCAATGCCTTTGCCAGACACATCGCCCAGAATCATGACGGCGCAGTCGTCGGGAAGACGGATGAGCGTATAGAAATCGCCGCCGACCAACGCCGAGTTCGTGGCCGACAGGTACACCGAATCGGTTGCGATACCCGGAACATCCCCCAGGGAATTTCTCATGCCAATCTGAAGGGTCTGAGCAATATGGCGCTCCTCGCGCTTTTGAGATTCGCCTTCGTAGATCAGTTCAAAGTCATGCGCCAAGTGCACCAGGTAGTCATATTCAAGATCATCAATCGGCTCTTGGCTGCCATCACGAAGCAGCAGTGCGCGCGTCGTCGGGCTCTTCGCAACAGAAGCAGGAACAATCGCGTCGTTACTGTGCTTGCCATCACCCTCAGAGCGCGGGCGCCCCGCCTCGATGCCGGAGTCGACGTAGAGACCTTGACAAGGCAGACCATGCGCCCTAAGCCAACCTCCCATAGGCATCGATTCGTCAACGCGAGTTATACGGACGTGTTTAAGGTCCTCGGCACTCGTACCTCCCAAAACAGATGCCTCAAAGCCATCAGGTCCAGCGCCCAGACGTGCCGCTGGCGCCGTCGTGGAAAAGAAAAGCTTCTCGGGATCGTCCGGCAAAGCAACGCGACTGCCGCCTTCAAAATCTATGACGTAGGAATCCAGACTGGCGTCATACTCAACAGGGCAAAAATGGCAGTTGAGCATATTGCAGATCTCGGACGATACCGCCTGGGTAGCCGCGGCGGAATCGTCTAGAAAGGTAAACAACTCATCACGCAAGACATTGAGCGAGCGGCCAAGCTCGGCCGTGCGACGGGAGCGAAGGCTCGATGCCATGCCGACCAGCTGGATAGACAGGTAATCGCAAATGACCTCGAGTACATTAACGTCATAGGCGAGCGGTGCTTGAGGGCGTTTCCAACCAACTTCCAGCACGCCAAGAATCTGCGTACCGTAAAAAACGGGAAGACAGATCTCGCTGCGGTACGGAGGCATATCCTGCATGCGCAACAGGTGCTTAGAACGATTGTCCAAGTCCATAAACATACCGGAGGCGGCCTTATCACCCTCAAGGTCCTGTTGAATCGACAAGCGACAGGCACGCGACTCACGAAGAACATACGTCGGAATGCCAGCGCCATACGGCAAAAACTCAGGCAGGTAGCTGTCGTACAGCTCCTTGGAAACACCGCGAAGTTTAAAACCGCCGCTCTCAGAAAAATAGATAGCGGCACCCGAAGCATCGAGCGTTCCTACAAGCTGGTTCAAAACGGTATCAAGTAGGCTGGGCAGCTCATCGGAGCCCACGGTACTCATAATGACCGAGAGCGTGCCAGAGAGGCGCTTGTTCGCCACTCTAAGCTCCGAAAGAGCACGCTTGAGCTGACGGTCGTGCGAATACTGTTCTTCGATGCTATGGAGCGCCACCAGGACACGTGGCGCGCGGCGCCCAAAGATGCGTGGAGGCGTTACGGAGCCCGCACGAACCAAGACGGGGATAAAGGAGCCGTCACTCAGCTTGAGCATCAGTTCGTTCTCGGAGCCATCAGTTTCAAATGGCAGACGATGTTCCGTCGCACGTTCAAAAGCGGACGAGTACAGGACGTCTTTAACATCTCCACCGATGACGTCGGCGCGTTCCTCGCACATCAAACCAAGTAAGCGATTATTCACATGCAGAATGGTTCCGTCGAGCTCGCAGATGATGACAGCATCGCTCGTGATCTCGACTAGTTGGGCAACGTCTGCCCACTCGTTGCGTTCAAGCGTTTCCATCGTGGACCCCACCGTCTATCGGTAACAAAAAAGCCTCCGAAGAGGCTTCTCAAATGCGATGGTGTCGGAGGCGGGACTTGAACCCGCATGACCAAAAAGCGGTCACTAGCACCTCAAGCTAGCGCGTCTGCCAATTCCGCCACTCCGACATGCTATGTTGTTGATTCACGGTTCGTTTTGTCGGACCCGCGCGTTCAACGAGGAAGATAATAACCTATGATTCGAGAACTGTGCAAGCACTTTTTTCAAAAAAGTTTACGAATTTGTAAATGCGCAGGTAAACTGACCTGTTCGGGCCGGAATGAGGTTGCTTTCCAACGCGTCCTCGGGCATGCGGCATTATTTTGCTCCGCGCTTCGCGCTACAAAATAATGCCGCCCCCTGCGGAATGCGTTGGAAAGCAACCTCATTCCGGCCCTAGGGGTATGTACTCCGTGCACAGTTCTCAAACATGTTCTGGGGGCTGATGCAAATTTGGTGGCTCGGCTTTGCCTAGCCCTTATATAAGGAGGCCGGAGCTAAAGCTCCGGCCTCGCTATCTTTCCCATTAGATTAAGTGAGCGATCAAGGAATCGCACCCCCTCTGCAGTGGTAACACAGGGCCCGTGCTGGACTTAGTTTTCAGAACATTCCGCACTGATATTTTCTGTATTGAAGACGTCGATGATGCACCCGTATACCATTGACGTCGACACCATCAGATGCGGACCGCGCGGTGACCCCACATTCCGCTGGCGCCCATG
>CABUTO010000010.1 GCA_902494535.1 uncultured Collinsella sp.
ATGCGACACTGAAGTAAGTGTCCATCCTCGCAGTATCCGGTTCTCAAGGTGCACGCTCTGCGGCTGATCCGGTTCGACCGGGCCGCGCGGCAAGGAGATATATTGCCAGACCGGAGGGGTCCCGTGGGCGGGAATTCCACTCTTCACAAGTCCTACACAATACATCGCTTCCTATATAAGTAATAGAAAGGCTGGTGCAGAAATACTGCACGTATCAGATGATGACCCTTCGGTTAAGAGATATATAAAGATCGGTCACCTGTAAGTGTCTATCTACCCGCGCTTTTGCTATATAAACCAGCGCTTCAGATAAAAAGAGGGAGCGCCGCGCACAACGCGACACTCCCCTAGCGATTCAAGAGAATCTATTAGGCCTCGAGAGCCTTCTTGGCGATGGTAGCCAGCTCGTTGAAGGACTCGATGTCCTCGTAAGCCATCTGAGCCAGGACCTTGCGGTCGAGCTCGATGCCGGCAACCTTCAGACCGTGCATGAACTGAGAGTAAGAGATGTCGTTCAGGCGAGCAGCAGCGTTGATACGGGTGATCCAGAGAGAACGAATCTCGCGCTTCTTGTTGCGGCGATCACGATACTGATACTGCAGGGAGTGCTGGACCTGCTCTTTAGCATGCTTGTAAGTACGCGAAGCGGCACCGTAGTAACCCTTCGCACGGTGCATAACGGTACGGCGCTTCTTCTTGGCGGCAACAGCGCGCTTAATACGTGCCATGTTCTATCAACTCCTAGACGGTAAAACGAAAAACGGGAACGCGAACTTAGGCGAGACGCGACTTGATGACCTTGCGGTCGGCAGCGGCGATCTCGGTCTCCTGACGGAAGCCACGCTTACGCTTGGTGGACTTCTTGCTCAGGATGTGGCTCTTGAAAGCCTTGGCGCGCATAAGCTTGCCGGTACCAGTCTTGCGGAAACGCTTCTTGGTGCCGCTGTGGGACTTCATCTTAGGCATGAAATACTCCTTAATCGGTTACAGAACACTAGTTACTTGGTATCGCTTGCCGCTTTATCCTCATCGAAGGCGCCCTTAATCGGGGCGAGCAGCATAAGCATGTTACGGCCTTCCATCTTAGGCTTGGACTCGACCGTAGCGTAAGGCTTGACATCCTCGGCGAGACGCTCGAGAACGTTAAGGCCCTGCTCCGGGTGAGCCATCTCACGGCCGCGGAACATGATGGTGATCTTAACGCGTGCGCCCTTCTTGAGGAAACGCAGAACGTGGCCCTTCTTGGTCTCGTAGTCGCCAACGTCGATCTTGGGTCGGAACTTCATTTCCTTGACCTCGACCTTGGACTGGTTCTTACGAGCAGCCTTGGCCTTCATGGCCTGCTGGTACTTGAACTTACCGTAGTCCATGACCTTGCAGACCGGCGGCTCCGCGTTGGGAGCGATCTCGACCAGGTCGAGACCCTGATCGTCGGCGACGCGCTGGGCATCGCGGATGGCGAACAGGCCGAGCTGAGAGCCATCGACGCCAATCAAACGGCACGAAGATGCAGTGATCTCGTCGTTGATGCGGGTGTCATCAGACTTAGCTATTTTCCCTACCTCCATTCATAAAAAAATAACCCGGCGCTTCTCAGCAACTAGGTCGTACACATAGGCTTCCTCGATTTGAGGAAGGGAATCTAAGTTGTATGACCAGTCAGCTGCTCATTGGCGCCAAAAGGTGGGAACCCTCGGGTTCCTCTTTAGGGCATTGCGGGAACAACGCCTTGCGAATAATAACACGTACAGCGCGTTATCACATTACGTACACGAAAAAGGGGCCTTGACCCCCTTGAACGCTCGCTTGCATGTATGGTGCCCGAGGCGAGACTCGAAGGGCCTTCGCTTCGCGAAGCCCCGGGCTTCGGGCGCGCGGCGCCCTCGCCACGCTCCGCTACAAACAGGCCACAGGCCTGTTTGCTTAACGCTTCGCGCGCTCACGCGAGTTCGGCACGAAAAAGGGGGCCGCAACCCCCCTTGAACGCTCACTTGCATGTATGGTGCCCGAGGCGAGACTCGAACTCGCACGTTGTTGCCAACGGTGGATTTTGAGTCCACTGCGTCTGCCAATTCCGCCACTCGGGCACGTAATGCGTGAGTTAGTTTATCACAGCTTTCTACCGATTAGTCCGAAAATGGAACTTCGAGCATTTCGATGAGTTCGACCGTGCGTAGCATCTCGCGCTGACGGCATCCGCGACCGTCGACCGAAGCCTCACCCATCTGGTTATCGTAAGGGTCCTCGCGCATGCCGTCGAAAGAGGGCTCAAACTCTGCCTGGAATCGATTGTTGGCCACCATACGCCATGGGTCGAGATTGCCAAAGTAGTGACGGCGGCGCCACTCCTCCCCCATCCTGCGAGCAGAAGATCCAAATGACACGTCGGCGTTGAGCCAACCGGTCTGCGGCGTATAGAACTCTGCCCAGTCGTGCGACCCCACCGAATCGGGCGCAACGTAGAGGCCGCTCTGCCAACGGGCAGGCACGCCCGCGATACGGCACATGGTGATAAACGTGAGCGCCATAACGCCGCAATCGCCGCGGAGCGAATGCGCGCAGTCATCGGCAATAGATCCCAAAAGCAAGTACGGCGGCTGATAGCGATAGTCGATATACTGCGTCAGGTAATCATAGATAGCACGGGCGCGATCGAGCGGATCCTCGAGTCCGCCAACAACGCTGGCCGTCAGCTGCTGCAGATACGGCGTAAATGCAATGTGCGGACGGTCCTCGGAAATATCCTCGGGCAGAGGCGCGTCCATACGCGGATGAACCGGAAGTGTGCCACCGTAGACATCACAATAAGCAGCATCGATGTGATAACGATAAGTCACCGAGAATGAGCGCTCACTCGAAGAAGACCACGAGGCGGTACGCGCCGAAGCGTTCGCGGGAGCAACAGCACCCTCCGGCGTCATGTCGAGAATCTCGACCTGAGACTGTTGGTGGCAGGTGGCGGCTACGGGAAGCCAAGCGCGAACGGTCTCCCCCTCTAGAGCGCCGGGGACAGACAAGGACGCCTTAAGCGTAATAACGCGAGTCAATCCGTTTTGTGACTCCATCTCCTTGAGCATCTCGTTGCGCAGTGCAATTCCGTCCGTAGGATCGGGACGCATGCCGGGGACCTCTTTGGGATATACGCGAAGCGAATCGAGGAAGTTGTCGAGAACGAACAGCTCGCCATCGATAAAGCGCCAGTCAATACGCTTACGGTCAATCAGATCGTCAAACTGCTCCTCGGTAAACTCAGGCCACTCCTCGCGAATCATCGCAATAGCTCGATCGCGCGACACCGAAAAATGAAGCGGCGTCTCAAGCATGCGATACCGCTCGGCACGAACGCAGGCAGCAAGCGAGGGATCGGGATTCTGCCCCAAAAGACGATCACAAGCCGCAACAGCCTGCGTCAAATATCCGGCATCCTTGAGACGAAGAATCTCGGGCGGCAGTCCAATATCGAGATGACGGAAATCATCACAGCAAACATCAACAGAGCAACCAACAGGACCCTCGTCAATGACCTTCCCATCCGAAGGCAGCACATTAATAACAGCCATACCAAACTCCAAGTCATTAGAACTCTTGAAGCCCATTGTAGCGAGATAAAAAAGAAAGCCCCAATAAAGGAACCCTCAACACCGATAAACGGTACCTCTAAAAATGAATTCAGCCCAGTAACCCTGTAGCGAGTTAACAAAGGAGGCCCCGTTTCCCCGGAGCTGATTCCGTCGCGCGACTTCTGGCGAAGCCAGTAGCCACCTTAATTCAGACTCGTAACCCTGCGGCGTTAAACGAAGGAAGCCCCGTCTCCCGGAACTGTTTCCTTGGCGCGACTTCTGGCGAAGCCAGGTGAGCGCAAAGGAAACAGTGTAGGGAGACGGGGCTTCCGGTGGGAAGTTTAGCAACGCTTACGCCTTGTTGACGGAGCCAAACTCCTCCATGAGCTCCTTGGTGCGGGCAACGATGTTCTCGCGACCAGGCTTGAGGAGCTTGCGGGGGTCAAAGCCCTTGCCCTGCTGATCCTTGCCAGCCTCGATATACTCGCGAACGCCCTTGGCGAAGACGAGCTGCAGATCGGTGTTGACGTTGATCTTGGAGATACCCAGGGAGATGGCCTTCTTGATCTGATCCTCGGGGATGCCGGTGCCACCGTGCAGGACGAGGGGCAGGTCGCCGGTCTGAGCCTTAATCTCGCCCAGGCGCTCGAAGGAAAGGCCAGCCCAGTCGGCAGGGTACACGCCGTGGATGTTGCCGATACCGCAGGCGAGGAAGTCGACGCCCAGGTCAGCAATCTGCTTGCACTCAGCAGGATCAGCGAGCTCGCCGCTGGAGGTCACGCCGTCCTCGGTGCCGCCGATGCCGCCGACCTCGGCCTCGATGGACATGCCCTTGGAGTGGGCAAGCTCAACGAGCTCCTTGGTGCGGTCGAGGTTAAGCTGGAAGGTCTCCTCGTGAGAGCCGTCATACATGATGGACGTGAAGCCGGCCTCGATGCACTTGAAGCAGTCCTCGTAAGAACCGTGATCGAGGTGAAGGGCGACGGGAACGGTAACGCCCGTGGCCTCGACGGCAGCCTTGACCATGTCGGCGCAGACCTTGAAACCGCCCATCCACTTAGCGGCACCAGCGGTGCACTGAAGGATCAGCGGAGACTTGGCCTCCTCGGCGGCCTGGAGAATAGCCAGGGTCCACTCGAGGTTGTTGGTGTTGAAGGCACCGAGACCGTACTTGCCGGCCTCGGCCTTCTTGAGCATGTCTGCTGCGTTGACGAGCATAAAAGAAACCTCCTGTAAGGTTGCTCCGATAACGCCTGAGATTTTACCACGACATACCCGAGCATAAACGTTCGTTTGTTCACGAATACCATCCGATTGGACAAATTTTGACCGTTTGCCCCACAGAATCGACCCACTGGGGAAAATAGCTTGACGATTGAGCGGTCTTCGTGGTTCGGACGACGGCTTCGAGCCTACATCTGCATAAACGGGTTCTGCATAAGTTCGCGCGCCATCGTGGTCGAATCGCCATGGCCCGTCAAGCAAACGGTATCGGGCGGAAGCATCTTGGCAAGTTTGGAGAGCGAGCGCATAATCGCCGCCTCGTCACCGCCGGAAAGATCGGTACGACCGTGGCTGCCCGGGAAAAGCGTGTCGCCCACAAAGGCGATGTTCCCCCGCTCGGTCGCGGCGAACAGGACGATGCCGCCCGGCGTATGCCCCGGCGTCTCGATCACCTGCAGGCAGACGTCGCCCACCTCGATTGTATCGCCCTCGGCAAGCAAACGCGTCGGCTCACCCGGATCGGGCGTCTCGATACCCCACATGGCGCGCTGCTCCTCGATATTTGCGCGAGGTACCGTCACGTCCTTAGCGCACAACTCATATAGCGCGCTGTCGCCAACGACAGCTCGAACCCCGGCAACCCCGCCAACATGGTCGGCATGACCGTGCGTGCAGACAGAGCCGAGTACGCGCACCTCAGGATGCGCGGTGCGGATATGCTCCACAAGACACTCGCCCTCCCACGCCGGATCGACGATTAAGCACTCGTCATTCGAAATCACGGCGTAACTGTTGGTCTGAATGGGGCCGTTGACGAGCGCCTCAATCGAAGCCGCGCCTCGGGGTGTCAGGTCCAAAGTCATATCGCCCATGCGCATACCCTCCTTCTAAAATACGTTCGAGGCACCAAACGATGCCTCGAACGTAACCAATATCTATGATGCTGAGAGGCTCTCGCACCTACACACGGCGCTTGAGCTGAGCTCCGCCTTCGCCGGGCATAAGACGGCGAGCGTCGTAGACCGAATCGACACTGCTGATGGAAGCCAGCAGCGGATCCAGACCACTCGCGTCCGAGATCTCGACCATAAAGCGCAGGGTTGCAATACCCTCGCGGTTGGTCGACGTGGCGGCAGAAAGGATATTGCCGCCCGCATCGCCAATGGCAATGGTGACATCCTTGAGCAGGCCCATACGGTCCAAGCACTCGACCACGATCTCGACCTGGAAGAGGGTGTCGGCAGCGCCGTCCCACTCCACATCGATCATGCGCTCGGGATGTTCCATAAGACCCTTGACGTTGGGGCAGTTGGCGCGATGTACCGAAACGCCACGACCGCGCGTGATGAAGCCGACGATGTCGTCGCCCGTCACGGGGTTGCAGCAATGAGCCAGACGGACCAGCAGGCCGCTGTTGCTCTCGCCCTTGACGATAATGCCGTTACTTGCGCTCTTGCCGCGCTTTTGCGGCTTGCGGTTGGAGCCGCGAGCAGGCTGTTTCACGACCTCGGCGATAGCCTCGGCCTTGGTGAGCTGTTCCTCGGGCTTGGGGTCCAAGATTTGCTCGACCTTATTGCCCACAGCGCGCGGGGCAACCTTGCCGGCGCCGACGGCGGCAAACAGGTCCTCGAGCTGCTTGAAGTTAAACTGCTCCGCTACGGCGTTGAGCGCACGCGTCGAACGCGGCGTAGAAATGCCATAGCCACGCTTCCGCAGGTCCTTGGCCAGCATATCGCGGCCGGCAGCAGCGTCGTCATCCTTGGTCGCAGCGGCAAAATAGCGGCGGATCTTTGACTTGGCGGAAGGCGTCTTAACGATCTTGAGCCAATCACGCGACGGCTTGGAACTCTTGTTAGTCAGGATCTCGACACGGTCACCCGTCTTAATCTCGTGCGTGAGCGGAGCCACCGCACCGTTGATTTTGGCGCCGACGCAATGGTTTCCCACCTCGGTGTGAACGGCATAGGCAAAGTCGAGCGGCGTGGAGCCGGCACGAAGCGCCATGACCTCGCCCTTGGGCGTAAAGACGAAGATCTCCTGATCGAAGAGGTCGACCTTCAGCGAATGCAGGTATTCCTTGGCGTCGGTGATCTCATCAGACGCAGCCCAATCGAGCGAATGCTTGAGCCAGTTGATCTGGTCGTCCAAACGTTGAGCGTCATTGGTCTTGGAAGCAGACGATCCGCCCGACTTCTTGTATAGCCAGTGGGCGGCAATGCCGTACTCGGCCTGCTCATGCATCTCGTAGGTTCGAATCTGAATCTCGAGCGGACGGGCCGTGGGGCCGATGACCGTCGTGTGGAGCGACTGGTAGTTATTGACCTTGGGCATGGCGATATAGTCTTTAAAGCGACCGGGCATGGGGTGCCACAGCGTATGCACCGCGCCGAGCGTGGAGTAGCAATCGCGCACCGAATGCGTGATGACACGCAGTGCCACCAGGTCGTAGATCTCGGAGAATTCCTTGCCCTTGCGCTTCATCTTTTGGTAGATGGACCAATAGTGCTTGGAACGGCCGTTAATCTGGAAGTCCTCCAGGCCAATGCGGTTGAGTTCGTCGGTGAGTGTCTTGATGGTCTCGGCCAGATAGCGCTCACGGACCTCGCGCGACTCCGCCACCATGCGCGCGATGCGCTGGTAGGCGTCGGGTTCAAGGTAGAAGAAGGACAGGTCCTCGAGCTCCCATTTAATGGAGCTCATGCCCAGACGGTCGGCCAGGGGCGCATACACGTCCATGGTCTCGCGAGCCTTAAACAGGCGACGATCCTCGCGCAGGGCTGCCAGCGTTCGCATGTTGTGCAGACGGTCGGCAAGTTTAACGATGATGACGCGGATGTCCTTGGACATGGCGAGGAACATCTTGCGCAGCGTGAGGGCCTGCTTCTCGTCCATGCTGTCGACTTCGATGTTGGTGAGCTTGGTCACGCCATCGACGAGCTCGGCCACCGTATCGCCAAACAGGCCGGAAACATCGGCAAGCGAGGTCTCTGTATCCTCAACGGTATCGTGCAGCAGCGCGGCGCACACCACATCGCAGTCCATCTTGAGATCGGCCAAAATGATGGCAACCTCGACGGGATGGTTAATGTACATCTCGCCCGAGCGGCGCTTTTGGTTGCAGTGCTTCTCGGCGGCAAAGCAGTAGGCCTGCTCCACCTTGGAGAAGTCGTCCTCATTCATATATTTAAGGCACAGGCGCTCCAGCTTGTCGTAGCTGTCCGCCACAATCTCGGGCGGCAGCTCATCGGCATGCTTATAGTGCTCCATCTCCGAAAACGGCTGGAGGGTGGAATCATGGGCGGTACGGGCTGCGGCATCCATCGAGGTCCCCTTCCCCTAGGCCCGCGGTACGATCGGGCGGTTAACTTTGGCTAGCATATCAGAAGCGCACGAATCGAGCGCCCAGCTCCGGAAAGCCGAAAACTCCATGCGCGAGCGCAAGCCCTCCAAATAGCGAATTGACCTACTCAATTGCACGCGGCCGGGGTTTTCGGCCATCGCGATGCGACGGGTGTCGTCAAACCCCGAAACTCGACAAAAACCAAGCTCTTCGAAGATTCCCAGGCCGCTTTCCACCGAACGCTCGTCGACCGGCGTGCGAGCATCGATGGCAAGGCACATCTGTGCGATGTCGATATCGCTCGCGCTAAAGGAATCGTCCCCGGTTTTGCCGCGGTTGGAGCGCCACATGGTCTGCAGCGCGCGATAGAGCGTGACGAGCTCGTCGCGCTCGGGCGCATAGCAGTCGAGTAGGCGCTCGTTAATGCGGGCGTCGCGCGACGAATAGAGCAGATGGATCACGGCGGGCTGGCCATCGCGACCGGCACGGCCGCTCATCTGGTTAAACTCAATGCCGCCAAACGGCATGTGATAGAGCACGACATGGCGAATATCGGGAAGGTTGACGCCCTCGCCAAAGGCAGATGTCGAGACGATGCAGCTGAGGCTTCCGTCTCGGAATGCTTCCTCCACGCGACGGCGATCGGAACGCGCAAGCCCCGCGTTATAGAACGCGATATGGGTTGCGCAATCGGGCACACGCTTGCGCAACGTCTTGGCGAGCGCCACGGACTGGTCGCGCGAATTGACGTAGATGACGGTCTTTTCCCCCGTCGCCACAATCGACACCAAACGGTTCTCGCGACTTGCAAGATCACGGTCGTCCTCGAGCCGCAGGTTCTCGCGCACCGTCTCGTCGACCACCGTGCGAGTGATCGGCAGCATGCGGGCAAGCTCGGCCACGACCGGAGCCGTCGCGGTGGCCGTCGCAGCCATAACGACCGGGTCGCCCAGGGCTTTGAGGATATCGGGCATGTCGAGATAGGCGCTGCGGTCGCCGCCCTTGGCAAGGCCGGCGTGGTGCGCCTCGTCGATAACGACAAAGCCGATGCGGCCCGAACGTGCGAAGCGGTCACGGTGGATAGATAGGAACTCGGGCGTCGTGAGCACGATACCGGTGCGGCCCGAAGCTAGGCCGGCGAACACATCATCGCGTGCGGCCTCCACGGTCTCGCCGGTCAGCACGTCAACACCAATACCGAGCGCTGCCATCGTCGACGAGAGGTGATAGGCCTGGTCGGCAACGAGCGCACGCAGCGGATAGACAAAGATGCTCGAACGTCCGCGAAGCACCGCCTCACGCGCGGCATGCACATGGAAGATGAGCGACTTGCCGCGCCCCGTTCCCATAACGGCCAGAACACTTTGGTGATCGGCCAGGGCATCGAGCGCCTCGACCTGCGCGCGATGTGGCTGGTTCGAGCCGATAAAGCTATGGATAAGCGAGCGCGTGAGCTCGGTATAGGAAAGCTGGGCGAGCGTCTCGCGCTTGCGCGACTCCAAGCGCAGGACGGAATCCGCCGGCTGCACGCCACGACGAAGCTCGCATGCCGGATCGTCGACGCTGGGCAGCGTGGTATCGCGGACCAGAACATCCTTGACCATGAGCTTGGGCTTCACACGACCCTGCCAATGCTCGGCAACGGCCTCGAACACCAAGTCGACAGCGCTATCGCAGTTGATGAGCTTATCGATTTGCGGCACGCGGAACATAATAGCCGGCACACTCGCGGCGCCATCGGTCGCCACAAAGCGCATGTGCTCGCCGGTCTTACCCACCACGGCGCGATCACACATCGTCACGCCCTCGGCAGCCAGCAGCGGCACCTTATTACCCTGGCCAAACGGCTCAAGGCGGGAAATCTGCTCGATGGTCTCGATATTCAATTCGGAAAGGTCGACCGTGGCGGCAACCTCGTCGGTGTCCTCAAAGTCCTCGGCGGGAAGCTCGGACAACACGACGGAAAGGCGACGGCGGAACTCATCGAGCTTGGATGCCTCGATGGTCACACCCACCGCACCGGCATGTCCGCCGCGACGAATCATCAGGTCGGAACAGCGTTCGATGGCGTCAAACAGGTTAACTTTGCCCACCGAGCGACCAGAGCCGCGCGCGATACCGTCCTCGATCGAGAACAGCAGCGCCGGCACGTGGTAGCGGTTGGTCAGACGGCTTGCCACGATGCCCTTGACGCCCTCGTGCCAACCTTCGCCGCCCACGACGATCGCGCGTCCGCCGTCATAGGTCTCCTCGACCTTTGCCATGGCATCGCGCGTGAGCTCCGCCTCGATCTCACGGCGCTGGCGGTTGATTTCCTCGAGCTCAGCCGCCAGTGCGCTTGCTTCGATGGGATCGCGGGCAAGCAGCAGGTCGAGCGCCAGCTTGGGATCAGCCATGCGACCGGCAGCGTTTAAGCGGGGAATGAGCGAGAATGACAGGCCATCCGCCGTAATGCTCGAAAGGTCCGCCTTGGCGAGCGCGGCAAGCGCGATATAGCCCGGGCGAGCGGTTACGCGCATCTGCTGGATGCCCTCGGCAACCAGTGCGCGATTCTCGGGCGTGAGCGGCATCATGTCGGACACGGTGCCCAGCGCCGCGACCTCGATTAGCGAACGCCAATACGACGGCTTGCCCAGACGTTCGCCCAGGACTTGCACCAACTTGAGTGCCACGCCGGCACCGGCAAGCTCACGCGAAGGACCATCGTCATCGAGCTTAGGGTCGGTCAGGGGTACGCCCTGCGGCACCTGATCGGAGGGCTCGTGATGGTCCGTGACCACCAAATCGATCCCCAGGCTCTTCAGATAGGAAACCTCTTCCTTGGCGGCAATGCCGTTATCGACGGTCACGATCAGCTGGGGGCGAGCGAGCTCGTTAACGCGGTCGAGCGCCGCGCGCGAAAGACCGTAGCCCTCATCAAAGCGATGCGGAATAAACGGCGTGACATCGGCGCCAAACGTGCGCAGCGCCTCGGTCAACAGGCAGGTCGACGTAATACCGTCAACGTCAAAATCGCCAAAGACTGCAATGTGCTCGTGGTTGCGAATAGCACGCTCGACGCGGTCGGCAACGACCGACATGCCCGGGATAATGAGTGGGTCGGCCCAGTCGCGATCGAGCGAAGGCGTCAAAAACAATTGGCCCTCTTTGATTGAGCCAATGCCGTGCGCGACCATAATGCGCGCCACCAGCCCGGGAATGCCCAGACCAGCCGAAAGCTCCTTTTCGAGCTCGGGGTTTTGCTGAGCGACCGCCCAGCGATGCGTCGTCTTAAGCGATGACATAGGCACCCACCCCCGATAGGGGCAGGTCGCCGCGATACCTCTCACGGTTCATAGCGATGAGTCCTCTGTGTATGCCCGCTTCGGCAGGCAGATCTGTTGAACGGATTTATTATACCGTGCGGCGCGGACGCAAATCGCCGCAGCATGCCGCGGTTTCGGTAAACGATGCCGGTAATAGCCTCGAAATAATCGAGCGTTTCTGACGCACGGACACATGTGAGCGTCTAGCATATCCAGTCAAAACGGATTCACGAGCAAAGGGAGTCACAAGAGCATATGAAGCAATGGGTTGGACTGGGCAAGTTTCTCGCGGGGCACATGCAAATCATCGTTCCGATTTGTGTGGCGCTCGGCGTGCTCTTTCCTCAACAGATCGGCGTTCTCAAGCCCATCGTTCCCACCTTGTTTGCCTTTATGACGTTCCAAGGTGCGCTCAGCAACACCTTTCACCAGGTAGCCGAGGTGTTCCACCGTCCGCTGCACCTGATTCTGGCGTTGTTGGTCTCGGCGGCGCTTATTCCCATCGCGGCCTACGCCATGGGATCGTTGTTCTTTGGTTCCAACCCCAACCTTGTCTGCGGCATCGTGCTCGAATACAGTGTGCCCGTGGCAGTCACCGCTTTTATGTGGATCAGCATGTTCGGCGGCAACGGCCCGCTCGCGCTCACCATCATCCTGACGTCCTCGGTCATCTCCCCTGTGACGATTCCGCTTACGCTCAAGCTCCTGCTGGGCGCCACCGTCTCGATCGACGTGCCGAGCATGATGCAGAACATGGCCTTTATGATCGCCATCCCCGCCGTGCTCGGCATCGTGATCAACGAGCTCACGCGCGGATGGGGGCACGAAAAACTCTCCCCCGCGCTCTCGCCCGCCTGCAAGTTCATGATGATGGGCGTTATCGCCTCCAACTCCACCGCCATGAGCGAGTACGTGCTGCACATGAACGCGGTGCGCTTGGAAGTCGCCCTCTTTATTTTGGTCTTCACCATCAGCGGCTTTGTCGTCGGCATTCTGGTCGCCCGCGCGCTGCATCTGCCATATAGCGAAACGACCACCATGTGCTTTACCTGCGGCATGCGCAATATCTCTTCGGGCGCCGTCATCGCCACGCAATACTTTCCGGGCGAAGTTGTGTTTCCCGTCATGTGTGGAACGTTGTTTCAGCAGGTGCTCGCCTCGCTTATCGGACACTTCTTTGAGCGTCTGACCGGCGAGGAGCGCGCCGCCCAGCGCAAGCGGGTCGAGGCCGGCCGCGATGCAATGGCGCGCTAAACCGTCCGCAGTGTGCGGGCGCTCACTTTACGATGTGAGCGCCTCCAGATGTGCGCGGAATCGCTCCGCATCGACATCGAGCGTGGTCTCAGCATTGACCTGAGCCAGCCGATACCCGACAAAGTAGGGTGAAACCACCCAGCGCGGAAGCGCCTTGGCAATGGTCCGGCCGTCCATGTGGTAGAAGAACAAGTTGTACGACTCTGCGCGACCACCATGGTGCTCGTTCAGGATATAGCGCAGAGCTACCTGAATCGCATCGGCGAAGAGGTCCGTCTCGGCTTGGTCTCGCGCGCCATCGCTGGCGGCGATTCCCTGCGGGGCTGAAACATTGACCTCAAAGAACCCCATAATCGGTTCGGTTGAGATGTTGACCGCAACCCTTCCCCTCTGCCAAACATCGATGCCTTCAAAGTTGGCTGAGGTCAGCGCCGCATAGCCGTCCTCCTGTTCCAAGCCCACAATCTGCATGTGTGGATGGACGAGGCTGCCGCCCGAAAGCGGACCCTTGTTCTTGTACATGAGCACGCTTCGATACTGCTGCGAATCGATCATCTGCTGCCAGCAATCCAGAGCAAACCTCATCACATGGTGGAGTTCATCCGGCTTATAGGTCACCAGGTCGGCATCGTGATCGGCCGACTCGATCAGCACGGTTTGACGGGTGGCGCGCAGGGTCTTGAACTTATTCTCGAGCCAGATGCAGTCACCGTCGCGCTGGATGATGTTGGTGAGCCCCTCCGTGTTGCAAAAGGGACACGCGGTACCGGGGCGACGGTTGTCGTCGGGCTTGCCGCTCGCCTGCTGAACATCGAATACCAGCGCCACGGGTTATACCTCCAGCGGCACGATCTTGGTGCCATGGAGCTCGGAGACGTCTAGCGCCGCCGCGACCGCGTCGCGATTTGCCGTAGTGATGCCGCCGCCGGGAAGGATGGTCAAACGATCACCCGCATACTCGATTAAACGAGCCAGGTGATCGAAATTATCCTCGATCGACGTACCGGCAGCGCCGCCATGCGTGAGGATGCGCGTAACGCCGCAGTCGGCAAGTGTATCAATCGCATCGAGCTGAGCCTCGGGCGAGAGCTGGTCAAATGCCATGTGGAAGGTGATGTCGATGGGCTCACGCTTACATTCCTCGGTCGCGCAGCCCGCAGCCATCACGAGGGCGCCAAGCGTAAGTTCGTCGAGCGCCCATCCGCCAGCGCAGGGCTTGCAGCAGCCAAAGACCAAGCCGTCAACGCCGGCGCTTACGGCAAGGCCCAGGTCCATCTCCATCATACGCAGCTCGTCCTGGTCGTAGTGAAAGTCGCCGCCACGCGGGCGAATCATGCACATCACCCGTGCATCGTGCTCGTGGACATAGTTGGTCGTAGCGCTGATAACGCCGGCCGAAGGCGTGGTGCCACCAACGGCAAGGTTGTCGCACAGCTCGATACGCCTTGCACCGGCATCGATAGCCGCCGGCACCCGCTCAAAGTTCTCGGCACAAAACTCGTACACCATAGATAGACCCCCAGATGACATTTTTATTTCCACACGGCATTGTCGCACTTTAAAAACCAACCCGCATGACAGAGCAAAATGATTTGGTGGGGACGAAGGAAAACGTCCCCAACGACTACCTCCAACGCCGCAGGCAGAGGACGGACAGCGAGCGGGCACCAGAGCGAACAGATTGGCATGAAAAGAGGGCGGCATAGACCTTCTGGTCATGCCGCCCTCTTTGAATGACAAGCTGTCGCTCTGGTGCCCGCGCAGCGTCGACTGGTCCGCCGTTCGGTAGAACGGCGGAACCGCCTAACCGCCCAAGTAAGCTTTGCGGACGTTGTCGTCGTGCAGCAGCTCTTGACCAGTGCCGGTCATGGTGATCTTGCCGGTCTCGAGCACGTAACCGCGTGTGGCGATGGAAAGCGCCATCTGCGCGTTTTGCTCGACCAGAAGCACCGTGGTACCGGCCTTGTGCAAGTCCTCGACAATCTGGAAGATCTGTTCGATCAGAATCGGTGCCAGACCCATGGAAGGCTCGTCGAGCATGAGCAGTTTGGGGTTACTCATAAGGGCGCGCCCCATAACGAGCATCTGCTGCTCGCCGCCTGAAAGGGTGCCGGCGACCTGGCGACGACGTTCCTTCAGGCGCGGGAACTGCTCGTAGACGCGCTCCAGGCCCGGAGCCACCGTGGACTTGGGCTGCGTATAGGCACCCATCTCCAGGTTCTCCTCGACCGTCATCTGCAAAAAGGCGCGACGACCCTCGGGAACCTGAGCCAGGCCCTTACCAACCAGCTTATCAGCGGGCGTATGGGTAATGTCCTCGCCCATAAACTTGATGGAGCCGGTCTTGGAACGCAGCAGGCCCGAGACGGTTTTAAGCGTCGTAGACTTACCAGCACCGTTCGCACCGATCAGAGCAACGATCTCGCCCTCGTTGACGTTAAAGGAGATGTCCTTGATGGCGTGGATGGCGCCGTACCAGACGTTGATGTTGTAGACGGAAAGCATCGGCTCTGCCATTTAGTTCTCCCCCTTATCCTGCTTGCCCAGATATGCCTCGATAACGGCGTCGTTGTTCTGAATTTCCTCTGCCGTGCCCTTGGCGATGACCTTACCAAAGTTGAGCACGCAGATGCCCTCGCAGATGTTCATAACGAGTGACATATCATGCTCGATAAGCATGATGGCAATGCCAAAGGTGTCGCGAATCTTAACGATGTTCTCCATGAGCTCTGCGGTCTCGGACGGGTTCATGCCGGCGGCAGGCTCGTCGAGCAGCAGCAGCTTGGGATTGGTGGCAAGTGCACGGACGATCTCCAGACGACGTTGAGCGCCGTAAGGCAGCGATCCAGCTTGCTCGTTTGCCAGATGCTCCATATCAAAGATGGACAGCAGCTCCATGGCGCGCTCGTGGGCGGCCTTCTCGTGCTTCCAATACGTCGGCAGGCGCAGCACGCCCTCAAAGCCGGAGTAGCGCTCCTGGTTGTGCAAGCCGACCTTAACGTTATCCTCCACCGTCATAGTGTTGAACAGGCGAATGTTCTGGAAGGTACGAGCGATGCCCATGCGGTTGACCTGATAGACCGACTTGCCCGAGGTGTCCTCGCCGTCGAGTAGGATGGTGCCGTGCGTGGGCTGATACACCTTGGTGAGCAGGTTGAAGACCGTGGTCTTACCGGCACCGTTGGGGCCGATCAGACCGGCGATCTCGGTCTTGCCGATAGTCAGGCTAAAGTCGTCGACTGCCTTAAGGCCACCGAACTCAATGCCCAGGTGGATGCACTCGAGTGCAGGGCGCTCGCCCAGGTCGCGGTCGGGAACGATGGCGCCAGAAGGATACGGGACCATCTTGCCCTTCTTGAACTCAAATTTACTGGGCATCGGCTGACACCTCCTTCTTGGAAGCAAAGCGGTCCTTGACGCGACCGAAGAACGCCTTGAGCTGCGGGTTGTTGGTAAAAATCATGACCAGGATCAGCACGATGGCATAGATGAGCATGCGGTAGTCCGAGAACTGACGGAGCAGCTCGGGAAGCACCGTGAGCAATGCCGCCGCGATGACGGAGCCGCGCATATTGCCCAGACCGCCCAGGACCACGAACACCAGGATGAGGATGGACGTGTTGAAGTCGAACTTGGTGGCGGAGAGCTGCGAGAAGTTACCGCCGAAGAGAGCTCCGGCAGCACCGGCGAGGGCAGCGGAAACCACGAAGGCGATCATGCGGTACTGGGTGACGGAGATGCCCACGGACTCGGCTGCAATCTTGTTGTCGCGCACGGCCATAATGGCACGGCCGGTACGGCTGCGAACCAGGTTGAGCACGATCACGAGTGCGACCATGACCAGGATGGCACCGGCGAGGAAGGTCGAGTACGTCGACACACCCGATGCGCCCTGCGCGCCCTTGATGATGGCGGTGCCGTCCTCGAGCAGATGCAGGTCGTCGATCGTGGAGTTACCCGTGATGTTAAAGATCACGTGCAGGCCGCGCGAGTCGACACCCACGATAAGGCAGGTGACGATCTCTTTGATGATCTCACCAAAGGCCAGCGTCACGATAGCCAGGTAATCGCCGCTCAGGCGCAGGACCGGGATGCCGATCAAGAAGCCCAGGATAGCGGCAGCGATGGCGCCGACCACGATGCTGATGATCAGGCGCACCGGATCGGAGGGAACGGCGCTCTCGAGGGCGACCGCGGTGACGATGCCCGTGTAGGCGCCGACACTCATAAAGCCCGCGTGTCCCAGCGACAGGTCGCCCGCGATGCCGACGACAAGGTTGAGGGAAATGGCCATGACGATGTAGGCCGTAATAGGAACCAACTGACCAGCAATCATGCGCGGGATCATGTGGTTGGACTGCATAAAGAACACGATGGCGAACGCCACAACGCACATGGCGTACGTAACAAAGTCGTGACGCGTCTGCTTGTCTTTAAGAAACTTCATAACGCTCACCTACACCTTCTCGGGGACGTACTTGCCCAAGAGGCCGGCAGGCTTGACGAGCAGGACGATGATCAAAACACCAAAGACGATGGAGTTGGCAAGGCTCGTGGAAATGTAAGCCTGCGCCATCGCCTCGATGATGCCGATGAGAATGCCGCCGACAAAAGCACCGGGGATGGAGCCGATGCCGCCGAAAACGGCAGCGTCGAAGGCCTTGATGCCAGGCATGGCGCCCGTGGTGGGCTGCAGGACCGGCGAGTAGGAGCACAGCAACACGCCGGCGATGGCGGCAAGGGCAGAGCCGATGGCGAACGTCATCGAGATGGTGCGGTTGACGTTGATGCCCATGAGCTGAGCGGCGGCCTTGTCCTCGGACACGGCGCGCATGGCCTTGCCCATCTTGGTCTTACCCGTAAAGAACATCAGGCCGGCCATGATAACCAGGCAGGCGACGATGGTGACGAGCGAGACGGCGCTTACGTTGAACTTGGCCAAGAACTCCGGCACCTGGAAGGTGACGAGCGAAGTGAAGTTCTTGGGCGTGGCGCCCCACAGAAGCTGCGCGGCGTTCTGCAGGAAGTAAGACACGCCGATAGCCGTGATCAGAACGGCCAGCGGGCCTGCTTGGCGCAGCGGCTTATAGGCCAGACCCTCGATGAGAACGCCGAGAACCGTGCAGACCACACAAGAAAGAATTACAGATACCCAGCCCGGGAGGCCGAGATACGACGTGGCGCAGAACGAGACATAGGCACCGACCATGATGACGTCGCCGTGAGCGAAGTTCAGCATCTTGGCGATACCGTAGACCATGGTGTAGCCCAACGCGATGATGGCGTAGACGCTGCCCATGGACAGGCCGTTGACCAGGTATTGGATAAAGACCGTCATGTTCCACATCCCCCTTTCGAATAGGTTTCCAGTTGATGTATGAAACAGGGACGTTACATCGTCCCTAGATACCAAGCAAGCAGGGAAGGCCAAAACCTCCCCTGCTTGGGATCAAAACCGCTCTATGTAAGGCGGCCAATTAGGCCTGTACGTACTTGCCGTCGGTGATGACGTACGCCGTGGGCTCCTTCTGGACCTGGCCCTTATCGTTCCAGGTGAGCTTGCCGGTCAGACCGTCAACGGTAATCTTGAGCATAGCCTTGGACAGCTTCTCGGCGGCCTCGGTCGGGTCGGCGTCGACACCAAGACCGGCCTCCTTGAGGGCCTCGGCCACCGCGTGCACGCCGTCGTAGGCGTCGGCGGCAAACTGGTCGGGGGTATCGCCGTACTTATCCTTGTAAGCGTTGACGAAGTCGGCGTTCTTCTCGTCGTCGGCGGAGAACGGGGTCATGAGCAGCAAACCCTCAGCAAGAGAGGTATCGAAGCCCTCAACGCCCAGGATGCCGTCCATGCCGTCGCAGCCCATCATCTTGACGTCGTAGCCCATGTCCTTGGCGTTCTTGAGCAGGACGGACGCCGGCGTGTAGTAGATCGGCGCAAAGATCATGGTGGCGCCGGCCTGCTTGGCCTTGGTCAGCTGGTTCGTAAAGCTCGTGGCGGAGTCGTCCTTAAAGGTCTCCTCGTCGACAATCTCGAGCTTGGACTCAGCGGCCTGGGCCTTAAAGGAATCTGCGATGCCCGAAGAATAAGCGTCGCCGGAGTTATAGAACAGCACGAACTTCTCGTCCGCATACTTCTGCGCCAGGAACTTGGCAGCGTTGACACCCTGGTTGGGGTCGGTGAAGCAAACCTGGAAGACGCAATCCTTGCCGTCGGTGACGTCCTCGGAGGACGCGGACGGGGTGATCATGAACGTCTTGGGGTCGTTACCGCACTCGGCGGCAACGGCAACCGACGCACCCGTGGTGGTCGGGCCGACGAGGGCCTGCATGCCCCAGTCGAGCAGGGTGTTGAAGGCGTTGACGGCCTTCTCGCCGTCGGCCTGGTCATCCTCGGCCTTGCTGGCAAGCGGCAGCTCCTTGGTCGAGAAATCCTTGCAGCCAAGCTCGACACCCTGGGTAACGGACTTGCCGTAGGACGCGTTGGCGCCGGTCAGCGGGCCGATGGTGCCAATCTTAAACGAAGCGTCGCCCGAAGCGGAACCGCTATCGCCGCCGTTGGAGGAGCAGCCGGCTAGAATGGACATCGCCCCCAGACCTGCTGCGCTCGCGATAACGCTCCTGCGATTCATAACAGGGTTCAATGACTTACCGGTGAGGCTCGACATGCGGCTCTCCTCTCAAATCTCGTCGGGTTTCGGTTACCCGACAGGCCATCCTTCACCGTGTTCGGCGTTCGCAAAATACTAGACGCTTTAGTTAAGGAAAGTGGCGATTATTTCAACTTTTCTTTGGATTTGTTCATTTATCCATAATTCTGCGTATTTCTATTACTTTATGCAGTAATGCCACTTTATTGTGTGAAAGTAATGTTTCCGTTCTGTTACAGGCGTCCCTGCCCTGAATAAAACGGCCCGCCGGTCTCGATGTATATGCACTTAGGCGGCGATGTACTTACCGTCCTGAATCACATAGGCTGTCCATGCCGTCGACACCCATTAGTGTCATGTCGTAGCTCATGTCCTTGGCGTTCTTGAGCAAAACGGACGCTGGGGTGTAATAGATCGGGGCAAAAATAAGCGTGGCTCCGACAAGGAAACTCCTGCGGTTAAGTACGTTGTTGATGCTAAACATGGTGTCCCCCTTTTTTCGCTGGCCGCAGCGCGGCCGTCTTGCGGTACAGGGCAAACCTTATGGTGCAAACGTTGACAGTTTGTTACGGAGTTCCGTTTGTAGCGAGCATGTTTCCAATGTTTCCGCAGCGTTTCGGGGGTGCCGTTTTGTGCGACTCCTGTTGCCTGGCGAGCACGCGCCCTCGGTTCACGCTAGAATGCACTCAACCTTTAAGCGGTTAATCCATCCATAAGATGCACGAAGGAGCTATCTATGAGCGAACCCCTGCGCACCGTGAACGTCGGCCTCATCGGTCTTGGAACCGTCGGCGGCGGCGTGGCCCGTCTGATCAAGAGCCACCACGATGAGTACCTGGCCGCCTACGGCATCGACCTTAAGCTGACCTGCGCCTGCGCGCTTGCCTGGGAGCAGGCCGAAGCTGCCGGTATTGAGCGCGAGGCCTTTACGAGCGACTGGCACGACGTCGTCACCGACCCCGCCGTCGATATCGTCGTCGAGCTCATCGGCGGCGAGCACCCCGCGACCGAAATCTTCACCACCGCCTTCGAGAACGGCAAGCACGTCGTCTCTGCCAACAAGGCCCTGCTGGGCCGTCACGTCGAGACGCTCGCCGAGAAGGCGCGCGCGTGCGGCGTGCAGATTAAGTGCGAGGCCAGTTGCGGCGGCGGCATCCCCATTGTGAGCACGCTCGAGCACGACCTGGTGGGCAACAAGATCCTGACCATCGCTGGCATTCTCAACGGCACCACCAACTACATCCTGTCGCGCATGGACGCCGAGGGCGCCGATTACGCCGATGTGCTTGCCGACGCGCAGGCCAAGGGCTATGCCGAGGCCGACCCGTCCGCCGACGTCGACGGCTTCGACGCCGCCAGCAAGACGGCAATCCTCGCTTCCATCGGCTTTGGCACCCGCGTGACCACCGACGATGTCTACCAACAGGGTATCCGTACCATCGGCGCCGAGGACATCGCCCAGGCCCGCGAGCTCGGCTACACCGTCAAGCTGCTGGGCATCGCACGCAACACCGACGCCGGCGTCGACGTCCGCGTGCATCCCACGCTCATCCCGGCAGACCATATGCTCGCCAAGGTCAACGGCGCCATGAACGCCGTCTACGTGGTGGGTGACGCCGTGGGCGAGACCATGTTCTACGGCGCTGGCGCAGGCTCCTTCCCCACCGCGAGCGCCGTCGTGGGCGATATCCTGTCGCTCTCCGAGCAGATCAGCCGCGGCGTGGCTCCGCTGCCCGAGATTGAGCCCTATGGTCATAACCTCGCCTTTAAGCCCATGGACGAGCTCCAGACCAAGTACTATGTGCGCCTGAAGGTCGCCGACCGCGTGGGTGCCCTGTCCGAGACGGTCGACATCTTTGCCAAGCACAACATCTCGATCTCGCTCATCAACCAGGTCGAGGACGGCAAGTCGGGCGCCAGCGATACTTGCTCGGTCATCTTCCTGACGCACCGCGCGCTCGAGAAGGACGTCCAGGCTGCCACCGCCGAGCTTGCCAGCGTCGACTGCGTAGCCGAGGTCGCCAACGTCCTGCGCATCGAGGACGTTGAGGCTTGGACCGAAGGCGTCATGGCGAACTAGTTCGGTTTACACCCCACAACGCATTTGCTCGAAGGGCTCCCGTCCGATGTGGGATGGGAGCCTTTTTGTCTCCTGCCCTAAGCACAACGACAGGGCACATTTGCGCGAGCCGCTCATCGGTAACGCGGGCTACCGTTCACCGATATGCAAACACGGCCGATTCCGGTTACGGCTACGCTGTGCTGCGAATGTCCGCCCGCGATGAGAGGAAATACCATGTTGCTCGAGGGCAAGAAAGCAATCATCACCGGAGGCACGCGCGGTATCGGCTATGCCATCGCCTGCCGTTTTATCGAGGAGGGCGCCTCCGTCACTGTCTTTGGCTCGCGTCAAGAGACCGCCGATGCGGCCGTTGAGAAGCTGACAGCCGCCTATCCCGACGCCAAGGTCTGGGGCCGCTCCTGCGACCTCACCTCACTCGAAGCCGTGACCGAGGCCTTTACCCAGGCTGCATCCGACATGGGCGGCTTGGACACGGTCGTCAACAATGCCGGTATCTCCCAGCGTTCACCCCTCTTGGACTACACGGCCGAGGAGTTCGCAAAGGTCATGGACCTTAACGTCGTCGCCGTCTTTAATGGCCACCAGGCTGCCGCCAAGATCATGACCGAGGCCGGCCACGGCGGCACCATCACTACCACAAGCTCGATGGTCGCCAAGTACGGCCAGCCCTCCGGCGTCGGTTACCCCACGTCCAAGTTTGCCGTCAACGGTATGGTCCAGTCACTCTCGCGCGAGCTCGCCCCTATGGGTATTCGCGTCAACGCCGTTGCCCCTGGCGTGACTAAGACTGACATGGTCGCCAACCTGCCCGAAGAGGTCATCAAACCCATCATCGCCACTATCCCTCTCGGCCGCATGGGTGAGCCCGAGGACGTCGCCAACGCCTTCGTTTTCCTAGCGAGCGACATGTCCTCCTATGTCACGGGCGCCGTGCTCCCCGTCGACGGAGCCGCCCGCTCTTAAGGGACCACAAGCCTCAGCTCCCAGCCTCAACATAGTCCAACAAAGAAGGCGCGCCGTCTGCATCAACTGCAGGCAGCGCGCCTTCTTCTGTTTGAAAGGGAAGCTGTGTCCCGGAATTCCGACTCAGACCGGGACGCAGCTTCCCTCAGGGCCATGTTTCGGAAAGAGCGCCCCGTTTTGAACGCCGATTCTGGGATACCGTTTCCGCAACGGGTCTCTCGCGGAAACTGCATCCCACTCTGAGCGCCCATTCCGGGACACAGTTTCCCAACGGCCCCCGTTTCGGAAACCACATCCCGTTCCGAGCCTTCAAAGCGGGACGCGGCTTCCCCGAGAGAGTATCGACTACTTGCCGTCGTCGTCCTCGGCTTCTTCTCTTGCATAGAGCTCCAGCATGCGACGGCGGTATTCGCGCACGGCGAGCTTGGCGCGCTCCAGGCGGCGACGCTCGCGCGGAGTCAGCTCGGACGGGTCAACCTCGTCTCCATAGGTCTTATCGGCAAGAAGATGTGCCGCGTCCACAATACGGGCATCGATATGGCCGCTCGCCGCCTCGGCGGAAAGGCGCTCGGCAATCGTATCGAGCGTAGGCAAGCCCTCGAATACGCGACCATGGCCATGCGAAGTCAGCAGCTCGTGCTCACGTGCGAGCAGGCTCGCCAAATCGTGATGGGCGCGCAGGATGTCGAGCGCATCGGATGGATGCTCGGCAACTTCTGCCACGGCGGCGACCGGCGCGGCGTCGACCACGCGGTAGAAGAGCTGCGCGAGCAACGGCATCAAGAACACCGTGATGGCACCGGCGGCAACCATGACCGACGCAATATCTTGCGACAGCGCGCCCGCGTTGACGGCAACGCTTGTCACGGCAACGATGATCGGCAGGGCCGTGGTGCAGTACAGGGCCACGGTAATGCGACCATACGCCGACACATCGCGCGTCGCAGGACAAATGCTCATAGAGATGAGAATGGGAACGGCACGAATAATCAACAACGCCACGATAAAGCCCACGAGCAGACCCGGGCGCGACGCCACGGCCGTCAGATCGATCTTTGCGCCCGATACGGTAAAGAATACCGGAATCAAAAAGCCGTAGGCCAGGCCATCGAGCTTGGTCTCGAGCGTATGGTTGCCCTCGGGGATGATGTAGCGCAAGACAAAGCCGGCGGCAAAAGAACCCAACACGATGTCGAGATCAAAGACAGCCGAGAACGCCACGAGCGTGACCAGGATGAGCACCGTCAGGCGCACGAAGGTCTGCGACGTGGTATCGGCGCGTTCCTCGACAAACGCAAAGAAGCGGCTGCCAACGCGCTTGGAGCGGCTCGGGACCACGGCCAGCAACACGCAGACCACCGCAAACAAGCCAAGGATTACAAGCGTTTGGATGCCAGTGCGGGCAGACAGCAGCACCGACATGGCAAGCACAGGGCCGAGCTCACCCCAGGTGCCATACGCGAGAATCGAGTCGCCCACGCGCGTGCCGGTGAGCGAGCGCTCACGCATGATGGGCACGAGCGTACCGAGCGCCGTCGAAGTGAGGGCAAGCGTCACGGCGATACCGTCGAAATGACTGACCGAGAACCACGGGGTAAAGCGTACGGCAAGCCAGGCGATACCAAACGTGACGACCCACGTCGCCAAGCCGTAGCGCCCCTCGACGCCCGTGATGCTCTTGGGGTCGATCTCAAAGCCGGCAAGCAGGAACAAAAAGGCCAGGCCCAGCTCGGACACAAGCGAGACCTCGACATCTACATGGATGACGCCGAGCATATGGGGTCCCAACACCGCGCCGAGCACGAGCAAAAAGACCGTCTCGGGAACGGGTTTTCCGGGAATCGCCGAGGCGATAAAAGGACTCGCAAAGGCCACGAGTGCGATGATGGCGAGCGAAACGAATGCCATGTGATGCCTTTCTCTTGTTTGCGCTTCACTGTAGCACCCTCGCCGTCCTCAACGCGCCGCGAGCTGTCGTATCATAGTGAGGTTTACAAACATGTGGCTCAAGGCGACCGCAGGGCAGACCCCGCAAACCGACCGCTGCCGCATACCGTACCGTACGCCCAACCGATCAGGAAGGCAGGAACCAATGGTCTCTCGTATCTACGTGGAGAAGAAACCCGGGTTCGACGTCGAGGCTCAGCAGCTCAAGGGCGAGCTGACCGAAATTCTCGGCATCAAGGGCATCGAGGCCCTGAGGATCATCAACCGCTACGACGTCGAGGGCATCGACGAGGAGCTTTTCCGCTCCTGCGTGCCGACCGTCTTTAGCGAGCCCCAGGTCGATGTGACCTACGACGAGCTCCCCGCAAGCGATGGCGCCGTCTTTGCCGTCGAATTCCTGCCTGGCCAGTTTGACCAGCGCGCCGACTCCGCCAGCGAGTGCGTGCAGCTCATCAGCCAGGGCGAGCGCCCCGCCGTGCGCTCAGCCAAGGTCTATATGATCTCGGGCGCTCTGGACGAGGCCGCCATCGATGCCATCAAGCACTACGTGGTGAACCCCGTCGAGGCGCGCATCGCCTCGCTCGACCTGCCCGAGACGCTGTACATGGAGACCCCCGAGCCCCAGCCCGTCGAGGTGCTCGACGGCTTCCGCGAGCTCGACGAGGCCGGCCTTGCCGCCTTTATCGCCGAGCGCGGCCTTGCCATGGACGAGGCGGACATCGCCTTCTGCCAGCAGTACTTCCGCGATGAGGACCGCGACCCCACCATCACCGAAATCCGCGTGATCGACACCTATTGGTCCGACCACTGCCGCCACACCACCTTCGGCACCGTCCTGGATGACGTGACGATCGACGACGCCGTGGTGCAGCAGGCCTTCGACCGCTACATGGAGATGCGCCACGAACTCGGCCGCGACGCCAAGCCCGTCTGCCTCATGGACATGGGCACCATCGGCGCCAAGTACCTTAAGAAGACCGGCGTCATGACCGATGTCGACGAGTCCGAGGAGATCAACGCCTGCACCGTCAAGGTGAAGGTCGATGTCGACGGCGAGGACCAGGACTGGCTGTTCCTCTTTAAGAACGAGACCCACAACCACCCGACCGAGATCGAGCCCTTCGGCGGTGCCGCCACCTGCGTGGGCGGCGCCATCCGCGACCCGCTCTCGGGCCGCAGCTACGTGTACCAGGCCATGCGCGTCACCGGCGCCGGCGACCCCACCGTCCCGGTTTCCGAGACGCTCGAGGGCAAGCTGCCGCAGCGCAAGCTCGTGACCACTGCCGCCGCCGGCTACTCCAGCTACGGCAACCAGATCGGCCTTGCCACCGGCCAGGTCAACGAACTCTATCACCCCGGCTACGTGGCCAAGCGCATGGAGGTCGGCGCCGTCGTGGGCGCTACCCCGGCAAACCACGTGCGCCGCGAGTGCCCCGCCCCCACCGACAAGATCATCCTGCTGGGCGGCCGCACCGGCCGCGATGGCATCGGTGGCGCCACCGGCTCCTCCAAGACCCAGAACACCGAGTCCATCGAGACCTCGGGTGCCGAGGTCCAGAAGGGCAACGCCCCGGTCGAGCGCAAGCTGCAGCGCCTGTTCCGCCGCGGCGACGCCTGCCGTCTGATCAAGCGCTGCAACGACTTTGGCGCCGGCGGCGTCTCAGTCGCCGTGGGCGAGCTTGCCGACGGCCTGTACGTGGACCTGGACACCGTGACCAAGAAGTACGACGGCCTGGACGGCACCGAGCTCGCTATCTCCGAGTCCCAGGAGCGCATGGCTTGCGCCGTCGCCGACGGTGACGTCGAGGAGTTCATGGGCTACGCCGCCGAGGAAAACCTGGAGGCGACCGTTATCGCCGAGGTTACCGCCGAGCCGCGCATGCGCATGGCCTGGAACAGCGTCGCCATCGTCGACCTGTCCCGCGAGTTCCTCAACTCCAACGGCGCACCCAAGCACCAGGTCGCCCACGTCTGTGCCCGCAGCGTGTGGCAGCCCAGCTGGGCCGGCACCACGCTCGCCGAGCGCATGACCTCGCTCGTCACCGACCTCAACGTCGCTTCCAACAAGGGCCTTTCCGAGCGCTTCGACTCCACCATCGGCGCCGCGACCGTGCTCATGCCCTTTGGCGGCAAGACGCAGCTCACCCCAAGCTCGGCCATGGTCGCCAAGTTCCCCGTGGACGGCGAGACCACCACGGCGAGCGCCATGGCATGGGGCTTCAACCCCTATCTGATGGAGGCCGACCAGTTTGCGGGCGCCTACCTGTCCGTGGTCGAGTCCATCGCCAAGCTCGTGGCTGCCGGCTTTGAGCACAAGCGCGCCTATCTCTCCTTCCAGGAGTACTTCGAGCGTCTGCGCACCGAGGCCGAGCGCTGGGGCAAGCCCACGGCAGCCGTCCTGGGCGCCCTCATGGCCCAAGTCGACCTGGGTGCCGGCGCCATCGGCGGCAAGGACTCCATGAGCGGTTCGTTTGAGGACGAGACCGGCGAGCTCAACGTTCCGCCGACCCTGATCAGCTTCGCCGTCGCCGTGGGCAAGGCCGCCCGCGCCGTCTCGCCCGAGTTCAAGGGCCTGACGCACCGCGTCGTCCGCATCGCCCCCGCCACCTATGGCGAGGACTACCGTCCCGACGCCCAGCAGTTGCTCGCCGCGTTTGACGCCGTCGAGGCGCTCACTGCTACCGGCAACGCTCTGGCCATCTCCACGCCCGGCTACGGCTGCGGCGCCGAGAGCCTCTTTAAGATGTGCGTCGGTAACCAGATCGGTATCGAGCTTGCCGAGGATGTAGACGTGAAGAGCCTCTTCATCCCGCTTTACGGCAGCTTTATCGTCGAGCTCGCCGAGGATGCCGAGCTGCCCGAGGTCGCCGACGGCGTTGTCGTCGAGCCCCTGGGCACCACCGTCGAGGGCTATGTCATCGACACCGGCTCCGAAGTCATCGAGCTCTCCGAGCTCCAGGAGGCCTGGGAGAGCGACATCGAGGGCGTCTTTGCCTACCGCAGCGCCGACGAGACCCCCGAGGTCGAGACCATCGACTTCCGCGCCAAGGACATCCACGTGTACGGCGGCGCCAAGATCGCCCGCCCGCGCGTGGTTATCCCCGTGTTCCCCGGCAACAACTGCGAGTACGATAGTGCCCGTGCCTTCCGCGCCGCCGGCGCCGAGGCCGACACCTTCGTGATCAACAACCTCACGCCCGAGGCCGTCGCCGAGAGCACCCACGAGCTTGCCCGCCGCATCCGCGCAAGCCAGATCGTCATGATCCCCGGCGGCTTCTCGGGCGGCGACGAGCCCGACGGCTCCGCCAAGTTCATCACGGCGTTCTTCCGCGCTCCCGAGGTCACCGAGGCAGTCCGCGACCTGCTCAAGGCCCGCGATGGCCTAATGCTGGGCATCTGCAACGGCTTCCAGGCCCTGATCAAGCTCGGCCTGGTGCCCTACGGCGACATCGTCGACGCCACGCCCGATGCGCCCACGTTGACGTTCAACACCATCGGTCGCCACCAGAGCCGTCTGGTGCGCACCCACATCTCGTCCAACTTGTCCCCGTGGCTGTCGCAGTGCAGCCTGGACGACCCCTACACCGTCGCCATCAGCCACGGCGAGGGCCGCTTTGTCGCCAACGATGAAGTGCTCGCCCAGCTGATCGCCAACGGCCAGGTCGCCACGCAGTACGTGGGCGAGAACGGTAAGCCCAGCATGGATCTCTCCGTCAACCCCAACGGCTCCGCACTCGCCATCGAGGGCATCACGAGCCCCGACGGCCGCGTCCTGGGCAAGATGGGCCATGCCGAGCGTCGCGGCGACAACCTGTACCGCAACGTGCCCGAGCATGTCCCCGGCGATAAGTTCATGCCGATCTTTGAGAGCGGCGTGGCCTACTTCGCTTAAACCTTTCCCATCGGGTACAATCCCTTCGGGTAACAACACCCGCCACCGACACATCCGGTGGCGGGTTCTTTTTTGCTTCGCGCATGCAGGAAGGACATCATGGAAAGCCGCAAGCCGTATCTCGCCACCCTGCCCGGACTCATCCTGGGCTGTCTTGTTTGCTGTGCACTCTGGGGATCGGCCTTTCCCTGCATCAAGATCGGCTACGCACTCTTTGGTATCCCGGCGCACGATAGCGCCTCGCAGCTGCTCTTTGCGGGCTTGCGCTTCACGCTTGCCGGCGCCCTGGTTATCGTTGGGATGAGTGCGGCCCAACGCCGCCCCCTCATTCCGCAGGTTCGCGACATCAAGCCCATCTTTGTCTTGTCGCTCTTCCAGACTATCGGGCAGTACTTCTTTTTCTATCTGGGCCTCTCGCGCGCCAGCGCCATGTCGAGCTCCATCATCGAGGCCAGCGCCAACTTCCTCGCAATCCTCTTTGCCGCCCTGGCATTTCACACCGAGAAGCTCAATACGGCCAAGGTGCTTGGCTGTGCGCTGGGCTTTGCCGGCGTCGCGCTCGTCAACCTCTCGGGCGCAGATGGCACCTTTGGCTTCAGGCTCGATGGCGAGGGCTTTATCTTGGCTTCCACTGTTGCGGGCGCCCTGTCGACCTGCCTCATTGGCATCTTCTCGCGCGAGCACGACGGCGTCTTGCTCGCCGGCTGGCAGTTTTTAGTCGGTGGCGTGGTCCTTACCGCCATCGGGTTTTTGATGGGCGGCACGTTGTCCCCCACCGAAATTGCCCCCGCCATCGCGCTCATCATCTACATGGCGCTTATCTCCGCGGTCGCCTACTCGCTGTGGTCGCGCCTGCTTGCCGTCAACCCCGTCAGCCGCGTCTCGGTCTTTGGGTTTATGAACCCGGTCTTTGGCGTACTGCTGAGCGCGCTGCTGCTCGGCGAGGGCGCTGGCACGAGCCCCGTTACCGTACTTGTTGCCCTGCTGTTGGTCTGCGGCGGCATAATCATCGTCAACAAACCCAAAAAAGCCTAGCGAGCTCACCTTTTTAGAGAGAGCCTTCACACACTTTAGCTTAATGGAATGCACTGGCTCTCGTTGATTTCGTACCGAGCCGCGGCGGCAGACGCTCGTCTTGCCGCACCGCGCCTGGGCGTTATGGCCGGTGGCCCCCGCAAACGCAAAAAGGGCGCACGACCATCAATGCGGTCGTATGCCCCTTTTCTAGCGTATTTGTACGCCGGCTTTCTTTTTCTCGGCCTTGACGCGATAGAGCTCCGCATCGGCAGCGCTAAGTAAGTCTTGCCAGGTATCAACACTATCGCCGACCCGCGCGCAACCGATGGACATCCGCAATGCATACGGCACCTCGGCATGCGCGAGCTCG
This sequence comes from uncultured Collinsella sp., assembly GCA_902494535.1. Lineage (GTDB taxonomy): Bacteria > Actinomycetota > Coriobacteriia > Coriobacteriales > Coriobacteriaceae > Collinsella. The sequence continues at coordinate 29,603 of CABUTO010000010.1, forward strand.
TCGTTGATTGTCGCGCACAGATGCATGATATCCTGTTCCGCCGCTGCCTTTTGGAGCACCACGAACTCATCGCCACCATAACGCGCGATAAAGCCACCAGACGCCGAGCAGACATCCTTGAGCGCCGTCGCAACAACCTGAAGAGCATGGTCGCCCTCCACATGTCCATAGCGATCGTTAATCTGCTTAAAGCCGTCAGCGTCCATCATAAGCAGATATACATCTTCGGCCTGATCCACATTTGAGAAGAGCGACAGCATATAGGTCTCAAAACGGTTGCGGTTGTTGAGTCCAGTCAACGGGTCAGTCGAGATCAGTTGCTCCTGGCAGATGATATAGAGCAGCAACATGCTAATCATTATGCCGACACAAAGGCCAGGCACCGAGTATACGATCTGAAAGGTACCGCCCACCAGGGCCGGAATGGCGAAAAATGCCAAGGTTCGATAGATAGCCTTCGTCTGCAGGCTCTCGACCCTACGAGATTGCACAAACGCATGCAGGGACGTATGTATAACGTAACAGTAGCTGACAATGGGCTGGATCATATAGGCAAAGCCGCGACGATACACGCCCTGCGAATCGATATAGAACAAGGCGTGCGTCCAGTAACTGGTAAAAGCCAGCACGACCACCAGAGCCGTAGGCAACGTTACAAGCACCACCCTATAGCGCGAGGTCACAAGGCGAGAGCCCTGCATCGTCTCGGAATAGATAAACCAAATGAGACACGCGATGGCAAAGAGCGAAAACGAAACCGCGTTGGAAATCCAGTTGGCAGCAATACCCAACGTGCCGTCCGCACCATCCGAAAGCGTCCAGATCATATCGAATAATATGTACGCGGCAGAGGTGTAGCCAAGCATGCTAAACAATAGCTGCAGGGTGCTCGAGAACAAGGAGCGACGACTTCGCGCGGCAAGCCCGATAAGAACAATCATGCATAGCAGGAATATCTCAATCTTGAGTGCCTTAACCACTAGACGCCATCCCTTCAATATCCGAATGTTCAGAATCGCCCAATTCGAATCAGGGCAATAAACACCCCTTTACTCCGCAGGGGTAAAGGGAATCATAGCAAAGCGCCCGAACATCACTGCAAGACAGCTCTCGTTCGGGCGCTCAAACGGCGCGAGTTGCACGCCGGAATCATTGATGGGTATCGATTGCTACTCGCCATCGATGTCGGTCGCGACGGCCTCTTCGATGGCCTCGACACCGGCAGGCGACAGGTCCTCCTTGCCCTGGCAGAACTTCTTATCGACCCAGCCGGTCAGAATCGGGGCCATGATTGCCGTGATGATGACGGCAGTGGCGATCTGCGCATACGCGGTGGGCGCAAGCTCGGCATAGCGCGGAGCGACCTCGGCGAGGGCGACCGGCGTGGTCATAGCCGTGCCGGCGATAGTGGAGCAGGCAACGGCCGCCTTGCCGTTACCACCGCACAGGCGCTCGAACGCAAAGGTGATGGGGCCGACGATAAAGAGCGTGACAAGGCCCAGCAAGATGCCGGAAATACCGCCGGTGATAAAGCTCGAAAGGCTCATGGACGCACCGAGCTGAAATCCGATAACAGCGATCGCGAGATTGGCGCCGGGAACCAGCAGGTTCTTGATAAACGGGAACAAGTTGCCCAGGACCATGCCGATAACAAGCGGCAGGATGGATCCGATGATGGTGCCGACGGGGATGTTGGCGAGACCCGAAACACCAAGGATGATCATCGTGACGGCGGGGCCGGCCGTAAAGAACAGGATACCGACGGCGCCCTGCTCGGACTCATCGCCGAACTCGCCCATGATGCCCGTATAGAGCGCCATGTTGCAAAACGTAATGCCGCCGATGATGGAAACCGAGCTCAGGCCTAAAAAGTTATCGTTAAAGAAGTACGCGACGCCCAGACCCAGCGCGGCTGCCACTACAAGCTTAGGAATCAGCACGACGATGCCGGTCTTGATGGCGCCCGGCGTGGACTTAAAGCTGATGCCGGCGCCCACAAACAGCAGGATCGCGGCGACGATGGTATTGGAGCCACCGCGGCAGGCAGCCGTAAAGAAGCCGCCGATCTCAAAAACCTGCGGGCAGAAGGTGTTGAGCAAAAGACCGACGATCATCGGGTAAATCATGATGTCGCCCGGGATGCGCGGAACCTTGAATTTCTTTTGCTCGTTGGCAGTCGCTTCCTGTGCCATGAAACCCCCATTTCCGCTGACGCGGAACAAAAGCCCACGTCATGCTTTGCTACAGTAAAGTTTGACCATGGTACCAGAAGAAATAGACCAGCTCGGTGAAAAATTCGACAAGTTGGGATGGAACGAGATTCGGCGCCCGCGACGCCACCCCTATATAAGGCTCAAGACAATATAGAGTACGATGCCCGAGACGCAGCACCACAGCATCGATTTTGTCTTGACCGCCACGACCACGACGCCGACGGCCGCAATCCAGGGAACCAAGGCAGGCCAGAGTCCCGCGTCGAACGCGCCGGGGCTCACCAAGTCGTTGGCGACCAGCGCGGCAAAGGCAGCGGGCGGGATATAGCCCAGGGCCTCGGTAATGCGGGGCGACAGGGTCCGCCCGCGCAAGGCGAACGCCGGCGCGATGCGAAAGAACGCGATAGCAGCCCACGACGACAGCCACAGAACCAAGAACTCGTTAACGGGCATCGCGGGCACCTCTTCCGTCAAATACAGCATCGCACGCCAACGCAATGGCAATGCCGGCCACGACGCTTGCCGGCACGGCAATATTCGTGAGGCCCAAGAACTTGCATACGGCGACGGACACCGCGCCCGAAACCGCCGCGACAACGTTGCCGCGCGACAGCCGCTGCGAAAAGAGCAGGCAGATAAAGAGCGAGGTGCAGACAAAGGCTGCAATGGCGGTGGGAACATCGACAACGGCGCCGACGATGGCGCCCATCGTACACGAAACGCCCCATGTTGCGATGAGGATCACGTTGAGCACAAAGGACTCGCGCGGGCCCCAATCCTCCCCTTCAACCAACTTGGCAAGCGAGATGCCATATGCCTCCTCGGTAAGTGTCGCGGCAACAGCCAGCGTCTGACGCTTCGAGGCACCCGTCAGATGCGGCGCGATCGATGCCGAGTAAAGCGCAAAACGCGAGGAGATGGCGGCAACGCTCGCGATAATCGAAGGTGCCGGTACGCCCGCCAGCCAAAGATTGCAGATCATAAACTGGCCGCTGCCCGTCACAAACGTGCTGCTCAGGGCAAAGACCATCCAGGGCTCCATTCCCGTCTGCCCCATGATCATTCCGCACGGCGCGCCTATTGCAACATAGGTAAGCATCACCGGCCAGACGGTTCTAACGATTTTGAGCACCATACGCTTCTCATCCTGACAAGGTCTCCGAGCCGCATGTAGCGACACGGCAGAATCATCATCCGACAGCAACCGAGTTCACCTACAATTGCCACCGGATCGAAAGACACAACTTTTTAGGAAGTCATTATGACAGCTATCGATCGAGACCGGGCGCGCGCGGCCTTCAAAAGCTACACCGATGCCTACGACGCCACCAACCCACGCATCGCACTCAAAATCGAGCATACATACCACGTGGCCGAGGCATGCGATGCCGTAGCGCGCGAGCAGGGCTGGTCGTCAGAAGATATTGACCTGGCATGGCTTTGCGGCCTGCTACACGATATGGGCCGCTTCGAGCAGCTACGACGCTGGGACACCTTTAAGGACGCCGAGAGCATGAGCCATGCGGCGCTGGGCATCGAGGTCCTCTTTGGCGAGAATCCCGCCGATGCACCCGCCACGACAAACATCCGTGACTTTATCGAAACCGGTGCGCATGACGAGCTCATCCGAGCGAGCATCGCCTATCACAGCGACTTTCGCCTGCCGGCACAACTCGACGAGCGTACACGGTGCTTCTGCGATATCGTGCGCGATGGCGACAAGATCGACATTATGCGTACCATCGCCGACAGCACCGTCGACACCATCCTCAAGGTGGACGAGAAGACGTTTCTCGGCAGTCGTTTCTCGTCGCCGACACTTGCCGCCTTTGACGAGCACCGCTGCGTCGCGCGCGACGAGCGCAACGAGCCGGCGGACTACCTGGTGGGGCTCATCTGCTTTATGTTTGAGCTCGTCTATCCAGCGAGCCGCGCGCTGGCGAGCGAGCAGGGCGATATCTACCGCCTGCTCGACGCGCCTTTTGGCATCACGCGGCCCTTTACCGACCCCGCCACGCAGGCAACTTGGAGCCGCCTTAAGGACGAGATGCGCGACTGGCTGGCGCGCGCCTAGCGCTCAAGCTGAGCCAGCAGCTCCTCGACGACCTCGACGGCATCGCCGACAACCTTGTACTGGGCAGTACCAAAAATGGGGGCATCCGGGTCCTCGTTGATGGCGATAATGCACTCAGCCCCATCGATGCCGGCAAGATGCTGGATGGCGCCCGAAACACCGATACTCACGAGAAGCTTGGGCGAAACCGATACGCCCGTCTGGCCAATCTGGTGGCGATACTCCAACCAGCCGGCCTCCACGACAGGTCGCGTGCAGCCAAGCTCGGCTCCCAGAGCCTCGGCGAGCCTTCGCATCAGCGGCAGGTTTTTCTTGGAACCAATGCCTCGACCCACCACGACCAGGCGCTCGGCATCGGCAATTGATGCCTGCTGTCCCCACTCCTCGGCGGGAATCGAGATCTCGACACGAGCCTTAGCATCATCCGCAAGTGATATCTGGGTGATCGTGCCGGAGCGGCCGTAGTCGAAGTCGGGAGCCTTAAAGATACCGGAGCGCACCGTTGCCATCTGCGGACGGTGGTTGGGGCAAATGATGGTGGCCATCAAGTTGCCGCCAAACGCCGGGCGCGTCTGCTGCAGTAGGCCCGTCTCCGCATCCATCGAAAGCACGGTGCAGTCGGCCGTAAGACCCGTCTGCAAACGCACGGCAACGCCGGGTGCCAGTTCGCGACCAAAAGCGGTCGCACCGTATAGGATGGCCTCGGGTTTGCGTTCGGCTACCAAATCGCAGATCAAGTGGGCGTAGACCTCCGCATCGTTTTGGCGCAGACGCTCGTCGCGACAGGCCAGGACTTCGTCGGCGCCCGCGCAAACCAGATGTTCCAGGTCCCCGAGCGAGCCCTCGGGGCTCATGCCGACCAGTGCCACCAGACGGCAGCCGCGAGCATCGGCAAGCTCGCGCCCCTTGCCCATGAGCTCGTAGGCCACGGGAGCCACGGCGTCGTGCTCGTCAGTCTGCACGAAGACCCAAATGTCTCGATATGCATCAAGGTCCACCGCACCAGCGGCCTCGTCACGCTCGATCGAGATAGCGTTGACGGGGCAGGCGTCGACACATCCGCCGCATAGGATGCAGCCGTCGGTTACGCGGGCGCAACGGTTGGGTCGCTCGCCTTCCACTACGATGCCGCCCGAGGCACAGGTGCGAACGCAGCGACCGCAGCCGATACAGGCTTCGCTATCGATAATCAGTCCGCTCATCTATGCCATCCCCTCGATAGTCTTGGCAAGTTTTACCGCCTGCTCGGACGCCGTTCCCTCAACGGCCTCGCACGTTTGATCACGGTCGGGCACAAACGAGCGCACGACCTGCGTCGGTGATCCGGCGAGGCCACAACGCGAGGGATCGGCGTTCACGTCGGCGGCACTGACCACGCGCACGTCCGCCTCCTCTGCCGCGCGAATACCGGCAATACTCGGCATACGCAACTGGCCAATCTCCTTGGCGGTCGTCATCGCGCACGGCATCTCAAGGTACACCGTCTCCTCGCCGGCATCGCATCCGTGAACGAGCGCCAGCGAGCCACACGTCGTAAAGCCCGCGCTTTGCACGCAGCTCACGTCGGTCACGCAGGGGATCTCAAAGGCACCGGCAAGCTCGGGGCCGATCTGGGCCGTATCGCCGTCCACTGCCATCTTGCCGCAGATGAGCAGGTCGAAGTCCTCGTCGAGCGCCTCGATGCCGCACTTGAGGGCATAGGTGGTTGCCAGGGTATCGGCACCTGCAAAGGCGCGATCGGTCAGCAGCAGCGCGTCGTCGGCACCTCGAGCGATGCAGTCGCGCAGCAGCGACTCGGTCGCGGGGATGCCCATCGACACCACCGTTACGCGTACGTCCATGCCAAAGCCGATAAAGTCGTCTTTCAGCGCCAGCGCGCATTCCAAAGCGCTCGCATCAAAGGGATTAATGACCGCCTGCTTGCCATCGCGCACGATGGTATTGGTCTTGGGGTCCATCTTGACCTCGGTGCTGCCCGGCACGGCCTTGACGCACACCACCATATGGAAATCGCTCATCTTCACGCGCCCCCTTTCTGGACGAGCTCATCCAAGAGCTTCTCCGAAAACAGGTTACCGCGACCCAGCTGCCCGTCAGGATCGAGCTGGAGCTTGAGCCGCGCCGACTCGACCATGGCCTCGTGACCGTACATCGTCTCCAAGAAGCCCGCCTTGATCTTGCCGACGCCGTGTTCTGCGGAGACGGCGCCGCCCATGACCGTGACCTCGGAAGCCCACTGGGCAAAGAGTTCTCCGCCGCGGCGATAATCCTGCGCATCGCGCGGCAGAATGTTCACATGCAGATGGTTGTTACCGATGTGCCCCCAGGCGGCAGATTCAAGCCCACTTTCGGCCAACGTGCGGCGATAAAGGGCGATGACATCGCCCAAGCGTGCGTTGGGCACCGACATGTCCGAGCCCAGTTTGGTGATGGTGGGATCCGTGCGGCGGCGCTCGTCGATGAGCATGTTGACGCTCTCGGGGACCGCATGGCGGAAGAATCGCTGACACTCGCGATCGACCTCGGTGTGCGCGACCCATGTCGCATCGTCACTGCCGCCCGCAAGCTCCAGTACCCACCCCAAGTGATACAGCTCCTCAGTCGCCTGAACTTCGTCGTCGCAGTCGAGCTCCACGTAGACACAGACCTTGGCCTCTTTGTCGAGCGCAGGCAGCGAGGCGAACGCGGTCGACTGTTCACGCTGACGACGCAGGATATCCAGGGCGCCCGCATCGAAATATTCGATGGCAGCCGCATGGGACAGGACGGGACGCACAGAATCGGTGAAGGACACGGCCTTGTCTTCGCTGTCAAAGAAGCAGCTCACGCCCCAAACGACCGCAGGCGCCGCCTGCAGGACAATCTCGAGCTCGGTGATGACGCCGATTGTGCCACACGCACCGATAAACAGATCGATGGCATCCATATCGTCAGCAACGAAATAGCCCGAAGCATTTTTGGTCTTGGGCATGGTGTAGTCGGGAAGGTCGAGCTCGAGCGTACGGCCCGCTGCCGTCACGAGCGACAGGTGGCGGCCCTGGGCAAAAGCCTCGCCGCGCTGAAGCTCAAGCAAATCGCCATCAGCCAGCGCGACGTGGAGTCCCGTGATATGTGGGCGCATGGGGCCGTAGGCGTAGCTGCGGGCACCGGAGGCGTTACATGCCGCCATGCCGCCCAGACAGGCAGATGCCTCGGTGGGATCGGTGGGAAAAAACTGCTCGGGGGCCTCTTGGAACTCCTCGTAGGCCTCGAGCGATGCCTGGTCCCAACCAGCGGTCGGCAGCACCTTCTTGCCCAGCTGCTTGCGCAGTTCCGAGAGCACAACGCCCGGCTCCACGCGCAGCAGAAATTGGCCTTGTTCATCGCGGCGAAGGCCCAAGTAGCGATTCATGCGGGAAGTATTGAGAATGTGACCGCCATGAGGCACGGCGCCGGCGGCAAGACCGGTCCGGGCGCCCTGAACCGTCACCGGGACACGCTCGGCATGGAGCTTTTTCAAAATGGCGCGGACCTCGTCCTCCGTTGTCGGAAACGAGATGCTCGAGGCCTCGCCCGATGTGCGAGACTCATCGCGACCATACTCTTCGAACTCGTCGGTGAAGGGTTTAATGGTTGCAGACACGCGAACTCCCCCTTTAGCTAACTACAGTGTTTGCAGGGAGATGTTACCGCATCGTTTCGTCGACGTGTTCGAGACCGTCTCCATAATTGGCGTTTTTTACGTTCGTGTAATTCGGTGAGCGGCTGGATTTCCTCGACAGACGATGCTTTTGACACATATCGCCCTGCCGTCGCCGATCGCTCGATTGTCGCTCGAAAAAAGTTGAAGCATTTTTTGCCGCCTTTTATCTGCGGAGACGCCAATCCGTCAAGCATTTGGTCAGAAATTGGTCAAGTAGCGGCTGATACGGTCGGCGTCGACAGCCAAAACCGATAGAAGTTTTGGCCCAGAAGCAGGGAGGTTCCCATGGCATATTACTGGCCCCAGTACGGCATCGCCATCGAAGTCGACGACGATCCCCATCTCCTGCCTTTCGACGAAGAGGCATTCCCCGATACGGCGGTCTACCACGTTACCACCGATGTGATCTACGACCCCGAGTCGTTCTCGGCGCTCGCCCACCACATCGCGCATATCCACGACATCGAGCTCCCTCCCGACTTCGAAGAGCTCGTCTACTCGCGCCGCCTGATGCTTCACATGCTCTTTGGAGCGGATCCGTCCACCTTTGCGCGTGTCTATACCGCCAAGGATGCCGCATGAGCGTGAAGAAGCCACCCCACTTTGCAGGCCTGGGGCATCGCAAGAAGCCCATCGTTGCCTGCCTGGCCATCGTCTGCGCCCTTGTCGCCGTAGGACTATACGCTTGGCAGTCGCAGCCCGTACCCGAGGCGGGCGCTTCGGTTACGACGGCCGAGGGCAAAACGCGCCAGGAAATCCAAGATGAGCTCGACGCCATCGTCCGCGACAACATGATGACGATTTCGGTCGCACCGGTCGCTCAGCTGCAGGAGGACGGCAAGCTGCGCGTCAACGTGCAAAACGTCCAAGACAATAAATTTCCCCAGCGATTCCGCGTCATCCAAAACGACGAGACCATGTACGAATCCGGTGTGGTCGAGACCGGCAAGACAATCGAGACGTGCCCCGCCGGCGACATCAAAGAAGGCGAGGCGTACATCGAGATCCAGGCACTCGATGCCAAGACCCTCGACAGCCACGGCAATCCGACACGTGTCAAGGTACGGGTTGAGCAAGCCGAGAACTAGCTTTCCGGCCGACGCGGCACCGCACGCAATTCACCAGCATTCGTCCAATCATCGCGGGGACGGCCCGCGGCGAATAGAAAGGAACGACCATGGACATCACCAGGAACATGAACGGAGCCAGAGCGCTCGTCGTGGGCGCAGGGCTCGCGCTCGCGCTCGCAATGGGCGCCGCCCCGACGCCAGCTATGGCAGCCGGGCGCGTTGGAACCACGAAAGTAATGGTCAGGACCGAGATCGACAACGTTGAGTTCAAAGTTCCGACGGTTATTCCCTTCGTCGCCAAGGCCGACGGCACGCTTCAGGGCCCCTCAGAAGACGCGACCACCATCGACAATCATTCGGCCTACGGCATCCATGTCACCAACATGAAGATCGACGCCATGAACACCTGGACCATTGCCGCCGACGCCAAGGCCGGAACCGCGCAGAACTCCATCGACTTTAAGGTCGGCCCCGACGGCGCGCTCCAGAACGCCAACACCGCAATGCAGGGGACGGGCCTCGATCTTTCCAAGAATGCAGCCTTCGACATGGGCTACCAGGGCATTGCCGGTGGCACGGACAAAATTAAGCTCAAGACAAGCGGAAACGTCGCCCGCGTCACGCGCGACATCTTCCACGTAACCGGCGAAGGCGATCAGGTTGCAACGATCACCTGGACGGTCGAGCCCGGTGCGCACACGGCATAAGGCCGTCGCCCTGGCCGCCGCCGTCAGCATCCTAGCGTTTGGGCCAGCCATGGCCTTTGCCCAGCAAGAACAGGCGCAGGCCGCCACGCAAGTGACGGTCGACCTCTCGGAGCTCGACCGCGGCGACCGCGAGGAACCGTTGGCGCAGACAGGCGACAGACGATGGCTCTTGGCAGCAGGCGCCACAGCAGCAGGCGCGGGAACCGCCGGCCTCGGTCTGCACATCAAACGCAGCCAGAAACAAAACACGGACAGGCCGCACTAAATTAGCTAAGGAGACCCCATGGCATCGAAGAACCTTTTGCCCGTCGTCGCACTCTGCGGCGCGCTCGCAACCGGAACGCCTGTCGCCGCTTGGGCGACTCCCGTCATGGCAGACTCCTTACCAGCAGCCCTAAGTTCCGCACCAAATCCGTCGAGCGCCATTGCGTGCAAGCGTTTTTCGATCGCACAGGCCGCAATCTCAACCTCGGGATGCCTTCGTCGTAATACGGACGGCTCGATAGTCGTGGATATCAATCGTTCGAACAAGGCAAACGGCCCCCAGGCGGGGTGCGCCGTCTGCACGTGGCGCTCGGTTGTGCTCGATGCAGATGGCGATCCATGCAATTTAGAGCTGCGCATCGACATCGCTTCGGTCGATGACTCGGCGAACGGAGCGAAGGTCGCCTTCGACGGTACGTTTTTCGAGAAAGGAGGCGGTATATGTCTGGGCTGCGCCGCCGCGAATGCAGACGATGCGCAGCCCACCCTCTCATTCACGGCATCGTTGCGGCTGACCAAAGCCGGTACCGATGCCATCGCGGCGGGAGAAGCGTCCCTGCTGTTCTACGCCGTCAGCACCAAAGACACAGACGCTCATTTCGAGAAGCCAGCCGGATCACTCAGCCTTACACGAGGGATAGAGGCAGGCCCTATTGAAATCGATGCCCACGCGCAAAGCAGGCAACGCATTCTTGCCGACCCGGCGCTTCTCGAAATGGAGTGGAACGGATCCGGAGCCATCGGAATTCTCCCCTCCGCGCTTGACGCCAAGACGCTCCCCCCAAACGACGAACCCATCAACGCAACCATACAAGAAGAGAGCGCGGATAAAGAAGCAGGTGCGGGCGACACGCCGTCGCCGACAAACAGCGTCCCAGCTTCTTTCGAAGCGCCGAATGAGCCCGCTGCCGATCCAAACGATCCCGAGCTCGCGGACAGTCTGGGGCTTGCTGATCCTCAAGAGATCGATGAAGGTAACTGCTGCGTGCTTGCCGCGCTCGACCACACGGAGGTCATCGACGCTGTGAACATCGAAGTTGCCGCCGCCAATCAGCCCGTCCGCAAGTCGGCTATCATCGCATTTCCTGAATCCATCGAAGTCGTCTTTTTGCCATCGGGCGAGGTCGTAGCCCCAACACTGCTCACCTTGTTGGGCGCCAAGAATACTCGAAACGAAATTAAAAATGTCACAGTTGTCGACCCTGCAACCACCGCCAAGCTGCGTCTATACGCCGTTGCTCCAGACGGAGGCAAGACCTTGGAATTCGATGGTGACACACTCCTAGCCTGGCGACGTCTGGACATTATGCAAGACGTCTCGTACCAGATCGAGCTCGAAGGGTTTGATCGTGCCCGCGATACCAATATCATCGCCGCGGCTATTGAATCCCCGCAGCGGCTTATGACACTGCGCTTTGAATACTATCCCTATGTCCCGACAACCACCTGAGGCTTAAATGCTGCGCATCATTCCTAATACCACTTATATAACGTATTAGATGGGTTGCGATGTGCCTCGCATTTCGTTCTGCTACGATTGCCACGTTGGCATCAATACAGGAGGGCTCATGTCGGGCTTGGGAACAATCATCAACGTTGTGCTTTTAGTTGCGGGCGGTCTTTTAGGATTAGCGGGCGGGCGCTTCATTACACCGCGCATCCAAGACACGCTCATGAAAGCATCGGGGCTGTGCGTCCTGTTTATCGGCCTGGGCGGCACCATGCAAAAGATGCTCATCATCGATGGAAAGGCACTAGCGACCACCGGTACCACCATGCTCATCGTCTCGTTCGCCCTCGGCTCGCTCATCGGCGAGGCCGTCAACTTGGAAGCCGCCATCGAGAACCTTGGCGAATGGCTCAAGCGCAAGACTGGCAGTGAGGGCGATAACGAGTTCACCAACGCTTTTGTCTCGACATCGCTGACCGTCTGCATCGGTGCCATGGCTATCGTGGGATCAATCCAAGACGGCCTGCTTGGCGACTGGTCAACGCTTGCCCTCAAGGGCGCACTGGACTGCATCATCGTCTGCACCATGACGGCCTCGCTTGGCCGCGGCTGCATCTTCTCCGCCCTGCCCGTCGCCGTGTTCCAGGGGACGATTACGCTGTTTGCCGGCGCGCTCTCCCCCATCATGACCACAGCAGCCCTCAACAGCCTTTCGCTCGTAGGATCCATGCTCATCTTCTGCGTCGGCGTCAATCTCATCCGTCCTCAGACCTTCCGCACGGCCAATATGCTTCCCTCCGTCGTCATCGCCGTTATCTACGCCCTCCTGTTCTAAATCTATCTACGCAGCGGTATCTCGAACATCTGTTTGATGCTGTGCTATGATATGAGGTCACCGTAGCTGCGTTCGAGAGGAGGAGCGGTGGCCGACCAGGACATCAAGATGCTCATCGAGCGCATTATGGCCGAGGCCCGGACCCATCAGTCCGCCCGCTTCTCAAACGAAATCTACGCAGACGAGCCGATTCTCAAAACCGGCCGACAGATGCAGAATTTCCTCCCCGACCAGTACCGTAAAATGCGCGAGATATCGCGCTGGCAGGATGACCCCAAGAGCGGTGCGGGCCGCTGGCTTTCGGAAGCCGAGCTTTTTTACCGCCAGGGCCTGCTGATGGCCGACTTTGAGGATGACTGTCCCTACAACGGCACCTTTAAGTCGTACTTTCCCACCTACAACGCCATGAGCGACCGGCAGCTGCGCGGCTACTTTACCTGGCGCGCCCAAGTGCGCCGCGGGACCGTCGAGGAAACGTCTACGTCCTTTGCCTTTCTGTATCTCTATGAGCTGATTTGCGGCATCGGCGTAGATAACCCGCTCGATGGTTTTAACAAGATCAAGGCCTTTTGGGATGCCTACCGCGCCTTCGAGCCCGGCATCGACCGGTTTGCACGCGTGTGGTTGCAGGACTACGCCGTGTTCCACGGGCTTGACCCCAAGCTGCTTCGTGATTCTAAAACCGTCATGTTCGATAACGCCCTTATCGAGCTGCGGCGCGCGGCACGAGACCTTGTACCAGCACCGGCGCCGTCCGGCCAGACCCCTACGCGTCGCAAAACCTCCGAGCCCACGCTCCCCCTTCCGCCCGATGAGGTGCGCGAGGAGCGACTCATGGCCGCCATCAACGCCCTCTCCACGTACAACCTAAGTAACTCGCGGCTCGACCGCAGCCACCACCGCGATCTGCGCCACGTGGCATGCGCCGTGTATGTCCGCATGGCGCGCTACTATGACACGCACCGAAAGACCGGCATCGTGGCGAGTTTATTTGGGGAGGAGACGGCCATGCCCTACACCATGTTTGCCTCGGCCGTATTCTTTGCGCCCGAGCGCCACGAGGACTGCGAATACCGCCTGGACCCTATCCATATCTACCGTTGCCAAAACGGCTTTTGGGAATGCATGCGTATCCACGGTAGTAGGCAAAAGAGCAGCAAGCTCGGTGAAATGATGCGCGCCTGCGACCAACGCCTGCGCCTGGCGCTGGACCCCGCCCATCCCCTTAAGGAAGAAAAGGTCCCCAAATATCTGGCCAAGATTATCGATGACGAGATTGTGGCATGGCTTTCGTGGGACGCCGCACACCAGCCCGTCAAAATCGATATCGATCTGAGTCAGCTGGGGCACATTCGGAACGCCGCTGCGCAAACGCGCGAAGCGCTTTTGATCGATGAAGAGCGCGAGGACGGCGCACCTGTGGAAGCCGAGGCAGCGGGCTCAGGGCAACCGGAAGCTAAGCCCGTAGCCGACGCGATTGTCGAACCGGTCGCGGCACCCATTCGGCAGGACGAGGCCGACGAGCCGACCATATCCACCGAACAGTTTGGTGTCGTGGCACCGCTTCTTGCGCCGACGCCCGCGTTCGCAGCGGCAGCGCCCGCTGACGCCACGAACGAACTCGCGCCTGCCGCAAACGCCTATCTCAGCGCACTGCTCGAGCACAACGCAGTACAGGCGGAATCGGCGGTAGTGCAATCGGGGCAGAGCGAGGACATGCTCGTCGATACCATCAACGAGGCGCTCTTTGACCTGGTGGGTGACACCGTAATTGAATTTGGCGCGGCAGGACCGCAAATTATCGAGGACTACGAAGCAGACGTGAGAGGATACCTAGACCATGAGTGATACCGCACCCGCAGCACCCCGTGTACCCAAACGCGTCGCCGCCGTCATTCTTAACTCGCTCAAGGGCGGCGTGGTCCCGCGCATCGGCCTTCCCTACATTACCGTAGGGCGCGAGGTCGAGATCCGCGCCCTGCTTACCGATCTGAGTCTCATCGCCGATGGCGGCGCAAGCTTCCGTTTTTTAGTCGGTCGCTACGGCGCCGGCAAGAGCTTTTTGCTCCAGACCATCCGCACGCACGCCATGGGCGAGGGATTCGTCGTCGCTGATGCCGACCTGTCGCCCGAGCGCCGTCTGCAGGGCGGTCAGGGACAGGGCCTTGCCACCTACCGCGAGCTCATCCGCAATATATCGACCAAGACGCGCCCCGAGGGCGGTGCGCTCAACCTTATTTTGGATCGCTGGGTCGCCTCGTGTGCCGATGTCGACGAGTCGATCGTCAATACCCAACTGGCCCCGCTCGAGGAGATGGTCCACGGCTTCGACTTCGCCCGCATGCTCCGCCGCTATCGCATGGCTGTCTCGGAGGGTAACGAAGAAGCTATGAGTCGCGTGACCAAATGGATCCGCGGCGAATACCGCACCAAGAGCGAGGCTCGCGCCGAGTTGGGCTCCTCGACCATCATCAGCGATGACGACTGGTACGACTACGTTAAGCTCATTGCACGCTTTTTGGTCTGCAGCGGATACAAGGGCATGCTGGTGCTCATCGACGAACTCGTGAATCTGTACAAGATTCCCAACGCGATCACGCGCCAATACAACTACGAGAAGATCCTGACTATGTACAACGACACGCTCCAGGGCAAGGCGCAGTACCTGGGCATGATCATGGGCGGCACTCCAACCTCTATCGAAGACCGCCGCCGAGGCGTGTTCTCCTACGAGGCCCTGCGCAGCCGACTCGCTCAGGGCCGCTTTGCGCGCGAGGACCTTAAGGACATGCTCGCGCCCATCATCCGTCTGCAGCCACTCACCTACGAGGAGTTGCTGGTGCTGATCGAAAAACTCATGCAAATTCACGCCGGTTACTTTGGCTGGACGCCCACGCTTACCGAGAACGACTTGGTGGACTTCCTCAAGATCGAGTTCGGTCGTGTGGGAGCCGACACGCATCTGACGCCGCGCGAGGTCATTCGCGACTTTATCGAGCTGCTCGACATCCTGTGCCAGAACCCCGATGCTAACGTAGCCGAGCTGCTGCAAAGCGTCGGTGGCGACGCGCTAGCGCCGGCAGCCGCAACAGGCGACACCGGCACCGCAGACGGCGACCGCAACTTCGCCGAATTCACCATCTAACCTGCCAAAAAGGGACAGGTTTATTTTGGCAGGTTTTATCTGGGCGAACGTTGAGACTGTAATGCAGCAAGCCGTTGCCAGCCGCGTTGAGAGATTCGTTTTTGAGAGGAGGCCCCGTGAACGCCTTTGACCGCTACGCCCCGTTTATCCAAGACTTCATCTACTCCCACGATTGGGAGAGCTTGCGCTCTATCCAGGTTGCGGCGGCAGATGCCATCTTTAACACGCAGGACAATGTGCTCCTGACGGCATCCACGGCTTCCGGCAAAACCGAGGCAGCCTTTTTTCCCATCCTGACCGAGTTTTGGGAGAGGCCGCCCGCAAGCGTGGGCGCCCTCTACATTGGCCCCCTCAAGGCGCTCATCAATGACCAATTCGTCCGCCTCAACGATCTGTGCGAAGAAGCCGATATCCCTGTCTGGCACTGGCATGGCGATGTCTCGCAGTCGCACAAGGCTAAGCTCATCAAAAAACCGAGCGGCATCTTGCAGATTACGCCCGAGTCACTCGAGGCGCTCCTGATCCATAAGCACATGGCGATCCCTCGTATATTCTGCGACCTGCGCTATGTGGTTATCGACGAAGTCCATTCGCTCATGCGCGGCGACCGCGGCGGGCAGACGCTCTGCCTTATCGAGCGGCTCTCGCGCATGGCAGGCGTGCAGCCCCGCCGCATCGGTCTGTCGGCAACCATCGGCGACCCCGAGCGCACGGGCGCCTTCCTGTCGCAGGGGACGGGACGCAACTGCGTCATCCCCCGTTTTGAGGAGCCGCGCCGCGTGTGGCGCATCTCCATGGAGCACTTCTACAACTCGGGTCCCCAGGCGCAGCAGCGAGGATTCGCGAGCACAGGTCCGCAGGAAGCTGAGGTGCTCGCATGCGAGCGCATTGAGGCAGCGGCACCAGCGGCACTGCCCGCCGGCGCCCAAGACATGCGTCACAGCGGACAGCTCACACAAGAGGAGCGCCGTCAACGTCGCGAGCGGGCACGGGGCAAGGCCGCTCCCAAAGACCGTCGCACCTCCTCGGTCCCCGAGGGCGAAGTCGACATCCCACGAGCGACCGAGCAGGCGCTTCTCAACCCCACCGACACGGCGCCCGACAACGCCGACCCCGGTATGGGCTATATCTTTGAGCATACGCGCGGCCGCAAGTGCCTGGTCTTTGCCAACTCGCGCGAGGAGGCAGAGGCCGTGTGCTCCATGCTGCGCAGCTACTGCGAAAGTCGACACGAGCCCGACCGCTTTCTCATCCATCACGGCAATCTTTCGGCATCGCTGCGCGAGACGGCCGAGGAGCTCATGCGCGACGAGGAGCAGGCGCAGACAACCGTCACCACCTCTACGCTGGAGCTCGGTATCGATATCGGCCGCCTGGAGCGCGCCTTCCAGATTGACGCGCCGTTTACCGTCAGCTCCTTTTTGCAGCGCATGGGGCGCACAGGCCGTCGCGACCTTCCGCCCGAGATGTGGTTTGTCATGCGCGAGGAAGAACCCGAGCCGCGCACGATGATGCCCGAAACCATTCCCTGGAAGCTCCTGCAGGGTATCGCGCTCGTACAACTCTATCGCGAGGAAAAGTGGGTCGAGCCGCCCGAGCTCGATCGACTCCCCTACAGCCTGCTCTATCACCAGACTATGTCGACCCTCGCCAGCACCGGCGAGCTCACGCCGGCCGAACTAGCCCAGCGCGTGCTCACGCTCAGTTATTTCCACCGTGTCTCGGCAGACGATTACCGTGTGCTGCTACGTCACCTCATTAAGATCGACCATATCCAGGTCACCGAAGGTGGCGGGCTCATCGTGGGTCTCGCGGGCGAGCGCATCATCAACAACTTTAAGTTCTACGCTGTGTTCCAAGAAAACGAGGAGTTCACCGTTCGCAGCGAATCGGCCGAGCTGGGCACGATTGTTAATCCGCCCCCGCCCGGTGAGCGCATCGCCATCGCCGGACACTGCTGGATTGTCGAGGAAGTGGACTGGAAGCGTCACACTGTCTTTGCCACGCAGGTCAAGGGCCGGGTGCCGGCCTACTTTGGCGACTGCCCCGGTGACATCAATACACACGTACTCGAGCGTATGCGCAAGGCGCTCAACGAGCACGCGGCATATCCGTACCTTATGGGTAACGCGCGGGCCCGCTTGGCGCAGGCTCGCCATACGGCCAAGCTTTCGGGTGCGGGAACCAAGCCGCTCATTAACCTGGGAGGCGACACCTGGGTGCTCTTCCCCTGGCTGGGCAGTTACGCCTTTTTGGCGCTCGAACGCATGCTCAAGATTAAGTGTGCCGCGGAGCTGGGCCTTCGCGGACTCGACCCGTCACGCCCGTACTTTATGCAGTTTAAGATGAAGGCCGACGAGGAGACGTTCTTTGAGGTGCTCGCCGCCGAGGCCGAGAAGGACTTCGATCCTATCGAGCTCGTCTATCCCGGCGAGGTGCCTTACTTTGATCGCTACGACGAGTACGTTCCCGAAGAGCTCGTGCGCAAGGGCTTTGCCGAAGGCGTGCTCGACATAGAGGGCATGAAGCAGCGCGTTCTCGGCTGGCGCGACCACGCCTAAGACCAGTCTTTTTGGGACGGGGAAACTTATTTGTCGTGAAGGACGGTGCCGAGAAAGTCGGTGTCGAAGGGCACGGCTTCGGCAAAGGCGTAGTTGCCGTCGCTGGCGATGAGCAGGTAGTTTTCCTCGCCGCCGAACTTCGCATCGCCACATGGGACCACCCAGGCGTGGGCGAATACCTCGAGTGCCGTGGCAGCGCAATCGCGCAGGAACGTCACATCGCTCCCCTCGCTTGCGCTCACGATATTGGCAACGTAGACGCCACCGAAATTTAGGCTGCCCCGCACCAAACGCAACGCTTCAACCGTCGCCAGCTCGCGTACGGGCTCGGCACCGCCAAAGCAATCGCTCACGACCACGTCGTAGCGACGATGGCCCACACTCGTCACACCCAGATACGAGCGAGCCTCAGCAGTAATCACCCGCAAGCGGTCGCCCACCGTGCGCTCCAGCTCGTCCAGATAGAACCAACGGCGCGCCAGGCGCGTAATCTCTCCGTCATACTCGATGACGTCCATGCGCAAGCCCTCGTGCGACATCAGCGCGAACTTGGGATAGGCAAACCCGCCGCCGCCCAGCATCAGCATACGGTTGATACCGTGACCATAAGCGTCGCGCATCGCATCCTCGGCCTCAAACACGTCGTCAAACGCGCGATAGTACGCAAAGACGGGCTCCGCCCAGCGCTCGCCGACGTAACTCGCGCTTTGGTAGACGCCGCCTTGCACCAATACGCGGACTTCGTCACCGCTCTCGTCGTGCACGCGTTTCACACGCGCCAACCCATTGCGGGTTCGCGCAACTTGCAGACAGGCAGCACGAACAGCGACAGCGGCCGCACCAAGCGCCGCGGCTCCCAGAGCAACGCCGGCAACGACGCCGGCAGAAACACTCGGCTTGTTCATCTAGAGCTCCTTTTGCAGATAGAGTCCATGATCGTAAAAACCCAAATGGCGATAGTACTCGCGCGTACCAATCGCGCTGATCACGTTGACGCGCGCATAGCCGGCATCCCGGGCAATCTCGGACGCACGCTCTACGAGTAAACGCCCCAACCCGTGATGCTGCGCCGCCTGGCCCTGGTCGCCCACGCGTGCCGCCATGCCATACACGTGTACCTCGCGAATCATCGCCTCGTCCGGCGACGTCGGCAACTCGTCCGCATGCGCGGCAACAAACGAATGGTCGGGCAGCGACAACCGCAAAAAGCCCGCGATCTTGCCCTGCGGCGTCACCCACTGCAAAAAGCGCTCGTGCGTCACCGGCGTCTCGTACGCCACCTCCTCATCAAGAGAAAGCTCATCCAAGTCGGCACCCGCCGTACTGATCTCGCGATAGCGAATCTCGCGCACCGTCGCACCGTCACCCCGAGCAGCCAGGCGGTTCTCAACGAGCTGACGCAGGTTGGGTTTCTTGTTGCCCACCATAATGTCGTCGGAACTAAAGTCGCGGATCATGCGACTAATACGGCAGAACGCCGGCGTCACCACGATGTCATCGGCCAGCACGTCGAGCAGCTCCTCCTCGGTATAGGGGCGCCACTCGCCGAGCTCGTAGCAGCCCACCAGACGCGAGCCCTCGATGAGCGCACACGGGTAGACCTTGACCTCGTCGGGCATAAAGGCCCCTTCGGTCATAAAGCGCTCGTAGTCGCGCTTGTCCCCCTCGGGCGTGGCGCCCAGCAGGTTAAGCATAAAATGCGCATGGATCTTAAAGCCAAACAATCGTGCAAGCGAAAACGCCCGCTCGATCTGAGCCACCGAAATGCGACGCTCGTTGATATCGAGCAGGTGCTGGTCGAGACTCTGGATACCCATCTGAATCTTGGTGCAGCCCAGGCGGCGGATGAGCGTGAGGGCCTGCGGCGTTACGGCATCGGGGCGCGTCTCGATAACGAGCCCCACCACGCGATGCTTCGCCGTCTCGTTGATGCGCTGCTGACGCTCGAGCTCCTCCATCGTTGCCGTCTGCCACTCAGTGACCTCGCCCCACGGCGTACCGGGACCGTACAGACGACGCACCGCACGGTTATAGCCGCCCACGGCAGCATCCACACGCCCCTGCTCGTCGGCAACGCCGGCAGCAAGCTCGACCTCGTCTGTCGCAATGCCGGCGGCCCGATAGCGCTCGCGGCGCTCCGCCACCACCGGCGGCAGCGCATCGGCGGGCGCGTCATCGAGCAGGCGCTCTGCCTCGGCACGGCTGATGCCCGGACGCGCCAACATGGGGTTTGCCGCCACGCTCGCCACCGCATCATCATTGAGCGCCCGGAAGAGCTCCGACATAAACCATGCCTGATAGCCTTCCGGATAGTCGCTCCAAGTACCGCCAAGAACGATAAGCTCGATCTTGTCGGTTGCATGCCCCATTTGCGAAAGCGCGGTCAAACGAGCACTCACCTGCAAATACGGATCAAAGCAATTTTGCTCCGCACGGGCGCACGCCGGCTCGGCGTGCAGGTAGCTTTTGGGCATGCGCAGATCGTTGGGGCAAAACAGGCAATCGCCCGAGCATGGCCAGGGCTTGGTGATGACGGTAATGGTCGCCACGCCCGAAGCCGTGCGACGAGGCTTCATGCGCAGGACCTGCAGCAGTTGACGTTCCAGATCGGCATCAACATTCCACGCAGCCCACCGAGCCGGCTCCTCACGTTTAACCCGCTGGTAAAACGGCAGCAGACGGCGCTTGGCCAAATCGCGTTTGTCGGCACCCTCACGGCGCGCCTCGGCATGTATCAGTTTGACGAGTGCCTTGTCGTCCACGGTCTCGCCGCGACGCAGGGCCTCAAGTATGTTCAAGATAATCTGTTCCATGCCCCCATTGTAAAGGCAAAGGCGCCGGAGCCCGTCACGGCTCCGGCGCCTCCATCAAACAGCGCAGCTATGGTATATAAGTCTTCGATAACCGCCCGTCACTCTGAATCAAATGACATGTCGCCCGAACCGACCTCAAAACGATACACAGCAGACTTATCCCCGTTATCGAATTCAAGATTCAAAATGGTCTCGCCGTCGAAGTCAAGCGGAAGGAAATCGCTCTCAAAGTCGCCGCTGCCCAAGGTGAGGCTCGCCTTAAAGCCCGTAGAGTTCGGGACCGTCATCTCCACATCGCCCGAGCCCACACTCACGTCCATCGACTTCGCGGGGGCCTGGTAGAGCTCGAACGTTACATCGCCCGAACCGACCTCGGCATTCAGGGTATCGGTCACGGTGCCCGTAAACTCAACGTCTCCAGAGTCCAAAGTCAGGTTGAGGTCATGACACGCAATGCCCGCGACCGTCAGGTCACCCGATCCTACATTCGCTGTAATGCCCACCATGTTATCGGCACCTTCGCGCGGCAGTTCGACGGTAACCGTGCGGTCAATGGCGCGCTCGTCATCGCAATCGAACTGGCGAATCTTGAGCGTAGAGCCCTTGATTTCGGCCAGGTTCTGGGTTGCCGCATCGAAGGCAACGGTCCCCGTTGCCACGCGACCGCTTTCAATTACGCGCACTGGCCCGCTGGAGACGTGTTTGACCTCGACCGTGCCCGACGTCACGTCCAAGTCAAGCGATGTGAACGCGTCGGCATCAAAGGTTTCGCTCGAAAGCTGCTGAGGCTGAGCGGAATAGTTACCGCCATCCAAAAGATCGTCCTCGTCAACCGCATCGTCCATACCAGAGAAGCCGGATACAAAATCGTCGAGATCCCACGGGCCATCAAAATGAATCAAAGTCCGCGAAATGCCAAAGACAAGCCCGATGATGAGCACAAACGCTCCGATGCCGACGCCCAAGCGTACCTTGGATTCATGCGAAAGCTTCATCATTCGTCACCTTCTTTGGCAATCGGCTCAGCGGTAGTCGCGGTAGCCACGTCAGCATCAACCGAAGCGGAAACATTCTGAGCCCTAGTTGTCACCGGTGCCGGACCAACCTGAATATCCCCGCGCGCCCAATCACCATCGAGCGCACGCGCCACCCAGTGATAGATGGGAATCGTAAAGAAGATCAGCGCGGCAAAGGGGCCGGCACCAAACAGGAACATCAGCAAAAAGAACAGCAGCCAACACACGGCCCAATACGGGAACGACTGGAACGGGCCCTTCACCGGAGTCGAGCCAACTGCGCCGCCACTCGTCGCCTGCGCCGTCGCGGCATTGGCGGCCTGCGCACTCCAGCTTGCCGCTTGCGCCGCCTTGGCGGCGGCGTCACTCGCCTGTGTCGCCGCCTCGGTAGCTCGTGCCGCCGCCTCATGGGTGCGTGCACGCTCTGCTGCCTCGGCCTCGCGCTGACGAGCGCGGTCCTCGTTCTCAAACTCGATATCGTCCTCGATCTCATCGCTCGGATTGAGCAGCTCGTCCAGGCTCACGCCATAGAGCTTAGCAAGCGAGATCAGGTTCTCGGTATCGGGCGAACTCTCCGCGCGCTCCCATTTACTGACCGCCTGGCGCGACAGCCCCAGCTTTCGCGCCAGCCCTTCTTGACTAAAGCCTTTGCTGCGGCGAAGGTCGGCGAGCCGCTGCGCAGTTTCTACATTCATGGTTCCTCCTATGTGATGCCAGCCGTGCCGCCGGACCGCTTTTGTTCTTAAGGCGCCTTGCACAGTTAAAAATCTATCCGCCACCGCCAAAAGCATGCCCCCTATTCTAGTGAGATTTTTGACAACCGCCGGTTGCGGGTACATATGAGCTGCGGAAATGTGTCCAAACAAAGCAATGACCCGTAGCTTGGTTGTCCCCGTTGCGGCGTTAACGGTAGTATGGTCGTACTGTTAATTCCGCACCGCCAACGGAGGGAGTTCCGCGCCGTGAACCGCGATTTCGCCTCATCGCTCATCCAGCTCAACAACACGTTCTATCGCGAGCACTCCGCCTCCTTCTCCGATACGCGCCAGGCCCCGTGGCCCGGCTGGGTGCGCACCATGGACATCGCGCTCGAACAGCTCGACGTCGCCACGATCGAGCATCCCGTCCGCGTCTTCGATCTTGCCTGTGGCAATATGCGATTCGAGAACTTTGCCGCCGGCGGCGCACTTGCCGCCAAGGGCGTCGATGGCGCAAACCCCTCGGCAGATGCCAGCTGCCCGTTTGAGTTCTATGGTGTCGACTCGTGCCAAGACCTGGCCATCGATGCACATGGCCACGCGCTGCGCATTCCCAACCTGCACTTCCAGGAACTCGACGTGCTCGACGCCCTTATGAAGCTCAACCCCGCCGAGACGCCCGACGTGCTTTTCGACGCCCCGCTCGCCGACATCTCGGTCTGCTTTGGCTTTATGCACCATGTGCCGTCGTGCGAGTACCGTGTACGCGTGCTCGACGCTCTGGTGCGCCAGACGCGCCCGGGCGGCATCATCGCCATCAGCTTTTGGGAGTTTATGAACGACGAGCGCATGGCGCGCAAGGCTGTTCGCGCCGAGGCCCGCGCCGAGCTCACCCCGCCGTTTGAGGGTTACGATTCCGCGCAGTTTGAAGCCGGCGACCACCTCATCGGCTGGCAAAACGACCGCCACGCCTACCGCTATTGTCATCACTTTGACGATCAGCAGATCACCGACCTGGTGCGCGGCGTCCGTACGTTCTACAAGAGTGGCGAGGTCCCCGTGCGCGAGCTTGAGCGTTTCCATGCCGACGGTCGCAGCGGCGAGCTCAACCGCTATGTGATTCTCAAGCGCCTGTAGGTATCGGCGACTCGCCGCCGGGCTGCACCGCATCTTTCGGGCAAGCTATGCCCGCCCTTTTTCAATCCATTGACGGAACGTGCAGCTATGCGTTCCAAACTTATGACCAAGGAGCCTCATGGGAGCCGTCCACGTTCGCACGCCTAAGAACTTTGTGCTCGAGGAGCGCCTGGAGCGCTACGCCGATGCGATTGAGACGAACCCCGAGGCCTATGCCGGAGATTGGCGCAAGGCCTGTGCGCCAGTCGGCAGCAAGCCCTTCGAACACCTTCACCTGGATCTTGGCTGCGGCAAGGGAACCTACCTTGTAGAGCGTGCGGCCCACGAGCCAAACACCCTCTTTATCGGCATGGACCAGGAGCCCATCTGCATCGCCTATGCCGCGCAGAAAATCTGCGAGCAGGAACTGACCAACGCACTCGTCCTGCCCCGAGGCGCTGCATCGCTGCCGCAGGCGTTTGCCACAGGCGAGCTCGATGCCATCACCATCAACTTTCCCACGCCGCAGCCCAAGGCTAAGTACGCCAAAAAACGACTCGTCCATGTCGACCATCTGATGCTCTACCGCCCGCTCTTTTCAGCCGGCGCTACCGTCACGCTGCGCACTGACAGCAAGCCGTTGCGCGATTACGCCCTGGGACAGTTTGCCGCGGCAGGCTACGACACGCTTTGGGTAAGTGACGACGTCCGCCGCGACCATCCCGAGCATCCCGAGACCGAGTACGAGTGCCGCACGCGCGAGATGGGTGCCGCCGTCTATGGCATTTGCGCCACACCCGGCGCGCAGCCCAGCGATGAACAGCTCGCGGCGGGCCGCGCGCAGGAGCAAAGCCTTGCCTGCTACCTGCCCGAAAACCTCGATGAGCTCACCTATGTACCTCTGGGCATGGAAGAAGCCGTCGAGAACTTTAGAAACCGCGCCCGCAAAGGCAAGAAGCGCCTGCCGCAAGAGTCCTAGGGGCTTCTGATGGTCGCGGCGTCGACAAACAAGCGCAAATAGGCGCCAGCGAACGGCCCTCAAACCTAAGTGAGTAGACTTTTTTGCAATGGCCACGCACAACCCGCATAGCGAAACATAAAACCGACGCTCCTATAAGTTGTCAAGAGGCAGTTTGCGGGAGCGTTCTCTCCAATTCGCACAGGAGCTCGTAATACCTCCTCTCCAGTTTCGTCGACCGCCGTTTCCCCCGTTCC
>CABUTO010000011.1 GCA_902494535.1 uncultured Collinsella sp.
CCCCGCCGACCGATTGCAAGCGGTCGGCGGGGCCATTGTGGCTCTTGACAGCGGATTGGGTCATATGAGCGAAAGCCCGCCAGAGCGAGCAAGGTGCCTTGAAACAAGGCGGCATTGACCTTCTGGTCATGCCGCCGAAGTTGAAAGGCAGATTGCCGCTCTGGCGGGCTTGCAGCGTCGACTGGTTACGCGGTTTGGTAAAACCGCGTAACTAACAAACCTGGGTTTTGCCGATCATGATGTTGAGGATCTCGACATCGGTATCTTTCATGCCCACACGGCCTACATAGCCCATGCTGGCGATCGTCTGCTCGACGGTATCCTGAATGAGGCCCTCACCGGCACGGAAGCCGCGGCCCTGCATGGCCATATCGTGGCCCAGAATCGCAGCATCGACGGCAGCGGAAATCTTGGCGGCGCAACTCGCCTTGGCGCCGTCACACACGATGCCACCCACGTTGCCGAGCGTGTTCGAGACCGTCGCGCCGATCTGCTCGCGCGTGCCGCCGCACAGCCAGGTAATGGCAGCACCGGCACCGCATGCGGCGCAAATGGCACCGCAAAACGCCGAGAGCGCACCAATATAACTCTTGATATGCACGGCGATCAGATTGGACAGCATCACGGCGCGCACCAGGCGCTCATGGTCGCAGCGCAGGTACTCGGCATACTCCATAACAGGCAGCGCGCAAGTAATGCCCTGATTGCCCGAGCCGCACACAATGGCGACCGGCAGCGCGCAGCCGTTCATGCGGGCGTCGGACCCGGCGGCCGCACGGGCACGGGCACGGCAGGCGACGTCATCGGCACGAGCACCCAGCAGCGTACGACCCACCTCGGCGCCCCAAGCGTGCGCAAGGCCCTCGGCACTGATCGCGCCATTCAGCTCAATCTGACGCTCAACGGCAGCGCGGGCGTCCTCAATGTCGCCGTCCTCGATAAAGTCAATGATGGACTCAATCGACATGGGCGTGTCGGCCTTATCCGCCGCACGCTCGGCCACCACGCGCTCGGCGCAGGCGGCACACTCCCCCGCCGACTTGCCGCACACCGGAATACCGTCGAGCGTATGGCACGTGACATTGGTGTGGTGGTCGGTAATCTCGACGACCGCGGTATGGCCCCCGGCCGTGGCGGTCACCTTGATGTAGAGGTTGGGCACACCCTCGACAAGCGACACATCGCAGTAA
Organism: uncultured Collinsella sp.; assembly: GCA_902494535.1. Classification (GTDB taxonomy): domain Bacteria; phylum Actinomycetota; class Coriobacteriia; order Coriobacteriales; family Coriobacteriaceae; genus Collinsella. Next base: position 1,191 of record CABUTO010000011.1, read on the forward strand.
CCGGCATCGGTGAGAAGCTCGGCCACGCGAGCACGATCTTCGTCGTTAACGCTCTCGAGCACCTCGAGCGCGCTCTTGGCGTCACCGCCCACGGCACCCAGCACGGCCGCCGCCTCAATACCGTGCATGCCACCCGAGTTGGGCACGGTCACGCTCTTAACGTTCTTGATGATATTGCCCGAGCAGGCAACATCCATATGATCGGGTTCGCATCCGAGCGTCTGGCTCGCCAGCGCCGCTGCATAGGCAACGGCAATGGGCTCGGTGCAGCCGAGCGCGCAGACAAGCTCGCGGTTCAAGACATCGCAAAAAGTGGCGTCACGAATGGAATCGGTAGGCATAGGTATCTCCTGCTTACATAACGGACTGGGCTCTCAATAATAGTTAACTCTATTTATTTGATAACAATGCATCAAAAACCGCAACCCAAGTTCCGGCGGACGGCGTTCAAGCGCAAACTGACGGCATTAATTCATGAGAAGTAAGTCTTGTTGCATGCTAAAGCGTTTGACCAAAAAACGCCCGAGCGTTTACACAAAAGTCGCGCTATCATGCAGTCGAACGCGGTAAAACCTTTAGCAATTCCGCCGCACGGACCAGAGAGGAACCACTCATGAAGATTGGTATCGGCAACGACCATGCCGCCGTCGAGCTCAAGAACATTATCTCCGAGCACCTGAAGGAGCGCGGCTGCGAGGTCGTGAACTTTGGGACCGACACCTCCGAGAGCTTTGATTACCCCATCGCCGGCTACAAGGTGGGCAAGGCAGTAGCCAACGGTGACGTCGACCTGGGTATCCTGATCTGCGGTACCGGCGTCGGCATCAGCCTGGCCGCCAATAAGGTCGAGGGCGTTCGCGCCGTCGTATGCTCCGAGCCCTTCAGCGCCAAGCTCTCGCGCATGCACAACAACACCAACGTGCTCGCCTTTGGTGCCCGTGTCGTGGGCTCCGAGCTCGCCAAGATGATCGTCGACGAGTGGCTCGACGCCGAGTTTGAGGGTGGTCGCCACGAGCGTCGCGTCAATCTTCTCAACGAGATCGACCAGACCCGTGGACTCAAGGTCGTCGACGAGGCTTAAACCACTCAGTACCACAAGCTAACAGCAGGGGCCCGCTCGGAACACATGTCCGAGCGGGCCCCTTCATAGATTTTGGAATAAAAAGGGCGCCGCGGATGGAATTCCGCAGCGCCAAAGCCACACGCTAACAGCTTTAAGGAGTCAAAGCTGGTTTAGCCAAAGAAGCGCTTGATCTCGATCTCGGCGTTCTCCAGGCAGTCGGAGCCGTGGATCACGTTGGCGTTGACATCGACAGCGAAGTCGCCGCGAATGGTGCCGGGGGCAGCATCAAGCGGGTTAGTAGCGCCCATAAGGGTGCGCATCTTAGCAACAGCGGAGAGACCGGAAACGACCATCTTGACGACCGGACCGCTCGTCATAAAGTCGCAGAGACCGCCAAAGAAGGGCTTGTCGGCCAGATGGGCGTAGTGCTCCTCGACGGTAGCGCGCTCGAGCGTGGTCATCTCCATGCGCTCGATGACAAGGCCGCTGCGCTCAATGCGAGCAACAATCTCGCCGATCTTGCGATCGCGCACGGCGTCGGGCTTAATCATGATGAAGGTCTTCTCGATAGCCATAAGGTAGCCTTTCAAGTAGGTTCGCGCGTGCCCAAGTCCCATTCCGGCACCCGCCTGGACTGCATCGTAACAGAGTTTTAGCTGCAGTTAAACAAAAAGCTGTTTATTGAAACGTTGCAATTTATTAAAGCGCTCCATATGTGTCACTTCTGTTTCGAAGCCCGATTAGAGTACCATCCGACCGCCCATCAACCGCATCGAACAGAGCAGGCGGTCGGTTGCCGCCCGCGAACGTAGCCCCTTCACAACCTGCCCAAAGGTCCTACAGAAGTTCTCGACAAGCCCCTCCCCCATAGCAACAAAATACGGGCGCCCACATCAGCAGGCGCCCGTAAAGTGAAAACGATATATCAATAAATGGCCAAAACGGCTTCAGCCAAATCCCTACTTTACCCCGTGGCCCATCTCGACGACCTTAGTCAGTGACCCAAACACGCCCTCGTCAGCCACGAGCTGTGCCTCGGCGCGATCAAGCTGCACGGCAACGGCGGCAGGGGCGGTGCCGCCCTCGGTCGTGCGCGCGGCGACAATCGACGGGATGTCGAGCGCCTCAGTAATGTCGCGCTCAAAGAGCGGGCTTGCCTCCTGGAACACCTCAAACGGCAGGTCCTCAAGATTGCAGCCGCGCTTCTCGCACATCAGGACCAGATGGCCCACCACGGCATGTGCCTCGCGGAACGGCAGGCCACGCTTGGCCAGGTAATCGGCAACATCGGTGGCGGCAAGGTGCCCCACGCCGCACTCGCGCGCCATGGCATCCTCGTTGACGGTCCAAGTCGAAATCATTCCGGCCATAACGGACAGGCACTGCATGAGCGTGTGAGCGGTATCGAGCGCGCCCTCCTTGTCCTCCTGCAAGTCCTTGTTATAAGCGAGCGGCAGGCCCTTCATGGTCACGAGCAGCTGCACCAGGTTGCCGTACACGCGACCGCTCTTGCCGCGGATAAGCTCGGCAAAGTCGGGATTCTTCTTCTGCGGCATGATGGACGAGCCGGTGGAGTACGAGTCGGAAAGCGTGATAAAGCCAAATTCAGAGCTCGACCACAGCACGATCTCCTCGGAAAGACGCGACAGGTGCATGGCCATGACGGAGCCGGCGTAATGCAGATCGAGCAGGAAATCACGGTCGGAAACCGCATCGAGCGAGTTGGGAATCACGCCCGCAAAGCCAAGTTCGGCAGCCGTCATCTGGCGATCGAGCGGATAGCTCGTACCGGCAAGCGCGGCAGCACCCAGCGGGCAGTTGTCGGCGGCATCAAAGGCGGCCTTCAGGCGTGTAAAGTCGCGCGCGAACATCCAGGAATACGCCAGCAGATGATGCGACAGCAGCACGGGTTGAGCATGCTGCATGTGCGTGTAGCCCGGCAGAATCACCTTGTCGTACTTCTTGGCCGCATCCACCAGCACATGGCGCAGCTCAAGATTGGCCTCCATGAGCTCCTTGGCCAGCGCCTTGACGCCCAGGCGCGTATCGGTCGCCACCTGGTCGTTGCGCGAACGTCCGGTATGCAAGCGCTTGCCAGCCTCGCCGATGCGACGCGTCAGCTCGCTCTCGATGGACATATGAATGTCCTCGTCGTTGATGTCGAAGGTGAAGTTGCCGGCATCGATATCCTGTTCGATTCCGGTCAGACCCTCGGCTATCGCTTGCTCGTCCTCGGCACTGATGATGCCCTGGGCCGCCAGCATCTTGGCATGCGCCTTAGAGCCGGCGATATCCTGCTTATAGAGATGTTTGTCGACCGGCAGCGACGCGCCAAACTCCTGCGTGACCTCGGCCACGCCCGCCTCAAAACGACCGCCCCAAAGAGCCATGGAACCGTCCCCTTTCTCCAAATACCAAAACAAGCGCCCAAAGCAATGCGCCATATCGCTAAAGCGATTTTTCAACCGCTAGTTTTACACATTCCCCACCGTGTGCGGAGCCATGTAGCTAATTTGCAAAGAAGTGACGCGCCATGCACTTGGCGCCCAACGTCTCCCTCCGGATGTTGCCCTGCGAACCATCGATCCAGGCCTTCAGGCTCATAGGAACGTCCTCGACCTTTGCAGCATCGAACTCGGGCGCGAGGGCAAGTAAAGCATGCGCGAAAGCATTGAACATAATGGATACTCCTCATATATATAGGCGCAGAGCCGCCAAATTGATAGAAGGAGCCCCGCCGGACAACCCCGGCGGGGCTCGGACTCAGCCGCAGACGCGGCATCATATATGCGGGCGGAACGTAGGGGCCACCGATGTTAAGAAGTGTCAGCAAGCATAACGAAAGGTAGGGACCCCGTGCGCCCGTTATGTATCACGCGGATGGGCCGCGCGGATACCAAGGGAAGGAGGCGCTAGGCCTGGGCAGCAGCAGAGCTGGGGCCCTGGACCTTTGCCCACGTCTTGAGCGACAGCGTATCGATCTCGATAAAGCCGGCGCTGGCCTTCTCGTCAAACGTGGTGTCGCGGTCGTAGGTAGCCAGACCGTAGTCGTAGAGGCTGAAGGGGCTCTTGCGGCCGACGACATGGCAGTTGCCCTTAAAGAACTTCAGACGGACAGTGCCGGTCACGAACTTTTGCGTGTCGGCCATAAAGGCATCGAGCGCGTTCTTGAGCGGGCTGTACCACTGGCCGTTGTACACGGCGGTGGCCCAATCCTGCTCGAGCTTGATCTTGGTCTTGAGCAGGTCGCCCTCGACGCAGATGTCCTCGAGCGCCTTGTGGGCGGTGATGAGCGTCAGGGCGCCGGGAACCTCGTAGCACTCGCGGCTCTTAAGGCCCACCAGGCGATCCTCGACCAGATCGAGACGGCCAAAGCCATTGTCGCCGGAGATCTTGTTGAGGGCGATGACGATCTCAGAGAGCTTCATCTTCTTGCCGTCGACGGCGACGGGCTTGCCGGCCTCAAACTCAATCTCGGTGTAGGTCGGGGTGTCCGGGGTGTCCTCGGGATTCTTGGTCATAACCCAAGCGTCGTCGAGCGGCTCATTCCAGGGATCCTCCAGGTGACCGCACTCAATGGCACGACCCCACAGGTTGTCGTCGATGGAGTAGGGGTTGTCGTTGGCACCCTCGGGAACCGGCACGTTGTGGGCGTGGGCATAGGCGACCTCGTCGGGGCGACACTTCAGGTCCCACTCGCGAACCGGGGCGATAACCTTGAGCTCGGGGTCGAGGGCCTTGACGGCGGCCTCAAAACGGACCTGGTCGTTACCCTTGCCGGTGCAGCCGTGGGCGACGTAGGTCGCGCCAAACTCGTGGGCGACCTCAACAAGCTTCTTGGCAAGCAGCGGGCGAGACAGGGCGGAGAGCAGCGGATACTTGTTCTCGTACATGGAGTTTGCTGCAATGGCTTTGGTCAGGAACTCATCGGAGAACTCGTCGCGCAGGTCGAGCACCTGGCAATCGAGAACGCCCAGGTCGAGCGCCTTCTGCTTCTTGGCATCCAGTCCGGTCTCTTCCTGGCCCACGTTGCCGCAGACACAAACGACATCGAGATTCTTCTCGTCCTGGAGCCACTTGACACATACGGATGTATCAAGACCACCGGAATATGCGAGAACGACTTTTTCCTTGCTCATGGCTGTTTCCTTTCGCCCTTGGTAGCTAGTTAGAACATCGGTCAGTTGCAAGTCATTTCAAGGTCATATACCGTGCAATATCAGGTTAAATAGCAAAAATCAGCACATACATGCCCTAGAAACATGCAGCAATGTCGTGCTAAAACCCAACGACCTCAAAATGACTCTGTTGAGGCAATTCGCCCCATGCGGACAGAGACGATTGTTATCGTCGTCGGGAAATTGCGCGCTGGCGTCGGATGGCATTGTCTGCAGTGGTGATGATCGTTACGAACTGCATCTGCCTCTCCTTTCACCTATCGCCGGGCGCAATTCTAATATCGTAAACGGTACCTTTTCCTCGGTAAGCGGTTGTTTTTCCGTCTCCGTTTTCGATGGTCGCTATATTACGCTAAAGTGCCCGCAGCACAAGCGACAAATTCAAATTTCTGAAAAGTTTTTTCATTACTTTGTGAAGCGTGGTGCAAATACGCTCCGTTCCTGCGAAAATACGCCCGACTACGAATTGATGGCTATAACGTCTGAAACAATCTCGAAACGAAAGGCTCGCTTTTATGCAAACTTACGAATCGGACGCCAATATCGGAAACATTAAGATTCTCGCCGTCGACATGGACAAGACGCTGCTGACCGACGAGCGCGTGCTGCCCCAGGGTCTTGATGAGCGCCTAGACAAGCTCGCCGACGCCGACATCGTATTCTGCCCCGCCAGCGGACGTCCCGCCCCCAAGCTCGAGGAGATGTTCGAGGGCGTCAAGAACCGCCTCGCCTTTTGTCCCGACAACGGAGCGTGCGTGATCTATCGCGGCAGCTATATCTATAAGAGCACTATTGACGTGGAGCTGTATCAGCAGGTCTTGAGCCGTGCCTCGGAGGATCCGCGCGCTGTCCCCGTCCTTTGCTGCTTCGACGAGTTCTACGTGCTTGCCCGCGACCATCAATACCACGACGAGATCAGCGTCTACTACAACACAATCAACTACGTCGACAGCTTTGATGGCATTGATTTCGAGTCCAACAAGATTTCGGTCTTCTTCCCCGGCTACGACGCCGAGCCCGCTTTCCGCGAGACCTATAGTCCCGAGTTCTCGGACAAGCTCTACGTCACCAACGCCGGGCGCGAGTGGATCGACTTTATGAACCTGGGCGTCGACAAGGGCGCCGGCGTCGCGCACCTGTGCGAACACCTGGGCATCGATATTGCCGACGCCGCCGCCGTGGGCGATACGTACAACGACATCCCCATGCTGGAGCGCGTCGGTCACAGCTTTATCGTAGACAATGCCGAGGAGCACATGAACGCGCACGCCAAGTGGCGCATTCCGAGCAACAACGACGGGGGCGTACTGACGCTCATCGACGCCATCTTGGCGGCTTGTTAACGTGGCTCGTCGGACCTGGCCGGGCGAGGCGGGTAAGTTTTTCGCTCGGTCAGGTCCTGGGCTCGCTCGGAAAGCACATTAAGTGCTTTCCGGCTCGTGCGGAATCTACGAAAAACTTACCCGCCTCGCCCGGCCAGGTCCTTGGGTGACTTGCTCGCCGTCTGGGTGGCGTCTTGGCGCCTAGATACTTGGCTGATTTTTTGGAATGAAGGGGGCTCCTTGTTGGCAAGGAGCCCCCTTCTGGTTTGGTTACTTTAGGGTTGTGGGCACTTCCCTATTTGGCGTCGGCCCAGGTTATGCCGGTGCTGGCTTCGGCGATTAGGGGGACGCGGAGGTCTACTACGTGTTCCATGACGTCGCGGACCATGGTGGTCAGGCGCTCGACTTCATCGGTGGGGCACTCAAAGTCCAGTTCGTCGTGTACCTGCAAGATCATGTGGGCGGCAAAGCCCTCTTCTTCCAGGCGGCGGCTTACGCGGGCCATGGCGATCTTGATGATGTCGGCGGCGGTTCCCTGCATGGGGTGGTTCATGGCCGTGCGCTCGCCAAAGCCGCGGAGTTGCGGGTTTTTGGCCTTGAGCTCGGGAATATGGCGTCTGCGGCCATACATGGTCTCGGCGTAGCCCGTCTGCTTGGCGCGCGCCACTACGTTGTCGAGGAACGTACGCACGCCCGGGTAGGCCTCGTAGTAGCGGTCGATCATGTCGCGTGCCTCGGCCATCGAGATATGCAGCGACTGCGACAGGCCGTAAGCCTGCTGACCATACACGATGCCAAAGTTCACGGCCTTGGCGCGACTGCGCAGGTCGGGCGTTACCTCGAACACGGGAACGCCAAACACGCGCGCCGCCGTCTCGGCATGGAAGTCCTCGCCCTCGTTAAAGGCGCGCACCAAGTGCTCGTCACCCGAGAGATGCGCCAGCAGACGCAGCTCGATCTGCGAGTAGTCCACCGCCAAAAAGACGCTTCCCTCGCCTGCCGAAAACGCCGTCTTGACGGTACGACCCAGCTCCGAGCGCGTCGGGATGTTCTGCAGGTTCGGGTCGCTCGAGGACAGACGCCCCGTTGCTGTGATGGTCTGGTTGTACGTAGTGTGCACACGACCGTCACCACGGCGTAGCGGGCCCAGCGTGTCCAGATAGGTGGACTTGATTTTGGACTTCTCACGCCAGTCCAAAATCAGGCGCACGATCTCGTGGTCGCGGGCAAGATCGCTCAACACCTTGGCGTTGGTCGAATAGTAGCCGCGCTTGGTCTTCTTGAGGCCCTTGGTCGGAAGCCCCATCACATCAAACAGCACGTGCGAGAGTTGCATGGGGCTGCCGATGTTAAAGGTCTCGTCACCGGCAAGGTCGCGAATGCTTCGCTCGACCTCGGCAATCTGGGTCGCCAGACCCTCGGACAGACTGTGCAGGCGGTCGGGATCCACGAGCATGCCCGCGCGCTCCATCTTGGCAAGCACCGGCACAAGCGGCATCTCGATGCCATCGAACACGTTGACGGCGTTCTCGCGGGCCATGCGGTCGCGCAACGGTGCGACCAGCGCCAGCGTCAAGGCCGCCGTGCGAGCGGCGGGTGCAGGAGCGTCCTCGCCGGCACCCTCTGCACCGCGCGCCGCAGGCAGCGCCATCTGCAGACAGGTATCGGCCAGATACGCCTCATCGAACTCGGAGCGGTCGGAATCCAGCAGGTAGGCGGCAACCACGGTATCGAAGATGCGCGTGGAGTCGACTGCCAGCGGGTCCATGAGCTCGGACTCAGAGGAATCGATAGGCGAAAGCTCGTGCAGCAGCGCCTTCATATCCGGGCTCGCCACGCGGCCCTCCATAAACAGGCGCGCGAGCACGCCGGCAATCACGCCGTGGGCAAAGTTAAAGCCCTCAACCTCAGACGCCGCACCGCCGTCGCCCTCCTCGAGCGCGAACAGGCCCTTGGACGTCGCCAGCCACAGCGTGCGCGTCAGTCCAAAGAGCGCGCCCTCTTCCTTGTCGTCGTCCACCACGGCGGCGATCCACTCGCCGGCATCAATCGCGCGGGAAATCTCAGCCGCAACGGCACCAAGCGCCTCAGCATCGCCCGCGGCCGCGCGAACCATCGCAGGCATCTCAAACACACTGGAGGCAGCAGCAGCCCCGTCCTCGCCACCGATCAGCGCCAAGAAACGGTTCTGCATGGCGGTGATACCAAGCGTGCCCAGCGCCGCGGAAACCTCATCGGCAGAATACGCCGGGAAGGACGTCGCCTCAAAATCGAGCTCAACGGGCGCATCGGTGCGGATGGTCGCGACCTTGCGGCTCAGCAGGGCATCGTCGATGTGCGCGCGCAGGTTTTCGCCCATCTTGCCCTTGACCTCGTCGGCATGTGCGATGACCTCGTCCAGGTTACCGTACTGAGCAATGAGCGCGCTCGCCTTTTTGGGGCCGATGCCCGGCACGCCGGGGATGTTATCGGACGTGTCGCCCTTCAGACCATAAAAGTCGGGCACGAGCGCCGGCGTGATGCCGTGATACAGATCGTCCACGCTCTCGGGCGTCATGATCGCCACGTCGGACAGGCCCTTGCGGGTCGAGACCACGTTGACGTGCTCGGTCACGAGCTGATACATATCGCGATCACCGGTCACCAGCAGCATGTCACAGCCGGCCTGCTCGCCCAGGCGCGCCATAGTGCCCAGGATGTCATCGCCTTCCCAGCCCTCGGACTGCAAGATCGGCACGTTGAGCGCGGCGAGCAGCTCCTTAATCATGGGAAACTGTGCGTGCAGATCGGGGTCCATGGGCGGGCGCTGAGCCTTGTACTGCGGCAGCATCTCCATGCGCACGCGCGGCTTGCCCTTGTCAAACGCCACAACAACGCCGTCGGGATTAAAGGCGTCAATCATCTTGAGGAACATATTCAAAAAGCCAAAGATCGCGTTGGTGGGACGACCGTCCGGCGCGTTCATGGTGGGCGGCACGGCGTGGAAGGCGCGGTGCATGAGCGAGTTGCCGTCGATGACGGCAAAGGTACGGCGCTTGTCAGACATATTGAATACCTCGCTTTAGGCTGGGCACGGTTTGCTCACACCAGTTTACACGCTCCCCGCCCCACGGCCACCGCACATCAGGCTTCCCTGCCGCCGCGGGCCCGCGCGTGATACGATGGCTCACGGTACATCAACCAGCACGATCGATCCGAAAGGAGCCTGCGTCATGGAGCGTCCCTGCGCATGGAAAAAGTACACGCCACAGCAAGTCGAGGAGCTCGAGGAGCTTTGCCGCGGCTATAAGCAGTTTTTGAGCGAGAACAAGACCGAGCGCCTGTGCGTCAAGACCGGTATCAAGATGGCCGAGGAGGCGGGCTACGTCAATCTGGAGACCGTGATCGCCGAGGGCCGCGCGCTCAAGGCCGGCGACAAGGTGTACGCCGCCAATCACGGCAAGGACCTCATGCTCGTCAACCTGGGCACCGCCCCGCTCGAGCAGGGCTTTAACATCCTGGGCGCCCACGTGGACTCGCCGCGCCTAGACCTTAAGCAGAACCCCGCCTTCGAAGCCGGCGACATGGCCTACCTCGACACGCACTACTACGGTGGCGTCAAGAGCTACCACTGGGTCGCTTCCCCGCTCGCACTCGTGGGCGTCATCTGCAAAAAGGACGGCACCACCGTCGACATCAACATCGGCGACAAGGCGGACGACCCGGTCTTTACCATCTCCGACCTGCTGATCCACCTCTCGAGCGAGCAGATGGCCAAGCCCGCCAAGGACGCCGTCGACGCCGAGATCCTCGACGTGATCGTGGGCGGCCGCCCCGTCAAGTTTGACGAGGACGACAAGGACGCCCCCAAGGAGCCCGTCAAGCAGATGTTCCTGGACATCCTCAAGGAGCAGTACGACGTCGAGGAGGAGGACTTCCTCTCCGCCGAGATCGAGGTCGTGCCCGCCGGCCCGGCCCGCGACATGGGCCTCGACCGCTCCATGATTCTGGGCTATGGCCATGACGACCGCGTCTGCGCCTATCCGTCCATGCTCGCCCAGATAAACGTCGCCAACGTGGAGCGCACGAGCATCACACTCATCGTCGACAAGGAGGAGATTGGCTCCGTGGGTGCCACCGGCATGACGAGCCGCTTCTTCGAGAACACCGTCGCCGAGATCATGACGCTCGCCGGCGAGGATAGCCCGCTGGCCCTGCGCCGTGCACTCGCTCACAGCCGCATGCTCTCCTCCGACGTGTCCGCCGGCTTCGACCCGGGCTACGCCGGCAAGTTCGAGACCAAGAACGCAGCCTTCATGGGTCGCGGCCTGTGCTTTAACAAGTACACGGGCAGCCGCGGCAAGGGCGGTTCAAACGACGCCGACGCCGAATACGTGGCCCTCGTCCGCGACATCATGGACGAGGCCGGCGTGGACTTCCAGACCTGCGAGCTCGGTCGCGTCAACGCTGGTGGCGGCGGCACCATCGCCTACATCATGGCCAAGTACGGCATGTACGTCATCGACTCCGGCGTTGCCGTCCTGTCCATGCACGCCCTGTGGGAGGTCGCCAACAAGGCCGACATCTACGAGGCATATCGCGGTTACAAGGCCTTCATCGAGCGAGCCTAACCAACCCTTCGTCAGTTGCGGTGAAATACGGACTAAACTGGCCCATAAACGGCCAAAACAGACCGTATTCCACCGCAACTTCCTTTTTGGCAGAGGAGAGTCCATGCTGCAGGTCATCATTTCGCCCGCCAAGCAGATGCGCGCGGCCCAAGATGCTTTTGAAGTCCTGGGCATTCCACCCTTTGTGCGCGAGACAGCTCGCCTCCACCGCGCACTGCTAGATATCGAGCAGAATGAAGGCAGCGGCGGCCTGCAGACCCTTTGGAACGTGAGCGACAGGCTGCTTACAGCGTGCCTGGATACGCTTCACGAATTTATGCCCGTCCTGAGTGATGCCGACCTCGCCGATCCCGATATCGCGCGTCGAATCTCCCCCGCCGTCATGTCCTATCACGGCATCCAATACCAAAGCATGGCGCCCGAGGTGATGGATTCCGCGCAGCTCACATGGCTGCAAGACCATCTATGGATCCTCTCCGGCCTCTACGGGTGCGTTCGTCCCTTTCATGCCGTCGAACCGTATCGGTTGGAAATGGGCGCGAAGCTCGCCGTTGACGATGCCCGAGACCTCTACGCGTTTTGGAGCGACAAGCTCGCGCGGACTATCGCCCCGGCAGGCTCAAACACCACGATCGTCAACCTCGCCAGCGTAGAGTATGCCAAAGCCGTTCTGCCCCACCTCGCGGACGACGCCACGGCCGTCACATGCCTCTTTGGCGAGGGCATCCGCAACGGGAAGCCCATCCAACGGTCGACCGCCAGCAAAAAGGCGCGCGGCTCCATGGTGCGGTGGATAGCAGAAAACAAGCTCGAGGATGCAAGCGAACTTACCGCATTCAACATCGGCTATCGGCACATCCCCGAGCTTTCAGACAAAAACACCCTGGTTTTCATGAACGCGCAGGCACAATAGGCCCGCCGTTTCCAAACACCCCATTACTCCGCCAAGCCATCGGCCTTTGCAATCTCGCTCGTCGAGCCATCTTGGTAGGTAATCTTAACGTGCCCTACGTCGGATACCGCAACGCCCGACGGAGGTTCCAGACGCCATTCCGTCAGGGCGATATCCATGGTCGTGGGCGCATCTCCTTGATCTTTGAGCTTCACCGTGAGCGTTTTGAGCGCCGCGTCAAACGTCACGCATTCGATTTCTTCACCTGGAATGGACCCACCACTCAGTTGCAACTGCACAAACTCATCGCGCGGGTACCAATAATCGCCCGGAACGGCGAGCGTATTGGCATTACCGCCAGTACTCCTCACCGTCATAATCGGTAGGCTGTCATCAGCCTCGAACTCCCATGCAGCGCCGCCACGACCGCCGAACGTCCAAATACAAAAGGCAATCACCAACACGGCAAGCACCGCAAAACCAATCGCGACAAGGCCATGGTGCGCACGGCTTTCCTCGGCCGATACATCCCATTGTGTCTCTCGATATAGATGCTTGTCTTCCATGTTCGCCTCCCCACAGGCACGCTTGTTGGCCCAATCGTACCCATTCAGGCTATACTTGAGCCCACCACATAAACGGGGAGCTTGCAGGACAAGACGGCAGGCTGAGACTGGGCGCGCCCGCCCTGACCCGCAAACCTGATATGGGTAATGCCAACGAAGGGAGCCGTGCCAATGAGCACACAGACCGAGCCCAAGCTCGTCACGCAAATCGACTTCGCCCGCGCCGGGCAGATCACACCGCAGATGAAGGAGGTCGCCGAGCGCGAGCATCGCGACCCCGAGTACATCCGCGAGCGCGTGGCCGACGGCCGCATCGCCATTCCCGCCAACATCGTGCACATCAAAAAGGGCATGCGCGCCTTTGGCGTCGGTGAGGGCTTGTCCACCAAGGTCAACGTGAACCTGGGCATCTCGGGCGACAAGGCCGATGCCGCCGAGGAATGGAAGAAGGTCAAGATCGCCGAGGACTTTGGCGCCGACGCCATCATGGACCTCTCCAACTCGGGCAAGACACGTCAGTTCCGCCAGCAGCTCATCGACGAGACGCCGCTCATGGTAGGCACCGTCCCCATGTACGACGCCATCGGCTACATGGAAAAGCCGCTGGTCAAGCTGACCAAGGACGATCTGCTCGAGGTCGTGCGTGCACACGCCGAAGACGGCGTGGACTTTATGACCATCCACTGCGGCATCAATAAATCGGTCATCAAGACCTTCAAGGAGACCGGCCGCCTGATGAACATCGTGAGCCGTGGCGGCTCACTGCTGTTTGGCTGGATGGAGGTCACCGGTAACGAGAACCCATTCTATGAGTTCTACGACGAGTTGCTCGAGATTTGCCACGAGTACGACGTGACGATTTCGCTCGGCGACTCCTGCCGCCCGGGCTGCCTCTACGACTCCAACGACGCCACCGAGACCGCTGAGATGATTGAGCTGGGCAAGCTGTGCAAGCGCGCTTGGGCCGCCGGCGTCCAGGTCATGGTCGAGGGCCCGGGTCACATGGCGCTCGACGAGATCGCCGCCAACATGAAACTGCAGAAGCGCCTGTGCCACAATGCTCCGTTCTATGTGCTCGGGCCGCTGGTGACCGATATCGGCGTGGGCTACGACCACATCACCGCCGCCATCGGCGGCGCCATCTCCGCCAGTTCCGGTGCCGACTTCCTGTGCTACGTGACACCAGCAGAGCACCTATGCCTGCCCAACGCCCAGGATGTGCTCGACGGCCTCATGGCCACCAAGATCGCCGCACACGCCGCCGACATCGCCAAAAAGGTGCCCCACGCCCGCGACATGGACGACAAGATGGGCCAGGCACGCCGCAAGCTCGATTGGGACGCCATGTGGGAGTGCGCGCTCGACCCGGTTACGGGCAAGAAGCGCTACGAGGAGTCCCCCGCCGCCACCGAGGGCACTTGCACCATGTGTGGCAAGATGTGCGCCGTCCGCACCGTCAACAAGATCTTCGAGGGCACCACGATCGACCTCGGCATGGAGGACTAGCCTGTCGCCGCGGCCGCTTCTGTCGGCGAGCTGGTGCCTGTCAATTGTTGACGTGTGAACATTTGCTTGCATTTGCGTAAAGATTGCATCGCCCGCCCGGGTTCGACATAGAGTCGGCCCGGGCATCATTATAATGCTGGCTTATAGACCCATTTGATTCCGACCGAACAGGGGAGCGAACATGGATCGCAGTAAGGTACCTGCCGTTCTATCCATCGCAGGATCCGATTCCAGCGGTGGCGCCGGCATTCAGGCCGACATCAAGACCATCACGGCGCACCGCCTGTATGCCGAGACGGCCATCACCGCCATCACCGCACAGAACACCCTGGGCGTCACCGCCGTGCAGAACATCTCCCCGGATATTGTCGCGGCGCAGATCGATGCCGTTTTTGACGATATCCGCCCCAACGCCGTCAAGATTGGCATGGTTTCCTCTGCCGAGATTATCGATGTTATCGCCGACCGCCTGAGCGCTTGGAACGCGACAAAAGTGGTAGTCGACCCCGTCATGGTAGCCACCTCGGGCGCACGGCTGATTGCCGAAGATGCCGCCGAGGCGCTCACCCGCCGCCTGTTCCCGCTAGCGACGGTTATCACGCCCAATATTCCCGAGGCCATGGCCCTGCTCGACTACGAGGTCGACTCCGAGCGCACGCAGCAAAATGCTGCCATGCTCCTCACCCGCCGCTTTGGTTGCGCATCCCTCGTTAAGGGCGGGCATCTTGTCAACGAGGCCAACGATGTACTGGCCGAACCCGCGCCACTCGATGACGAGGGCAACCATCTTGGAGATCCACTCACCACGTGGTTCCGCCACAAGCGCATCGAGACCGACAACACACACGGCACCGGCTGCACACTCTCGTCCGCCATCGCCTGCGCGCTGGCCCAGGGCATGGATCTTGCCGACGCTGTCAACGCCGGCAAGGCATACCTAACGGGCGCTCTGGCCGCCGGCTTTGACATGGGCAAAGGCTCCGGCCCCGTCAACCACATGTGGCAGTATTAAGATTCGCAGCCCAAGCCACCGCAAAGGCGCCCGCCCCCTTTGCGGTGGTTCCCACAAACATCTCGATCTGTAACATTAACTCGGCGAAATCGACCCTAGATGTTACAGATCGAGACAAACGACCGATATCAACCTAAATAATCTTAATCTGTAACATCTAACCCGTTTTCGGCCTTACAACTGTTACAGATCAAAACAAACCAACGAAACAAGCCGTCGCAAGGGGAACTTCTGTACTGCTTTGGGTCGCGCTACTCTCCGAGCATCTCTTGGAGCTTGGCTGCCACGGCGTGGCCCAGGCTCTCGTGGCTTTCGGGCATCATGTGCAGATAATCGATATCGCCCGGCTCGGCAAAATCAGCGGCATTCAAAAAGTCGCAGCCAAACTGTTTAGCAGCATACGCATAGTATTCGGCAAAATGCTCCGAGGCCTCGACGGAGCGCTCGTCAAAGTCGGTCATGTAAACATCGGCGATCTGCGGTTTAATCTTGATAGGCGCCATCAGCAGAATACGCGGGCAGGGCGCGGCTTCGGTCCAGGGAAACGCGCGGACGGTGCGAATCAGCGCCATGGCACCGTCAGCGATATCGGCAGCCCCCACGCTAAAGACCGTCTTGCAGTCGTTGGTGCCCAGCATAATCACGATCGCATCCAGCGGCTTATGAGCCTCGAGCAGCATCGGCAACGCGCGGATGCCGTTGAGATTAGTGTCCAGATGGCACATGTCGTCGCGTACCGTCGTGCGGCCGTTGAGGCCTTCCTCAATCACGTGCCAGCCCTCGCCCAGGTCGCGCTGGGCCACGCCGCACCAGCGCACATCGTGCGCATAGCGTACCGCGGTGCCGTCGCGCATGCCCGCCGGATCATAGCCGTAGGTATTGCTGTCGCCAAAGCACAGAACGTTTTTCATCGTAAGCCCTTCCTCTAGTAAAAAGAAAAAGTCGGCGGGAGCAGTCTCTCCCGCCGAATCG
This sequence comes from uncultured Collinsella sp., assembly GCA_902494535.1. Lineage (GTDB taxonomy): Bacteria > Actinomycetota > Coriobacteriia > Coriobacteriales > Coriobacteriaceae > Collinsella. Next base: position 17,312 of record CABUTO010000011.1, read on the forward strand.
ACCTATCTGTCAGCACATACCGATTACAGGTACTTGCGCCAATCGTCATCGTCTTCATCGTCCTCGGCGGCAGCCTGGACCTGCTCGGCGGCGCGGGCAGCCGCAGCGCGAGCGGCAACCTGGGCATAGGACTCCTCGTTGCGCTCGGGGAAGTTTGCCAGCACATGCTCGAACTTGGCAAAATCTTCGTCCCAGCGCGTAGAGGGCACGGCAAAAAAGACCTGCTTGACCTTAAAGTCGCCCGATGCGAGCTCCTTGCGGAAGAGCTCGGCCACGGCCTCGGCGTCAAAGCCGTTGTTGTCGCAGCCCCAAGCGCCCAGCACGAGCTTCTCGCGACCCAGCTCGTCGCAGATGGCAAGCACAAAGCGGATGCGATCGCGCAGGGCGTCCAGCAGGGCATCGTCACCCACACGATACTCCTGGCGAGCGCGCTTGGCGTTGGGCGCGGCGGCCACGATCACGTCGGCATACGCATGCACGTGGTTGCGGTCGAAGCGCACCGCAGGCACCACCAGCGCACGGTTGCGGTAAAGCTCGCAGTTGATGTTGCGGCGACGGTTCTCGCCGTACCATTTGCGCTGTTTATCGAGCACGTTGTACAGGTACGAATCGGCACAGAGCGTGGCCTCCTGACCCAGATAGCCCTGGATGTAGCCGCCGCCCGGGTTGGTGAACGAGGCAAAGTCGAGCACGGCCATGTCGCAGAACTGCGCATAGCCTCGGCCGTTATCCAGAATGGCCTGCGTGGCAGAGGCGTCGAGCACGGTGACCTCGGGCAGGACCGGAGCGGGCTCCTCGGCGGCAGGCGCGGACTCGGTCTCCGTGGCCTCCTCTGCGTGTGCAGGCTCGGCCGTAACCTCGGTCTCGGCGCACGCAACCTCAGCGGTCTCGGCCTCGGCGGCCTCAGACTCCTCGGCAACCTGTTCCTCGACAGCGTCGGCCGCTTGGGCCTTGACCTTCATCGCCGCGACAAAACCGGCAGGCATACCATCGAACTCGCACACGCCGGCAAGCGAACGCTCGATGTCCTTGGCGCAGGCCTCGGACATAGCCGCCACATGGCACTCGGCGGCCTTGGCACGCGCCTCGCGCTTGGGATTGGGCTGACCCGTTCGGTTGGACCTGCGGTTACGGTTCCTGTTGTCGACGTCTGCCATACGTGGCCACCTTTCCTGTCGCTGCCGCTATCGGCTTTTTCCCATCCATGATACCCCGCCGCGCACAAAAAAGACGGCCCCGAAGGACCGCCTTTCGCATCGTTTTACCGTGTCCGGCAGGAAGCGTCGCAATGCCGCGCTTTAATCGCGACGGCCGAGGATGTTCAAAATGCGCAGGAACACGTTGATAATATCCACGAACAAGTTAGAGGCCATGAGCACGGCGTTGGGCAGCGTAGGCGGCACCGTCGTGGCAACATAGGTGTCGTAGCCAATAAAGCCAGCGAACACCACAATCACGATCAGGTCGGTGATGGACTGCGAAACGCCCATGAACATCAGCACGATCTCAACCAGAATAGTGGCGAGCAGAATACCAAAACCGATGCCATACACACGCTGGAAAAACTTGGGGAAGGTCACGCCAAGCGCGCCAAAGACAAAGGTGATGGCGGCCGTGGCGATAAAAGCGGTGTTGATGGTGGGCAGGTCATAGTTGGCAAGGCCAAACGACGCGGTCAGGCCAAAGGTACTCGCAAAGATTACGTAGCCCACAAGGGACAGGCCCACGGACTGCTTGCTGGCGGCGGCCGACATCATAACCATGCCGACGATGGTCAAAATAAACGAGCCAAAGACCAGCGGCAAGGCGGCGCCGCTCATCATCATGCGCGCAAACGACATGGTGCTCGTAAAGTAGGCGCCGGCGCCCATGGCGCAAAAGCCCAAGAAGATCAGGGCAGACATGACAAGGTTGTACGCGCGCGGCGACATCTCCTTGGCGCGGCTTGCGCCGCTCTCGACGGGGCCGTTCTGATAGCCCTGGATATCGTTCATACTTCGTCCTTTCACAAAGCGCCGCGACAGCGCCGTAGGTGACAAGATTCCTGTCATTGTACCCGAATGCCGTACGTCCTTACCTACGGCGCTCGCCCTCGAGCGTGCGATCAAAGGCCCAGACCCACCAACGCATCACGTGTGCCTGCGAGCCGTCCGCCCGCTCGCGCGTCTGGTCCTCCAGGTACAACTCGGTCGCGTGCCCGCCAAAACGCACCTTATAGGTTGCCGTACGGATGCCGTGAACCGTCAGGCCAAACCCAGTGGTCGAGACAATCTCGTCAATCGTAAAGCAACGACCGTCGACCCAGCAGACGGTGACCGGCACGACCTGTCCGCCCGCGAGGATGCGAGCCACGACGTCCACATACTGCTTGTGCACGCGCCGAGTTTTGCCATCTGTCTGTCGATATTCCATGCCTCCTATTATCGAACGCATGTTTGCATGTTGTAAAGCGAACAGACTGTGGTTTTGGAGTGTCGTAGTAATCGCACGTGTCCGCATGGCGTGTTAGCAAAAAGAACACCCGCGGTCAACAGGGCTAATATTCAATTTTAGTGCCAAAAAGTTCACTTCTCCCATCAGAACTCGGTAAAGAAACCCACAGGAGGTGATACGATTTATCATGTTTTTGTAACGTGTCTGCAAACTTCGAGAAAGCCCATATATGGACGTAACGTTCTCAACCTTCCTCGGCCAAATTGTGTCGAACCCAGTCCTTGCCGTCACCGTGATCCTCGCGTTGGGCGCCATCTTCGTCAATGGATGGACCGACGCGCCCAACGCCATCGCGACCTGCGTCACTACGCGTTGCATGCCCGCCCGCGCCGCCATTCTCATGAGCGCCGCATTCAACTTCCTCGGCGTGCTCATCATGACGCACTTTAACGCGAGCGTCGCCAACACCATCTCACATATCGTCGACTTTGGCGGAAACAGCACCATGGCGCTCGCGTGCCTCTGCGCGGCACTGTTCTCCATCGTCGTCTACGGCGCCACAGCGTCGCGTTTTGGTATCCCCACCTCGCAAAGCCACAGCCTTATCGCCGGCCTGACCGGTGCCGCTATCGCCCTCGGCGGCGCGAGCAGCGTCAACGTCCACGAATGGATGAAGGTCATCTACGGCCTGGCGCTCTCCATCGGTCTGGGCTTTGTCATGGGCTGGATCCTGTGCAAACTCGTCTCGATTCTGTTTGCCGCCGCCAACAGGCGACGTGCCAACGTCTTCTTTAAATACGCTCAGATCGCGAGTGCCGCGGCCATGAGCTTTATGCACGGCGCGCAGGATGGACAGAAGTTCATCGGCGTGCTCTTTTTAGGCGTGGCCTTCGCCAGCGGCCAGACGAGCGTCGGCGATGCCGGCATCCCCATCTGGATTATGCTGCTGTGCTCGGCAACCATGGGCATCGGCACCAGCGTGGGCGGCGAGCGCATCATCAAGTCCGTCGGCCAGAGCATGGTTAAGCTCGAGAAGTATCAGGGCTTCTCTGCCGACCTCGCAGGCGCCGCGAACCTGCTGCTTGCCACCCTTACCGGCATCCCCGTGTCCTCCACGCACATCAAGACCTGCGCCATTATGGGCGTCGGTGCCGTCAAGCGCCTCTCGGCCATCAACTTCGGCGTCGTCAAGGACATGATGTTCACCTGGTTCTTCACCTTCCCTGCCTGCGGACTCATCAGCTTTGTCATGGCCAAGCTGTTCATGATGTTCCTCTAGTCAAACCGAACGTCCATCCGGACTGCATTACCTCGCCCACCCGTCTTCGCCTCGAAAGGACCCACCCATGGCAAAGAAACCCGATTCGTTCTACTTTGACAACTACGTCGCTTGCGCCGACCTCGCCGTCCAGGCCGCAGAGCTACTCACCAAGATTTTTGAGAACTTTGACCCCGCGCAGATCCACGACATGCTCGATAAGATGCATGCGATTGAGCATGCGGCAGACAAGAAGCACCACGAGCTCGAAGACGCCTTGCTCACCGCCTTTATCACCCCGCTCGAGCGCGAGGATCTGGATCTGATGAGCTGCTCACTCGACACCGTGCTCGACCGCATCGAGGGCGTCGTGCAGCGCGTCTACTTCACCAACATCCAGAGCATCCACCCCGATGCCATCGTCATCGCCCACAAGGTGACCGACGCCTGCCGCGCCATGAAGGACCTGATGGTCGAGCTGCCCAACTACCGCAAGTCCAAGACCCTGCGCGAGCTCGTCATCCAGATCAACACCATCGAGTCCGAGGCCGACGAGCTCTACATCAACGCCATGCGCAACCTGCACGTTAACGGCAAGGACCCGCTCGAGGTCATCGCTTGGCGTGACGTGTACGCCTTCCTGGAGTACTGCGCCGACTGCTGCGAGAATGTGGCCGATGTCGTGGATTCGATTGTCATGAAGAACAGTTAATTGGGGGTACGTGTCCCGGCGGCGAAGGGCCGGCCACGGTTTGCTTTCTCACTCCGGCTGCTTTGCAGAGTCGTTCGAAAGTAAACCGTGGCCGGCCCTTCGCCTTACGTACCACCATTGGAACTTTGGCTGATAGTTAGAGCGCAATGGGGGGTTGGCCGAGGGGGCCTTTAATACCCAATTGAACACTTTGGTATTCGGTGGGCGTTTGGGTGGATGGGGGTTTGGGTACCCTTTGGTTTACCTTGGATTGATTTGCTGACTTTGGAGGGTTTGGTTATGGGGTATTTGGATCTGGCTCGGGGTCGGTATTCTTGTCGTGAGTTTGAAGATCGGGCTGTAGAGCAAGCTGTTGTGGATGCCATTGTTGAGGCTGGGCGTATTGCTCCTTCTGCTTGTAATAACCATCCAACCCGTGTGATGGTGTTGGATACGCCTGAGCTTCTGGAGAAGGCTGCTGCTTGTCAGCCTCGGTTTGCTCGTGATGGGTCTATCTTTGGCGCTCCGCTTATCTTCCTTATTTGCAGCGTTACCGATGATGCTTGGGTGCGCCCGTATGATCAGATGAATTCCAGCGAAATCGATACATCCATCGTTTGCGATCAGATGATGATGGAGGCCACCGAGCAGGGCCTGGGAACGTGCTGGGTATGCCATTTTAAGCCAGAGGTGGCACAGGAGCAGTTCAATCTGCCCAAGGGCGTTTATCCCTATCACATGCTTGTCTGTGGCTATCCTGCCGACCACATCGCCGACCCCGAGCATCGCGAGGCCCGTACCATTCCCCTCCCCAACTTCCTCCTCAAGTAGTTTTTTGGCACATGCCCTAAAACCTACCTTTTACCGCTCACCCATTCGCCGAGTTCTGCGCCACAATGTGCAGGGCTCGGTTTTTTATGTTGCGCGCCCCTGCACAGTCATAAAAAAGGACCCGCAAGCTGCGGGTCCTTTCTAGGCACTAAATTGTAGGCCGAATGTTAGTCCAGGTCGTCGGCAGCAAAGTTGTCGATCGGGGCGAAGGGATCGGCCACGGGGACAACCGGGTCAGCGACGGGCAGCGGCTCGGCGGGAACAGTCACTGCAGGAGAAGCGGCAGAACCGACCGGCGTGGAGGCCATCAGATCGGCCGGGAAGGAATTCTGGGCATCGTCCATGAAGTGCTGGATGAGCTTGAGATACTCTGCCTTGAACTCCTCACGGGAAGCCTTGAGACGATCGATCTCCTCGAGCTCGGCCTGCTTCTCGGTCAGAGCCTGGCGGATAACCTCGCGGGCCTTGGCGTCAGCCTCGTTGCGGATACGCTCAGCGTTCTCGTTGGCATCGTTGACGATGGTCTCAGCGGTCTGCTGGGCAGCGATCAGGGCAGCGGAAATCTGGCGCTCCTGAGCGGAGAAGTCAGGGGCGGGAGCAGCCACGGGGGCGGCAGGAACGGCCTGGGCGGTGGCATCCTGAGCTTGGGCAAGCTGAGCCTGCGCATCGGCAAGCTGCTGCTCGGTAGCAGTCAGACGACCCTTAAGGTCGACGATCTTAGCGAGCATAGCGTCAACCTCGGAGGACAGCGTCTCCAAGAAGACGTCGACCTCAGCAGGATCGTAGCCACGCTTGGCCTCAGAGAAAGTCTGAGCCTGGATGTCTGCAGGGGTAATAGCCATAACAAGTCTCCTTTTTCATCGCCTCGGCGCTACACGCCCGACGTAAGTTACTAAGTCAGTTCTACACGAGTATACCTATAAGAAGCTGCAGAACCAGCCTCTGCACCAACTGCAACGCAATAATCGCAACGACCGGCGAAAAATCGATACCGCCCATCGGCGGGATGAAACGACGGAACAGGTTGAGCCACGGACCGCACACGCTATCAAGCACCGCGGCAATATCCTGAAGCAAACCACCCTGCTTCATGGGAATCCACGTCATAAAGCAGTAGACGACAATGAGCGTGGAATAGAAGTTGAACAGCGTGTTGACCAGCTGGACGATAGTGTAGATGTTGATGGGAATCTCCTCGTCTTGTCTTTACTTAAGGTAGCCGTCGGCACGAAGCTTCTTGAGATCGGAATCTTTGACCTCGCAACCGGCGGGCAGCACCATGAACACGCGGTCGCCCACCTCCTTGACCGTGGCACCCAGACCGCAGGCAAAGCCGTAAGAGAAGTCCAAGACGCGCTTGGCAACTTCGGTGCGTACGCCCACAAAAATCAGTGCGACAGGCTGCTTGGTGCGAACGCGGCGCACCACGGTCTCCACGTCGTCATAGCTCTCGGGGCGCAGGACATAGGCCGGCAGCTGCGGCGTGGCGTTGATGATATTGCTCGCATAGGCCGAGGCATCGCTCGGTGCAGGCGCGGGTGCAGCGGCGGCACGGGCGCGGGTATTCTCGGCGTAGCTCGACGGCGTGTCATAGGCACCAGGACGATAACCGCTCGCAACACTGTCCTGCGAGCGCGAAGGCGGGTTATACGTCGTGGCATGGCGGGAGTCATCGCCGACCAGCTGACCGGAGCGCGTATACACGGCAACCGACTCAGCTTCACCGCGGCGCGTCTGGCCAAGCAGGCCGTTGCTCGGCTCGTCTTGGGTGTAGAAGCCCTCGCCCGAAGCACCACTGTAGCCGTTGTTCTGATAGCCATCGTCGTAGCCGTCATCGTAGCCGTAGTCGTCGTCCTGGCCATAACCCTGGTCGTAACCCTGCTGGCCGCCCAGGTGCATCTTATTTTTAATCTCGTCAAGGAAGCCCATGGTTGTGTCCTCTCGCGGTTTAGTGCAGGCGCCCCGATAATCAGTGCGCACTTCAGAGCCTTATTTTACTGCAAACTCCGGGCTAAATACTACCCTGCCCAGGCGAACGAGCGTAGAGCCCTCCTCAAGGGCAGACTCAAAGTCCTCGCTCATACCGCAGGAAAGCTCAGGCAGGTTCAAATCGGGATGTGCCGCCTCCAGCTCATCCCTCAGCTCACGAAGCCCCGCAAAGGTGCGGCGTGCCACATCCTTATTCCCCCGGGGCGCCATAGTCATAAGCCCCTGTACGCAAATTCCCTCAAGTTCTGCAAGCTCACCCGCGGCGGCGCGAATCTCATCGGGTGAAAAGCCTCCCTTCGACTCCTCACCACTCACATTGACCTCGATGAGCACACGCTGGGGGCCGGCGAGCTCGCCTGCCTCAATCTTGCGGACAGCACGGCTCGAGATCGCCTGCGCCAGATGCAGCGAACCCACCGAGTGAATCAGCTCGGCTGAGCCCAGCACCGCATTGATCTTATTGGTCTGCAGGTTGCCGATCATATCGAAGCGCACCTCGGGCAGCTCCGGATGCTCCGCCAGACCCGTGAGCTTGCGAACCAGCTCCTGCGGGCGGTTCTCGGCAAAATGGCGATACCCCGCCTGGATGGCGGCAACGGTCTCATCGACACCAACGGTCTTGGACACGGCAATGAGGCGCGCGGCGTCGTGGGGACGGCCTGCGCGATCGAGCGCCGCATAAAAACGTTCCAGAATCTGCTCGCGGCGAGCGCGCATCAAGTCCAAATAGTTATCCATTGCTAATCGCCTCCGCTGACAGCCAAACAAGTAGTCCCATGCTAACGCAAGAGCGCGGCCCCGCATGTGCAAGGCCGCGCTCACTTAGGTATTTACAATCTTTCGACGAACGGGGTTACTTACTCCTCGTCGTCCTCGCCATCGTCCTCATCCTCAAGATGATCGAGCAGGTAGCGAAGACCCTCGCTGACCTCGTTAGCGGGCACCTTGGCAACGTAGCGAGCGTCGACGGCGGGCCTCATGATAACACCCTCGCCCGAAGGCACGCGCATGCTCTCGAGCTCATCCTCATCAGTGCGGGCGATATCGCCGGCATTCATGCGCTGACCAGTCAACAGGAAGGTCAGACGGCAGGCGGCATCGATGGAAATCGAGGCGATGCGATCGAGGTAGCGCGAAACCATGATGGCGCGGCGCAGGTCGTCATAGTTGCTGTCGTCGTCCATAAAATCGCCCGTGTCCATGCGGTTAAAGGTGCGGAAGAACTTCTCGTACGCCGCATGCACCGGCTCGTCCTCGACGGCCAGGCTGCAGATGATGGACATGTCGTTAGTGACGAGCGCAGAAAGCGAAGAGCCCAGCACCTGGTAGACGGCCTCAGCCTCGGCCTCGACCGTACCGACGAGCTCCTGGGGCAGCGAGATGTCGGCCTTGATCATATGACGCGTGGCGCGGCAGATCTGGCGAACCTTATCGGTCATGCGCTGCAGGTTAAAGTCGACGTAGATAATCGTCTGCAGCAAGCGGAAGTCGGAGGCGACCGGTGACTGCGTGGCGATCAGGTTGTAGCACACGGCCTCCAGGTTAGCGCAGCGCGCGTCAATCGAAAGCGTGCGCTTCTTGGTCTTGGTGGCGAGCTTGCGGTCGTCGGTCACATAGGCCTTAACGGCATCGTGGAGGGCCAGATCGACGGCCTCATAGATGCTCAGCATCTCGTGACGGGCCTCGACGAGCTGACGGGAAAACAGTTTGCGCATGGTTCACTCCAATCAGTTGGGTGCGGTCATGCCGCCCGCACAGTGAATATACACCGGACCAGGTCCGATCAGCTTGGGACTAGTCGCACCGATCAGCCAAAGCGGCCGGTGATATAGTCTTCCGTCCGCGAGTCCACCGGACTGGTGAAGATCGCGTCGGTTTGACCATACTCGATGAGCGTGGCGGGCTCGCCGGCAACTTCCTGCAAGAAGAATGCGGTGTAGTCGCTAATACGAGCTGCCTGCTGCATTGAATGCGTGACGATGATGATCGTCATCTCGGGCGCCAGCTCGGCCATCAGATCCTCGACCTTAGAGACGGACGTGGGGTCGATGGCGGAGCAGGGCTCGTCCATCAGGAGGACATCGGGTTGCACCGCGAGCACGCGCGCGATGCACAGACGCTGCTGCTGACCGCCCGAGAGTGCCAAACCATCCTTGTTGAGCTGATTGGATACCTCTTTCCAGAGGTTGGCGCGCTTGAGCGATTCTTCCACGATGTCATCGAGGTCACTTTTGCTAGTCACGCCCTGCAGACGAGGGCCAAAGGCGACATTCTCGTAGATGGATTTAGGAAACGGGTTGGGCTGCTGAAAGATCATGCCCACGCGACGACGGAGATCGACCGGGTCGACACCCTCGGCATAGATATCGTTGCCGTCGAGCGTCATGGTGCCCTCGATGCGCGTGCCCTCGATCAGGTCGTTCATGCGGTTGATGCAGCGCAAAAACGTCGATTTGCCGCAGCCCGAAGGGCCAATAAACGAGGTGATGGCGTTTTTGGCGATGTTGAGGTCGAGCCCCGTCAGCGCATGAAAGTCACCGTACCAAAAGTTGAAATCCTTGGCCGTAATGGCCGCTTGCTCCAGCGTGGGAGCGGACTGATAAACGGACATGGGACTCCTTAACTAGCGACGCTTGCGCGACAGGAAGCGCGCAAACAGGTTGAAGGCCAAAATGATCACCATCAGCAAGAGCGCGGTGCCGTAGGCTGCGTTCATGTTGATGCCGTCGTTGGCAAGCAGGTACAGGTGAACCGTCATGGGGCGGCCGGAATCGAGCGGCGAAATAGGTAGATTGATGGCCTGCCCCATGGTGTAGAGCACCACCGCGGTCTCGCCAATGGCACGGCCGATGGCGAGGACGATGCCCGTGGCAATACGGCCAAAGGCAGAAGGAAGCACGATCTTGGAGACAACCTGCCACTTGGTGGCGCCCAGGCCGTACGCGCCCCAACGGATATAGCGCGGAACGGCGCGAATGGCCTCTTCGGTGGTGCGCATGACGATGGGAAGCATCAAGAGCGCGAGTGCCAGGGCGGCAGAGACCATCGAAAGGCCCAAGCCCATGGCCTCGACAAACAAGGCGTAGCCAAACAGACCCATAACGATGGAGGGCACCGAGGCCAAAGCGTCAGCAGCGTAGCGAATGAGCTCGACGACCTTGCCCTGCTTGGCGTACTCGGCCAGATAGACGGCTGCCAGCACAGCGATCGGCGTGCAGATAAGCATGGCGAGCGCCGTCACGTAGACGGTCGAGACGATCGTGGGCCAAATTCCGCCCTCGGCGTTGACGCCCTGGGGCCAACCGAAGATAAAGTCGAGCGAGATATGCGGTAAGCCGTTAACAACCACGTAGGCGATGATAGCGACCAGCACCAGCGTGGTGATGTATGCCGCGGCACGGAACACGCCAAGCATGATCTTGTTGGACAGGTCCTTGTTGATGCGGCCCTTCTTGCCGTGGGAAAGGGCACGCTTGATGCGCTCGCGCGACGAGGTCGCATCGACCGTCGCGTCAACGGAATCGGACATAGCCTACCCCCTCTTCTTCTTGGAAATCAGACGGACGATGCCCACCAGCGTGGCGGAGATGATAAACAGGACCACGCCCATGCCGAACAGCGCCGAGCGGTGCAGACCCGAGGAATAGCTCATGTCGAGCGCAATCTGGCTCGTGAGCGTCGAGATGGGGCTCGCAATGCTATCGGGAATAACCGGGGCGTTACCCACGACCATGAGCACGGCCATGGTCTCGCCGATGGCACGGCCCATACCCAGCACGATGGCATCCACGATACCCAGCTTGGCGGCAGGTAACACGACCTTATAGATGGTCTGCCACTTAGTAGCACCCATGGCATACGATGCCTCGCGGATGCCCATGGGAATGGAATTGAGAGCATCGATGGTGAGCGTGGTGATGGTAGGGACGATCATGATGGCGAGCACAAACCACGCCGTCAGCGCACCAAAACCAAGGCCGCCGGTCAGTTGTGCGATAAACGGGCGGATGATGATCATGCCGAAAAAGCCGTAGATGATAGAAGGGATGCCGGCCAGCAGGTCGACGGCAGGGCTGATGAGCTTGCGCACGCGCTTGCTGGCAATCTCGACCAGGTACACGGCCGTGCCCACACCTAGCGGCACGCCCATGGCGAGCGCACCGACGGTCACCAGACCCGAGCCGGCAAGCAGCGACAAGATTCCGTAGTGGCCCTCGGAAGGCGCCCACGTAAAGCTAAAGAAGTCCGCCAGACCGATGTCAGTAAAGACGGGCAGCGCCGAGTACGTGGTAAAGACAAAAATCAGGATGACGGTAACGACCGCCAAGAACGCGCAGGCAAAGAAGATCCACTGCAGCGCCTTCTCCTTGATATAGGTGCTGCGCGATACGAGCGCCAGCTCGCGCTTCTTGGGCGTCTGAACATTCTGCTCAGTCTGGGAGTTTTCCTGTGCTTCCATGCTACTCACTCCCCTTCTCGTCGTTGGTGACGGGAATAAAGCCCGCCTCGCGAATCTGCTTGTCCATCTTTTCGGACGTCACATAGTCAATGTAATCCTGCGCCTGCTGCGAAGGCGCACCCTTCACAAAGAAGTAAAGGTCGCGCGAGATGGGATAGCCGCCACTCGCGACCGTCTTCTCGGACGCCTCAACATGATTGACCGAGACGGCCTTGACCGAGGTCTTGGCGTTGAGGCTATCGACGAAGCCCAGCGAAATGTAGCCGATGGCCCCACGCGAACGAGATACCACGTCGCGCACCTGGCCCGTACCCGAAAGAACAGCCGAGCGGCGATCGAACGGCGTGCCATCCATCACGATGGTACGGAAGGCCTCGCGCGTACCGGACGCCTCGTCTCGGTTGATGACCTGAATCCTCAGGTCCTCGCCACCGACCTCTTTCCAATTGGTAATCTTGCCGGCGTAGATATCGCGGAGCTGCTCGGTCGAGAGGTTATCGACGGGGTTGTCGTCGTTCACGATGACCGCAATACCGTCGTGGGCAATGACGATGGGAGTCAGGCCCAGATCCTGTTCGTCGGCATTGAGTCCACGGGAGGAGCTGGCGATATCGGCCGTGCCGGCGCTGACGGCCTCGATCCCAGCGGAAGAACCCAAACCGGAAACGAGCACGTCGATGCCGGTCTCCTCCTTAAAGCCCTCGGCCGCAATCTCGGCGATAGGAAGGCAGGTCGTGGAGCCGGCCACGGTAATGGAAGAGGTAGAAGATCCCGAAGAACAGGCGCACAGCGTAAGCGTAAACACAGCGGCGCTCAGGACCGATACGATCTTTCTCATAGCATCATGCCGATCGCAGCATGGCGCCCACAGGTGCCGTCCTCGTTACGGTAGGAATAAAAGCGGTCGTTCTGACGCACGGTCGAAAGCTGGGTATCCACGATATTATCCGCGTCGACACCGACATCTACCAGCGCCTCGCGAATGGCAGCGGAAAGATCAAGCATGCGAGAGGTATTCGCATCGATGCAAGAGAACTCGGCGGCAAAGCGATCCATGAGTTCCTGGGATACCTCATATTCGTCACCCAAGATATGGGGGCCGATATAGGCGGAAACGTCGCTCGCATCGCAGCCGGCAGCATCGCAAAGCGCCTGGCACGCCTTGGCGGAAATACGTGCAATCGTACCCTTCCAACCGGAGTGCACCACGGCAAATCCGCCAGGGGCCACCAGCACCACGGGAACGCAGTCGGCAAAGCAGAGCAGCACGGGCACGTTATGCGCCGTACAGACGATGGCATCGCAGCCCTCGGCAATCTGCTCGCGGACGTCCTCAAGGTCATCGGCGCCGTTCGAGGTCACCGCAACGATATGGTCACCATGGACCTGATTGGGAACGAGCAGGTTGTGCTCGCACTCGGCGGCACCCATAGCCTCGAGCGCGCGACGACGATTTTCTTGAACAGCAAAGGGGTCATCGCCAACATGCGAGCCCAAGTTGAGTGAGGAGTACGCATCTTCGGAAACACCACCGGCGCGCTCGGTGAAAGCAAAGCGAACATCGGATGTCGCGCCCTCCACCAACGTAACTCCATCATGGTCGACACGCGAAACGTTGTCCGCACGTGCTGCCATACTAAAGCCTCCTAATAACACAAGTATTGCGGCGACGCCGCAGCAGTCCGTGCCATACGGCTGCATACTTCATCAAAAAGGATACCCGCAGCGGTAAGGAGCAAACGTAAAGGGAACGTAAGGAGATTGGAGGCTTTCGTTTACAAAGGCGAAACACAACAAAAAAGGGGCGTGCCCAATCGGACGCACCCCTTGCAAGTCGTTGAGAAAAACGAACTAGAAGCTACCGCGCTTCAGGAAGTCGGGAAGCTCGAACTGATCGTTGCCGAAGTTAGGAAGCTCGGTGCCACCAACGTTGCGGGTCGGAGCGGCCTGAGCCGGACTGGTGACCGGAGCGGTGCGTTGCGGCTCAGCGGAGGCAGCCGCCTTGCTCTGAGACTGCTGAGCAGCAAAGAGCTCGTCCTGGCGGTTGACGTTGGAGTCGGAGAAGCCCGTAGCGATGACGGTGATACGCACCTGGTCGCCCAGGGACTCGTCGACAACGGTACCGAAGATGATGTTGGCCTCGGGGTCGACGGCGTTGGCGACAACGTCGGCGGCGTCGCTGATCTCCTGGATGCCCAGGTCCTTGGAACCGGCGATGGAGAGCAGCACGCGCGTGGCACCATCGATGGAGCTCTCGAGCAGCGGGCTGGAGATGGCCTGCTGGGCAGCGTCGACGGCACGGGTGTCCCCAGAAGAGGTACCGATACCCATCATGGCGGTACCGGCCTGCTTCATGATGGTCTTAACATCGGCGAAGTCCAGGTTGATGATACCGGGGACGGTGATGAGGTCGGTGATACCCTGGGTGCCCTGGGAAAGGACGCCATCGGCAATCGCGAAGGCCTCGAGCATGGTGGTCTTCTTCTCGGCGATGTCGAGCAGCTTATCGTTAGGGATGACGATCATGGTGTCGACGCAATCGGAGAGGGTCTTAATGCCCTCCTCGGCGCTCTTCTTGCGCTTGCGGCCCTCGAAGGTGAAGGGCTTGGTCACGACGGCGACGGTCAGCGCACCGACCTCGTTCATCGCGATATCGGCAACGATGGGAGCGGCGCCGGTACCGGTGCCACCGCCCTCGCCGCAGGTGATGAACACCATGTCGGCGCCAGCGAGCGCCTCGGCAATGTCGTCGCGGGACTCATCGGCAGCCTTGCGGCCAACCTCGGGGTTGGCGCCGGCGCCCAGGCCGCGGGTAAGGTCGGTGCCGATGTGCACCTTGATATCGGCATCAGAGATCGCGAGTGCCTGAGCATCGGTGTTGATGGCAACAAACTCGACGCCGCGGATGCCCTCTTCGATCATTCGATTGACCGCGTTGGTACCGCCGCCGCCGACGCCGACCACCTTAATGACGGCAAGGTAGTTGTTGATCTCTGTCTCGTGCATGTCGGTCCTCCGAACAAAGGTTATAGCCATAGCATGGGTCGACCCCTGCGCACATTAACCTTCAGGTTGAAAGTAAATGCAAAGGTAAACCGTATTATGTTTGCACATTATGAACGTATCAGTCAAATAATTGACCGTGAAAACCAAACAAACCAGATAAACGGCGTGGTATGGCCCCTCAACAAAGCATCAACCAGCGCTACGAGGTCGGAGCGTTCCTAAATGTATAGTTACCCGGAGAGCGCACATTGATATACGTTACGCCCTCTACCTGCGAAAGCAGCTTGGTGACTACGCGCTCCTTCTTGACGATATCGTTCGAATCGCCCAGCGACACCTCAATGCCGTTATTGAGGTTTGCCGAGATGGCTTCGACCGAAGGCGTGGAAATATCCTTGACTTGTCCCAAGAACTCGCTCGAAAAACCACGCACATAATCCAAGCCAGCCTTAACGGCCTTGGAGCTCACTGCCTGGCCGGAAACCGGAGCGACATCCGCCGAGACATCAGTCAACAACACCGCGCCATAGTGCTTAGCGAGCGCCAGCGCGGCATCGATTCCGGTCAAGGTATTTGAGCCCTGCCCTGTCGTGATGACGTTGCCTTGGTCGTCCACTTCGACCGACGTCGACAGTGGGGCGATCCAGGTGTCATCATCCCCGATGGCCCAGGCAAGGTCATCGGAACTGATATAGGCAATTGCGATGACCTTGCGCTCCATCGGCGTAATGATGAGCGTATGCGGGAACTGACGCTGGACATCCACGCCCGAGACCCACGGATTCTGCTTGAGGTCCTCGGTAATCTGGTCGGGATCGACGTTAAAAAGCGACGTTCCCTCGGGCAAATCGATCAGCTGGATAGCATCGTGCTTCGTCACATGCTCGCTGCCTTGAATCTGAATATCAGTGGCGGTAAACAATCCAGAGTTGATCACCACGATGGCAACGACGACGAGCACGGCCAAGGCGGCCAGAACGCCGCCCACGATTTTGCCTTTGCCTGCAACGACAGAAGCGGCGTCTGATGTTTTATTTACCATCGCCCCAAGTGAAGACAACGGGTTGACGCTTTTTTTACCCGAAGGCTTCTTGGCGGTAGCCGGCACCGATGTCAGCGAGCGCGGTTTCGATGCGCCCAGCGTGCGACCTGGACGCGGCGCTTTAGTTCCCGTCGAGGGCTTAGGAGTTGCCATGGGACGGGCGGGTTTGGCGCCCATAACAGGCTTTGACGTCACCGAGGGACGCGAGGACTTTTTTGCGGCCGGACGATTACCGAGCTGCGAGCCGACAACCGGACGACTGGTCTGTCGAGCATGCCCGACAGACTTAGAGTGCGCGACGGTATTGCGTTGAGGTTTGGCAGGCGCGCCGGAACGCCCTCCGGCGCGGCGGAAGGTGGGTTTCGATGCTCTAGAAGCCGAGGAATTTAACTTCCGGTCTGAGCTCGATGCCATACGCCTCCCTCACCTTTCCGTGCACATGTCTGATAACCGCGGCAACGTCATCGGCCGAGGCAGTTCCGTTATTAACGATAAAATTAGCGTGAACGGGCGAAACTTCCGCGCCGCCAATCGAAAAACCCTTTAATCCACAATCCTCGATAAGCTTGCCCACACTCGCATCGGGCGGGTTGCGAAAGACCGACCCGCAGGATGCGCGACCCATGGGCTGCGTACGCTTGCGCCTCGTCAGGTACCGCTCCATGCGCTCGCGAATGTCGGCCTTGGGCGCCGGTTTAAGCTTGAGCACGCACTCGAGGATGATCTCATTGCGGGGAAGGCTACATTCGCGGTAGCCCCAAGTGATCTCGGACCCCGCATAATGCTTGATACCGGATGCCGGGTCAAACGTTACGACATCCTCAACCAGCGAGCCAATCCACTCGGTCCGTGTGCCGGCATTCATAGATATCGCACCGCCAACCGAGCCAGGGATGCCAACGGCAAACTCAAGGCCCGAGAGGCTACGCGACAGGGCATCGTTGACCAGGCGCGCAAACATCACGCCCGCACCGACCGTCAGCGTACAACCGTCATCGGCAACAACCGTGCGCTGAAACTCACGTCCGAGCGAAATGACGGCGCCGCGATAACCGCCATCGGCAACCAGCAGATTGGAGCCCTTGCCGATGATGACCCACGGCACCTGCTCGCGATCGAGCACCGCCACGGCGCGGCGGAGGGCATGATAGCTATGGCACGTCACAAAGAGGTCGGCCTTGCCGCCGATACGATAGCTCGTATGACGCGCAAGGCGCTCGTCCTCGATCACATCCGTGTCGATCATGCCCGAGAGCGCCATGACGGCGTTAAACAGACCCATTAGACTTAAGCGTCTTTCTTGGCAGTCAAATACTCGATAAACTCGGGGCCGACGGTCGTAACGTCACCGGCACCCATAGTGAGCAGCAAGTCGCCCTCGCCCACCATCTGCTCGAGCTCCTGATTGAGCTCAAGACGGCTGGAGCAGTACACGACCTCCTTGCCAGGATGCTTGGCGCGCACGGTATCGGCGAGCATCTTAGAGGTAACACCCGGAATGGGCATCTCGCCAGCCGAGAACACATCAATCAGCAGCAGTTTATCGGCATTGGCAAATGCATCGGCAAAGTCGTCGCACAGGGCCTGCAGGCGCGAATAGCGGTGCGGCTGGAACACGACGTCGACGTGCTTGTAGCCCAGCGACGAAGCGGCAGCAAGCGTCGCCTTGATCTCGGTGGGGTGATGGCCGTAATCATCGACCACGGTGATGCCATCGATATCGCCCACGTGGGTAAAGCGACGGCGGACGCCCTCAAAGCTCGAAAGCGCCTTGGCGGCGGCGTCGATGTCAAGGCCCAGGACATGGGCGACGGTGAGCACCGCCGTGGCGTTGAGCATGTTGTGGCGACCGGGATTACTCTTGATCTCCACAGCGTGCTCAGTGCCGTCCTCAAAGCGAACGATAAAGTCGCTCTGGATGCCCTTGACATCCGGGTGCATGCAGACGATGTCGTTGCTCTCGGCAAAGCCGTAGGAAAGCACGTGACGGCCCGTCGACTTGGCGAGCTCGACCAGATGCGGGTCCTCACCGCAGACGATGACGGTGCCGTCCTCGCCCACCAGGCTCATGAATTTGGCGAAAGTCGCCTCGATCTCCTCGATACCCGAGTAGTGATCGAGGTGGTCGGCCTCGACGTTGGTCACAATGACCACGTTGGGGTTCAGGAACAGGAAGGAACTGTCGGACTCGTCGGCCTCGGCGACAAAGTAGTCGCCCGAGCCGTTCTTGCCGTTCGTGTCATAGCCCTCGACGATGCCACCGATCAGGAAGCTCGGATCCAGACCCATGCGGTCGAGCATGGTGGCGCACATCGAAGACGTGGTGGTCTTGCCATGCGTGCCGGCAACAGCGACGGTGGTGTAGCCGTGGCCCAAAGCAGAGAGCATCTTGGCACGGGGCCACACGGGAATACCAAGCTCGCGAGCGCGCACGAGTTCAGGGTTGGACTCCGGAATAGCGGTGGAGACAACAACCACGTCGGGCTTGACCTCGTCGATCGTGGCGGCCTCATGGCCCACATGCACCTTCACACCAGCGCGGGTAAGCTGGCGGATATAACGTGACGTCTTAAGGTCGGAGCCGGTAACGGCATAACCGCGCTCGTGCAGAACGAGGGCGATGCCGCTCATGCCGGCGCCGCCGATACCGATAAAGTGGGCGCTCTTAAACTCGGGCGCGGAGGTTGCAGTCTGGGAATCAGCCATGTGCTCGTGTACTCCTTGCGTAAACACTGCCTGTAACCCGTTAACTGTACCGCACC
This sequence comes from uncultured Collinsella sp., assembly GCA_902494535.1. Lineage (GTDB taxonomy): Bacteria > Actinomycetota > Coriobacteriia > Coriobacteriales > Coriobacteriaceae > Collinsella. Next base: position 35,783 of record CABUTO010000011.1, read on the forward strand.
TACCGCATCAGCGCGAGGGCGACCGACGATATCCCGTCTAACTAACGCAAACCCTCTACCGCATCCGCCAGAAGAGCGGCGGCCCTATCCTGAGCCAGACCACGCGCCGCCTGACGCATGGCGTCGCGTGCCGCCGCGTCATCGACCAGGTGCAGCAGCTCATCGGCAAAGGCAGAACCGTCGATATCGGCATCGGCGCAGAGCACGCCGGCCCCGGCGTCGACCAGATAACGAGCATTGGTGGTTTGGTGGTCGGCCGTCGCATGCGGATACGGCACGAGCACCGAGGGCACGGCGAGCGCAGCGATCTCGGCCACGCTCGATGCGCCCGAACGCGAGAGCACCAAATCGGCAGCAGCCAGCATATCGCCCATGTTGTCGATGTAAGGCTGGACGCGGTAACGCTTCGCCTCCTCGGGCGTCAGCGCCAAAGCGCGCTCGGTCTCCTCAAAGCCGTCGGCACCCGTCGAATGCAACACATAGAGGTTCTTGCGCGAAAGCAGCTCGTTTTTGAGCGAAACCACGCGCTCGTTGAGGTGTTGGGCGCCAAGTGAACCGCCAAAGACGAGCAGCAGCGTAGCGTCCTCGGGAACGCCAAGTGCCTTGCGGCCGCGAGCGCGATCGCCCTCGATCACCGAGCGACGTACGGGGTTGCCGGTCATGAGCACGTGGTCAGGGTCACCTTCGCGCTCAAAGACCGAACGCGCTGCCGGCACCGAGATGCACACGCGGGCGGCGTGGGAGTTCATCATCTTGTTGGCCAGGCCCGGAACAGAGTTCTGCTCATGCAGCAGATACGGAACGGCCGCGCCCTTGCACCACCCCAGCAGCGGAACCTCGACATAGGCACCAAAACCAATGGCGGCATCGGGCTTGCCGACCTTTGAGAAATGACTGGCGAGCGCACGCTTGGCTTTGTTGACACGCCACAGCGAGGTCAGCGCCGTCCAAGGACGGGAGCGGTCGAAGCCCGTGACCGTAATGGGCACAAAATCAAACCCAGCCTCGGGGACCAGACGACCCTCGAGCTTGCGCGACTGGCCCACGAACACAACGTGGTGGCCACGGTCACGGAGCTCTTCGGCCAAGGCGAGCGCGGGGTTGATGTGCCCTGCCGTGCCGCCGGCTGCAATAGCAACGGTCATTTTATCGGTCATGGTAGTCCCTTCGTACACGCGGTCCCTGGTCGTCGGTACGCAGACGCGCCGACGGGTCCGAGTTCAAATCGATTCGATTATATCCGCCGCCCGCGTTGCGAGGGCTGGGGCGCTGCGGACGACCTTGCGGAGCCATTCGCGGGCGTGGACGAGCTGCCGGCTCGGATGCAGAACCATCCAGAACGGTAAAGCCGCTACGCGAAGGTCGTTCACCGCGCACATGGGCTACGCCGGCGGTGCTCTCGTCCATAACGGCAAAGCTCTCACGGCGGCGGTCATACTCATCGCGGCGGGCGCTCTCGTACGAAACGCGCAGGATCAACCCGGCAAGCATAAGCGACACAATAATCGACGAACCGCCGTAGCTAATAAACGGCAACGGTTTGCCCGTCATGGGAAACACGTTGAGGATGCCCAGCGCGTTAATCAAAAACTGCACTGCGAGAATGACCGCGGAGCCAGACGCCATGAGCGCGCCCCGACGATCGGTCGCCTGCTCGGCAATGCGAAACGCCGAGTAGATCAGCATCGCAAACACCAAGAAGAACAGCACGGTTCCGACAAAGCCGACTTCCTCGCCAATGATAGCCAGGATGTAGTCATTGTGCGCCTCGGGCAGATACGAGTACTTCATGGTTGAGTTGCCGATGCCACGGCCGAACAGACCGCCCGAGGCAAAGGCCATGATGGCAAGCGTGGCCTGATAGCCGTCACCATACTCGTCGGCCCAAGGGTTCAAGGCAACCTGAATACGCACCATACGGTACGGCTCTGCGACAAGCGCAATCACGATCACGAGAATGCCGAAGATTAGCACGCCGATGATAAATCTGGGGTCGAGACCCGCAAACAACGCCATGCACATGAGGGTCAACAGGATGATCAGGACAGTACCGAAATCGGGCTGGATAAAGATCAGAAAGAGCGAAATGCCCAGGTAGATGCCCATCTTGCGAAGGAATTCGTTGATGTTGCCACCGGGCGAAAAGAAGCGATCGAGCATGATGGCCGAATACGCAATGGCAAATGGCTTTAAAAACTCGGAAGGCTGGAACTGAATGCCGGCGATGTTGAGCCAGCGCGTGGCGCCACGGCTGCCGCTGCCCACCAAGAACACCAGAAACAGTAGCCCTATCATGCCTATGAGGAAGATCCTGAGCACGTCTTCCCCAAACCAACTGTCCGGCAAGATGCGCACGATGGCAACCATAGCCAGCACGCCAACTCCGGCAAACGCGGCTTGTCGAAACAGAAAAAACGTCGCCGAGCCATTCTCGTGCAGCGCCTCGACCGAAGACGCCGAGTACACCATCAGCAGGCCAAAGCACACCAAGGTAAACAGGCAGGCCATGAATATCAAACGGGGGCGCATGATACGGGCGGGAACGCCGGCAATATAGCGTTCGCTAAACGTCTGCCCGCCGCGACCGGAACGCGGTGTGCTGCGCCGCGAGGAAGCACGGTCCGAGTCGGGCCTCCTCATACCTTGTCGGGGGCTCTCCTCTCTCACCGCAACCCCTATTCCATTTGCGATTTCGCCGCAGCGGCAAGCTGGGCCACATAGTCCTTAAACACGCGGCCGCGCTCCTCATAGCCCGAGAACTCATCGAACGAAGAGCAGGCAGGAGAAAGTAAGATCACGTCGCCACGGCTCGACAGCGAACGGGCGACGTCCACGGCATCGCGCAGGTCATCCGCCTGGGCGATATCCACGTCACCATCGACATCGGCCTCGTCCATAGCGGCGGTAAAGCGCTCGCGCGCATCGCCAAAGCAAACGACCGAGCGCACGTTGTCCATAACGACGCGGGCAAAGTCCGCAAGCGGCGTACCCTTATCGTGGCCGCCGAGCAGCAAAATCACATCGTCGTCGGGAAACGCCGTCAGGGCCTTTTCGACTGCATCGGTGTTCGTTGCCTTGGAATCGTTGACGTAGCGCACGCCATCGATCTCGCCACAGGGCTCAACGCGGTGCTCCAGCGGCTGGAACGATGCCAAACCACGGCAAATGCCCTCGGGATCGGCACCGACGGCCAAAGCAGCCGTGGCAGCACATAGGGCATTGATGACATTGTGATGGCCCGAGATCTTGAGCTCGGAAGTGGCGACAAGCTGAGTCTCGACGCCCTTCAGGCGGACGACCAACTTGCCGTCGCGCACAAAGGCGGCGTCTGCACCCTCGGGCTCGTCAAAAGCGACCTTGCAGATGCGGCGGCCCGGCATGTAGATGTACTCATCGAACTCATGGATGCCGGCATCCTCAACGTCGATAACCACGAGGTCGTCGTCGACCATATTCTCGAACAACTTGATCTTGGCAAGCGCATAGTTCTTGTGGCTCTTGTGCCAGCCCAGGTGGTCGGGCGTGATGTTGAGCAGCACCGCCACGCGAGGATGAAGCTCGGCGGTCGTAGCAATCTGATAACTCGACAGCTCGGCCACAAACCACTCATTATGTGCGCGGCCGTCGATCTCGTTCACCGGCGGCTCACCGATATTGCCGACGGCCACGCTGGCTTCACCGGCGGCCTTGAGCAGATAATCAGTCAGCGACGTGGTAGTTGTCTTGCCGTTGGTGCCCGTGATGGCAATCCAATTTTGGGGAGACAAGCGATAGGCAAACTCGGGCTCGCCCATAATCTGAGCGGCATGCTCACGCCCCGCCTTAAAGAAGGACGAGAACTCCGAAATACCCGGGCATGTCACGCACACGTCATAGGCGCCCTCGACCTGTTCGGCCCCATAGACAAACGACGCACCAGCAGCCTCGAGCGCACGCGTGGCGTCATTGGGCTCAGAGGTGCCGCCGCCATACACGGTAACGGCGCTTACGCGCTCGGGATGTGCCAGCGCCCAGCGGGCGACATCGAGACCGGATTTGCCCTGACCCAAAACGAGCAGGCTAAAGACATCAGCAAGAGGCATGAAAGACCACTATCCCAACTGGAAGAACAAAGCAAGGCCAACGGCACCAAAGGCCGCAGCGATAATCCAAAAACGGATGACGACCTTGGTCTCGGCCCAGCCCTTCTTTTCGAAATGATGATGGATGGGCGCCATAAGGAAGACGCGCTTGTGCGTAAAGTGGAAGTAGACAACCTGAATCATGACCGACAGGGTCTCAACGATAAACAGGCCGCCGATGATGAGGGAGACGACCTCGGTGTTGGTCATGATGGACGTGCAGGCAAACGCGGCGCCCAGGGCAAGCGAGCCGGTATCGCCCATAAAGATGCTCGCCGGATAGCAGTTGAACCACAGAAAGCCCAAGCAGGCACCGGCACACGCGGTGCAGAAGATGGACAGGTTCACGTCTCCGTGCAAAAACGCCATGGCAGCCATGGCGAGCATGGCGATCATGGAGGTGCCGCCAGCAAGACCGTCAAGGCCATCGGTCAGGTTCACGGCATTAGAAAGACCGGCGATCATCAGCCAGCAAAAGACAATGTAGAGCCACGGGAACGAAAGGCCGCAGATGGTGGTCGAAAGAACACCGAGGTCAATCGTCAGGCCGCCGGGAAAACGAATCTCGGGGGCGACGCCGCACCAGTTGACGGCAAGTACCGTAAAGGTGACACAGATAATGGTTAGGCCGATCATCTTGGCATGAGGCGTCAGACCGAGCGAGCGCCCGTGCGTAACGGAGGTCAGGTCGTCGATCAGGCCCAGCACGCCGGTCGCCAGCGTGGCGAGCAGCACGAGCACGAGCTCGGTGGTGAGCTTGCCCATCAGCAGGCAGGTCAGCGAGATCGCGACGAGGATGACAATGCCACCCATGGTGGGCGTTCCCTGCTTAACCAAATGACGCTTGGGGCCGTCGGCACGAACCTGCTGGCCGATACCCTCGACCTTGAGCAGCTTGATCCACCACGGCATGAGCAGCAGCGCAATGGCAGCGGCGATACCAAGCCCCAAAAAAGCCTGATACGTTGGATACGAGGGATTGCCGAACATGGGCTAGCACACACCTTCCACAAAGCGGTCGAGCTCAACAAAACGGGAACCCTTGACCAGTACAACATCATGTTTTTCAAGCGCGCCGCCCATGCGGTCGAGCACCTGCTGATAATCGGAGAACACCTGGATGCGGTCCTCGTCCATGCCCATCATGCGCGCGGCATCGGCCATAAGCTGGGCCAGCTCACCACCCACGCACGCCAGCATGTCGAGCTTCTTGGCGGCGGCATAGGCGCCCACGAGCTCATGCATGCGAGGAGCCTCATCGCCCATCTCGCCCATCTCGCCCAGGATCGCCATGCGAGACCCCGTGCACGAAAGCGAGCACAGCAGATCGAGGCCAGCAGCCATGGATTCGGCACTGGCGTTATAGGAATCGTCGATGACGCGGGCACCGCTCTTGGCGCGCTTGATCTCTTGGCGGTGACCGGTGATCGTGAGGCCCCTAAAGGCAGCATCGATCTGCTCGGGCGTCACGCCCAGGCGATAGGCAACCGCGGCGGCCTTAACGGCATTTGGGACGGACTGCACGCCGGGGATGGCAAGCATGGTATCGATTGTCTCGCCCTGACCGAAATCGAGCGTAAAGACCGGACGGCCCTCGTCATCAACTCGAACGTCGCGGGCACGGACCTCATCATCGTCCGAGACGCCGGCCAGCATCACGTCGATACCAGCAGGCTGGGCGAACGTATCGCGAATGAACGGCGTAAAGTCGTCCTCGCCGCCCAAAACCAGCAGCGGCAAGAAGTCGCCAGCGGCGCACATACCCTGGACAATCTCGGCCTTAGCGCGGGCGATGTTCTCGCGGCTACCCAAAATGCCGATATGAGAGGTACCAATCTTGCTCACGATGGCAAGGTTGGGATTGGCGGACTGGGACAGGCGCTCGATCTCGTGGAAATGGTTCATGCCCATCTCGAGCACCAGGACCTCGGTATCGGCCGGAGCGGAAAGCACCGTGAGTGGCATGCCGATCAGGTTATTGAAATTGCCCTTGGTGGCCCAGACACGATAGCGCTTGGCGAGCACAGCGGCGAGCACGTCCTTGGTCGTCGTCTTGCCGATGGAACCGGTAATACCAACGACCAGGCAGCCAAGCTCCAGACGGTACGTGTGCGCCAAACGCAGCAGAAACTCCTCGGGATCATCGGTCAGCAAGATGGCACAGCCCTTGTCCTGCGCCAGCGAGACCAGCTCGGCCTCGGGCTCACGCGTCATCACGACGGCGCCGGCACCCGACTGGACGGCACGGGAAGCAAAATCATTGCCGTCGACGTTTTCACCGGGAAAGGCGACGAAAATCGTCCCTTCCTCGACCTGGCGCGAGTCGATAACGCACCCGCGGCATACCTGATCGGCTTCTCCCGTCACGGTTCGGGCCCCTGTTGCGGCCGCGAGGTTGTTGACGGCGATCTCTATCATTGCAGCTCCCCTGTAAACCTAATAATGCTATCGGCGTATTGTATCCCAGCGCCGCGCATGCGTGGTGCAGGGCATGTGAACACCCCTCATATGGGACAACAAACCACGCCCCAAAGATTGTAACCCCCTACTTCGTGTGCGGGATACCCAGCACGTCGAGCGCGTTGGCCATAATGGACTGGAACGGCACCGCAGCGGCATCTGAGCCGCTCGGCGTTCCGTCGAGCGTGATATAGCACAGCACCTTGGGCGATTGTGCCGGTGCAAAGCCCATAAAGGACGACATGTAGTTCTCCTTGAGGTAGCCGCCGTTCTCGTCGGCTCGTTCGGCCGTACCGGTCTTACCCGCCACGTCATAGCCGTCAACCGCGCCGCCAACGCCCGTTCCCTCGGACACGACCGTCTGCATGCACGATGTCACCTGGGATGCGGCGTCCTCCGAAATCGCGCGCTCGCCTTCGCCCCAGTCCTTCTCGTCGCCCTTGCTGGACTTATAGAAGTGCGGGGTCATCATCACGCCGCCGTTGGCGATGCCGCCCACGGCACGTGCGATCTCAATCGGCGAGACGGACAGCGCCTGTCCAAAGCTCATCGAACCCAGCGTGGCGCCGTCATACTGGTCACGCTCCTTGACGATGCCCAGGCTCTCGCCCGGAAAATCGACACCGGAGCTGTGACCTATGCCCCACTTGTCCACATAGGCGGCAAAGTCATCCGCACCGATCTTGCGCCCCACCAGGACAAAGCCCACGTTGGACGAACGGCGCATCATCTCGCGCACATCCATGGTCATGGCATAGTCGCGCTTGTCGGCATCGGTGACGGTATCGTCGCCCACCTTGATGCTCGCCGGCACCTCAAACGACGTACTCGATCGCACGACGCCCAAGTCGAAGCCGGCGCCCGCCACGAGCGTCTTAAAGACCGAGCCGGGCTCGTAGGCATCGGTGACCAGGCGCAGATTCATATCCTCGGTCTTGGCATTCTCCAGATCGGTCTGGTCGTAGGTCGGGTACGAGCAGGCTGCCAAAATCTCGCCTGTCGTAGGATCGGTGACCAGCGCCGAGCCGTTCTTGGCCTTAGTCTTCTCAACTGCCTCTGCCAGGGCATCCTCGGCCGCACGCTGGATATTGACGTCGAGCGTCGTCACGATATCAACGCCGTCGACCGCAGCCACCTTTTTATAGGCACCGCCCGCGATATAGCTGCCGTCCCTCGCGCGCTCGCGTACGAGAGAACCGTTCGTGCCGGTCAGAAGCTTGTTGTATTGCTTTTCGAGACCCGTCAAGCCGTCGTTGTCTACATTCACTACACCCAGCACCTGCGATGCCAGATTGCCGTATGGATATACGCGCTTCATGGCCTGCTCAAAAAGCACGCCGGGCAGGTTCTTCTTCTCCAGCGCCGCAACATCGTCTTCGTCCACCTGGCGCTTGATATACACCCAGGTTCCATCGGACTCAACGAGCTTGCGGCAGGTCTTTTTATCGATTCCAGTTGCCTTGACCAGCGCCGACACCGTCTTGTCAACATCCTCGACAAGCTGCGGGTTCACGGCGATGTTGCGACATTCGACCGACGACGCCAGCACGTTGCCGTTGCGGTCGTAGATGGTGCCGCGTTTGGCATAGAGGGTCTGCGCAAGCAGGCGGCGCGCATCGGCACGCTCGCGCAGTTTATCGGCTTCGACAATTTGATAGTCGGCAAGGCGAAAGACGCCCAAGCCCAAGCCAAGCCCGATGAAGCCCATGACGGCTTTGCGGCGAGGCAGAGGCGCGCCTGTGAGCCATTCGGTCGACGAACTCTTGCGCGACCTGGTGTTATGCACTTGAGGGCCGCCCGAGCCGCGAAGTCGCGACGCCGGGTCGTTGCCACGGGACCGCCCGGCGTTGTAAGATTGCCGACCCGTTCCTTGATAACCAGAACGTCCCCGCGACGAGGGACGTCCAGAACCGCGGCCCCCATCGGAACCGCGGCGATAGTCATTTGTCATACTCAGCTACCGTCTTGCTACTGAGCGGTCGCGGTCGCGTTGGCGCCCGCGGCTGCATCCTGCGAAAAGTCAAGTGTAACGCTCTCGCTGGGCTCCACCATGCCATAAGCGCCCGCAAGGTCGCGAATGCGCGTGTCGGCGCCATAGACCGAATGCATGACCTCCAGGTCGGAGCTCTCATCGGTCGCCTTTTCGAGCGTGCTGGTAAGCTCGGCGTTGCTGTTGAGCACCTGGGCCGTAACGCCGGCGAGCGCCACGCGGGCGACGCCGATCGTCATGAAGATAGCCGCAATGATGCAAAACGTTTTAAGAACGCTCATGAAAACCGGGCTTACCGCCTGGTTTGCCTGACGGCCCGCGCCCGTGTAGACATCAAAGCGCGGCGCGCGCTGCTCACGGGGAGCAACGGGGGCCTGCGGCGTCTCACGATAGGCGGGCATGGCGTTCATATCATAGGCGAGTGCTGCGCTTGAAGTGTTGTAGCCCATGATATGCCGCCTCCCATCCCGAGTACGTTGGTAGTGTGTTTAAGCTTCGTTTATGGTGCGAGCGGGAGGTCCAATATCGCGCGGTCGCGCCTACAGACGCTGCGCCACGCGGATTTTGGCTGATCTCGCCCGAGGGTTGCGCTCAACCTCATCAGGCTGGGCAACCAAGGGTTTGCGGGTGATGACCTTGAGTATCGGCACGTTGCCGCACACGCACACCGGAATCTCCGGCGGACACGTGCACCCCTGGCTCATCTCCTTAAAGTGGTTCTTTACGATACGGTCCTCGAGCGAGTGATACGAGATGACGCAGATACGTCCGCCCGGGTTGAGCCACCTGGTGGCGGCATCAAGCCCTCGTTCGAGCACATCGAGCTCGTGATTGACCTCGATGCGAATGGCCTGGAAACTTTTCTTGGCCGGGTGTCCGCCATGCCGACGAGCGGCAGCCGGGATACCCGCCTTGATGATCTCGACAAATTGGCCGGTGGTTTCGATCGGTTCTTGCTCGCGGCGGCGCACGATCTCGCGCGCAATCTGCGAGGCGAACTTCTCTTCTCCGTAGACGCGTAGAATCCGGGCGAGGTCGTGTTCGTTATAGGTGTTGATGACCTCAGCTGCGTTTAAGGTGTTATTACCCGGATCCATCCGCATGTCCAATGGGGCGTCCTCGTTATACGAAAAGCCCCTGCCAGGGATATCGAGTTGCGGTGACGAAACGCCCAAATCGAACAGGAAGCCATCGACCCCGGGCACCTCGGCCGAGCAAAGCAGCTCGTCCAAGTCGCCGAAGTTGCCCTTCAGCAGCTGGTGCGGAACGCCGGGAACCTCGCGGTCCAGACGGGCACCAGCGGCCTCGAGGGCCATGTCGTCCTGATCGACGCCGAGCAAAAGGCCCGTCTCCCCCACCTGCGCGGCCATCTTTACCGAATGGCCGGCACCGCCAAGGGTGCAATCGCAGACAACGGAGCCGCTCTTTAGCCGCAGCGACTCAAGCACTTCGCCGAGCATGACAGGTTCATGCCGATATTCTTGTGTCAAGATCCCACGCTCCATCCGTTACCCGTGCCTTGCCCTTACGAGAAGAAGAGGTCCAGCAGGGCCTCATCGTCATCGTCCTCATCGGCCGCGGCGCGATCCCAAACCTCAAGGTGGTCGTAGTTGCCCACAACCGTGACCTCGCGGTCGAGGTTCGCCTGCTTGCGGAGAGACTCGGAAAGACCGATACGACCGGCGCTGTCCACGTCCATCGACGTGGTGCGCTTGTTGATCGCCCTCATGAGCTTCTGGTCGTTGATGTCACGCGGGTTAAAACCCTCGTGGCCCTCACGACCCGCGAAGAGTCCTTCGACCCACTTATCGAAGGCCTCGGCAGAGAACACGTACAGAGCATCGACATCCAGGGCTTTGAACACGCGAACGTGCTCTCCAAGCTCCTCGCGAAGGGGTGCAGGCAGGGACAGACGACCTTTTGCATCGAGATTGCGCTCGTATGCACCAGTCATTCCCATGTGCGCCCTCCCCTCGGTTACTCAGATGGCACATACGCGGGGAACCACCCCGCCTGTCGACGTCATTAATAATATGGGGAACCACCCCATTTTTCAACACCTTTCCCCACCCCTTCCCCCACCCCGCCCCACCACTCCACCCACCATATATTGCAAAACACCCCCGAGCATATGTTCGAAAACACAATATGTTGTGTTTGCAGCAAAGGCGTGATGCCACCTGTAGAACCACGCCCGCGAACCTCAACCTTCAAGTTGACCTTGAGGCGATTTTTACGTCCCTTTACACGCCGTTCACATCGCCCCCAAACTCCCCCACCCACGACACACACGGCCCACCACCGCGTCGGTGTCTGGCGAAAAATGGGACGGGCCCCAGATTGCCCATGCGCGCAAAAGTGCGTCTCAGCAATCTGGGGCCCGTCCCCTTTAATATTTATAAATATGCAGGTCAGCGAGGTGCTAGCGATGTGCCAGCGGATGCGCCGCCAGATAGACCTCGGTCAGTTGCGTGCGGTCGACATGCGTGTAGACCTGCGTGGTCGAGATATCGGCATGGCCCAAAATCTCCTGCAGCACACGCAAGTCGGCACCGCCCGCGAGCATGTGGGTGGCAAAGGAGTGGCGCAAGGTATGGGGATGGAGCCCCACCAGCCCCACCTGGCGCCCATACCGCTCGCATATCGCATGCACGGCCTGGCGCGACAGGCGACGCCCGTTCTTATTTAAAAAGACCGCCGAGGTCTCCGTCCCGTGAGCATGGGCGGCCAGGAGAGTGCGCCCATCACCTATATAGTGTGTCAGGGCACGCGCCGCGCTTCCCACCAACGGGGCCAGACGCTCCTTGGAGCCCTTACCGCGCACCAGGACAAACCCGTCATCGATATGGATATCGCCCACATCGAGCCCAACCAGCTCACTCACGCGCAAGCCACAACCGTAAAGCACTTCCAAGATGGCATGATCGCGCAGTCCCATCTCGCCTTCGGGAAAGTCTTGATCGAGCAGCGCCGAGACATCCTCCACTGAAAGGTATTCCGGCAGGCGATCTGCCTTTTTGGGCAGGCGCAACGCCGCCGTTGGATTTTGGGCCACAGCCCCATCGCGCACCAAAAAGGCATGCAGGCCCTTCACGGCCGCAAGCGCACGCTCCACCGAGGCATCGGAATAGCCCCCATCGCGACGGTCGGCGACAAAGCCCTCCACGACCTGACGGGTCACCTCTTCAAAAGACACAATACCCGCCCGCTCCAGATAGGCGCAGTACGTCGTCAGGTCACGACGATAGGCCGCAATCGTGTTGCGCGCCAAACCCCGCTCGACCGCGAGGTAATCGAGATACTCCCCCGCCGCCACGGCGAGCGACGAGGGAGTAGCTTCGGTATGTTCCTTATTCGCCGGCACCCTTAGTCCGTAGCGAGGTTCATGGGCGTCACTTGCAGACGGTCGACACCCTCGTGCTGGCCGATCGAAGCGCGCACGAACTCGCGGAACAGCGGCTGCGGGTTGGTCGGGCGGCTCTTGAACTCGGGATGAGCCTGGGTTGCCACATACCACGGATGCACGTCGCGCGGCAACTCGACCATCTCGACCAGGCGCTCGTCGGGCGACAGACCCGAGATAACCAAACCGGCGTCCTCGAGCTGGTCACGGAAGGCGTTGTTGAACTCAAAGCGATGACGGTGACGCTCGTAGACGAGCTCCTCGCCATATGCCTCGCGAGCGAGGGTATCGGCGGCGAGCTTGCACGGATAGGCGCCCAGGCGCATGGTGCCGCCCTTCTCGGTCACGTCCTCCTGCGAGCTCATCAGGTCGATGACACTATACGGGCCGTCCGGATCGAACTCGGAGGAGCTGGCGCCGGCAAGGCCGACGACGTTGCGGGCGAACTCGCACACGGCCACCTGCATACCCAGGCAAATGCCCAGATACGGAATCTTGTGCTCACGGGCAAACTCGGCCGCGAGGATCTTGCCCTCCAGGGCGCGCTTGCCAAAGCCACCGGGGACCAGGATGCCCGAGGCGTCGCCCAGAACCTCGGAGACATTCTGCTCGTCGAGGCTCTCGCCGTCGACCAGCTGGACGTCCACATGGCGATCGTAGAAGACGCCCGCATGGTGCAGGGCCTCGATAACCGACAGGTACGCATCGGGCAGCTGCGTGTACTTGCCCACGACGGCGATCTTCACCTTGTCGGCGTGATGGTTGGCGTGATTCTGTTTGCGCAGGAACTCGTTCCACTCGCTCATGTCGCGCTCACGCGGGTCCAGACCCAGGCGCTCGCAAATGCGCAGGTCAAAGTCCTGCTCGGCAAGCAGCTGCGGAACATCGTAAATGCTCGCGCAGTCCTCGTTGGTAAAGACACAATCGGTGTCGACGTCGCAGAAGCTTGCGATCTTTCCGCGGATAGCGTCATCGATATGGTGGTCGGAGCGCAGCACGATGATATCGGGCTGGATGCCAAAGCTGCGGAGCTCCTTGACGGAATGCTGCGTGGGCTTGGTCTTGACCTCGTGGGCGGCGGCGATATAGGGAACGAGCGACACGTGGATGTAGCAGACGTTCTCGGGGCCGGCCTCCTTGCGGTACTGACGGATGGCCTCGACAAACGGTTGGGACTCGATGTCGCCGATCGTGCCGCCCAGCTCGGTGATGACTACATCGGAGCCGGTCTGCTCCTCGATGCGGCGGAACTTGTCCTTAATGGCATTGGTGACGTGAGGAATCACCTGCACGGTACCGCCCAAAAAGTCGCCGCGACGCTCGCGGGCGATCAAGCTCTTATAGATGGCGCCGGTCGTAAAGTTGGAATCGCGGGTCAGGTTCTCATCAATAAAGCGCTCGTAATGACCCAGGTCCAGGTCGGACTCGTAACCATCCTCGGTAACGAAGACCTCACCATGCTGGAAGGGGCTCATGGTACCGGGGTCGACGTTCAGATACGGATCGGCCTTCTGCATCGTTACTTTGTAGCCACGCGACTTGAGCAGACGGCCCAGCGAGGCCGCGGTGATACCCTTGCCCAGAGACGAAACCACGCCACCGGTTACGAACACATGCTTGGTCATATTGAGTTACCTGCGCTTCCCGTAGAAGTTGTTTATCCACATCTTACGGGTCTTCATTGTAATACTCGCGCCGCGGACCGTTCGCAATTTTTCTCGCGTGAGATTGCATTTCTCAATCTTGAAACAAAACGCCGCCCGGTTTCCCAGGCGGCGTCGCTATGGCAAGGGTTACATGCTGCTATCGATCAGCAACCTCGTCCTCAAGCATTTCTTGAACGAGCATGCCGGTACGGACGCCCTCAAGATACCACTCGCCACGTTCGGTGAGGCAAATGCCATTTGCAAGCTGACCGCCGTCGTCGCTATAACGCGAGACGACATCAATCATGCCTTCGGAATCCAAGCGATCGATTGCGGCGCGGGCACGATACGGCGAAACCCCCACGCGCTCGGCAAGCGTTTTGCGCGAGAAACCATACGGCCCGCCATTGTCTTCGGTTTGCTGGTCGATCTCCATCAACACCAGCACCTCGACACGCTTCATATCGTTGACACTCGCACGACCCTTGCCCGCCATAGCAGCCTCCTCAAACCGAGCACGAGCATCTAACGCGCCGTGCACGACCGACACACCTCACGATGGCAGGTAATATCCATCATGCGGCATCCCGCTAAGGATGAAACAGTTACGGTTATTGTATACCGCTCAAATTGTTTCTAGGCAGGTAAACAGCTATTTTTCGCCGAAATAGGCGCTTTATTGATCAAAAAGCCGTACCGGGCGCTAACCCGATACGGCCAAAATGCAATGCAATTACCGCGGTGCTTCAAACTTAGCGATGGAAGAAACCGCGGCGCTCAAACTTGGGCTCGCAGCACACGTTGATACCCAGTTTGCGCAGTACCGTCTCGTCCGTCGGCGAGATAATCACGCTAAAGAAGGCATCGCAACCGCGCAGCTGCTCCAGGCCCGAAAGGACGCGAGCGGCCGTCTCACTCGTGGCCGAGGTGATCGACAGCGCCATAAGCGTCTCGTCGGTGTGGAGGCGCGGGTTTTTGCTGCCCAGGAAATGCGTCTTGAGCTTGCTGATGGGCTCGATCGCTTCATCGCTAATGACCTCGAGCTCAAGGTCGACGCCCGAGACATGCTTAAGTGCATTCATGATGAGCGAGCTCGCGGCGCCCAGGCGCGTGGAAGTCTTGCCGGTCACCACGGAGCCATCGGGCATGACCATGGCACCCACGGGACCACCCGTCAGCTGCTCCCTGGTGAGGGCCGCCGAGCGCGCCGGTGAGTAGTTCTTATCGATGCCGGCTTTCTTCATAATAATCTTGAGACGGTCGACTTGCTCATCGCCCACGCCGGTACGGCGCACATTTTCGACCGCGGTAAAGTAGCGGCGGACGATCTCCATCTTGGAAGCGTCGCGGCAGGCATCGTCATCGGTGATGGCAAAGCCGACCATATTGACGCCCATGTCCGTAGGGCTCTGGTAGGGGCTCTTGCCCAGGATCTTTTCCATCAGGGCACGGACTACCGGGAAGGCCTCGACGTCGCGGTTGTAGTTGACCGTGGTCTTGTTGTAGGCCTCAAGGTGGAACGAATCGATGATATTGGCGTCGTCGAGGTCAGCCGTGGCGGCCTCGTAGGCAATATTGACCGGATGCGTCAGAGGAAGATTCCAGACCGGGAAGGTCTCGAATTTAGCATAGCCGGCGGCCGTGCCATGCTTGTGCTCGTGATAGAGCTGAGACAGGCAGGTGGCAAGCTTGCCCGAGCCAGGACCGGGGGCAGTGACCACGACGAGCGGTCGGGTGGTCTCGACAAACTCGTTCTTGCCGTAGCCATCGTCGGACACGATCAGATCGACATCGTGCGGATACCCCTCGATGGGATAGT
This sequence comes from uncultured Collinsella sp., assembly GCA_902494535.1. GTDB lineage: Bacteria > Actinomycetota > Coriobacteriia > Coriobacteriales > Coriobacteriaceae > Collinsella. Next base: position 51,222 of record CABUTO010000011.1, read on the forward strand.
GCAGCTTGGCGGGAATACCGAGCGCGTTCAGGCGGTTGCGGAACACATCGGCAGCAGGCTGGCCGGCGTACTGGGTGATGACCACAGCCGCGACGGCAAAGCCGTTGCCGCGGAACAGGTCAACCAGGCGCAGCACATCCTCGTCATAGGTAATGCCGAGGTCACCACGAGCCTTGTTTTTCTCGATGTGGTTCGCGTTGATCGCGATGATAACCTCGACATCGTCGGCGATGCTCTTGAGCATGCGGAACTTGCTGTCCGGTTCAAAACCCGGCAGCACGCGGCTCGCATGATAGTCATCGAACAGCTTACCGCCAAACTCCAAATAGAGCTTGCCACCAAACTGCGAGATGCGCTCCTTAATGTGAGCAGCCTGCAGCTCGATATACTTCGCGTTGTCGAAACCCTGGCGCATATATGGCTCCCGTCCCGTTTCCATTTAATGTTCTAGGCGATTATAACGGAGCAGACCCTCCCCAACGCCCAAGCAATCAACTGGCACCAACCAAACACGCCATCGATAAGTTGCGGTGAAATAGTTCCCGTTTAACCCCTCAAGACGGCCAAACAGGAACTATTCCACCGCAACTTCCCCTTTTTGGCGCAAACTAACCTGACCCCTTTGCATCAATAATGGCAGCGCCGCAGGTTGAGCATAAGTCAGACACTATGACCCAATCCGAGGGCACTAAAAAGATAGGAGCCCCCGCTCGTGGCCGCGGGTCGGGGCTGCGACAATGATGTCGAAGTGCCATAGGCGCAGCCGCGCCGCAACGAGG
>CABUTO010000012.1 GCA_902494535.1 uncultured Collinsella sp.
ACGTTCGGCCGTGCGCGGGCGCCCGGTCGGCGGCCCGTTCTGGGCGCGCCTCAATCGTAGCCCGAGACAGTCCCAGGCTGACAATTTCGACTGTAATGGACGTTCTTAAATGACTAGTCGTTTAAGAACGTCCCCAAAGTGGTCATTGGGGACGTTCTTAAATGACCACTTGAATTGCTAATTTGTGCGGGTTGTGGTTTTGTGACCTGCTGAAATTTAAGATACTGTACATCTGTACGTTAACTCATCTTCGTAGTATATTGCTACCCGCAAAACTCAACACCATTGTGCTTTGAGACGTTAAAGCGCCTACTACAATGGTTGTCGATAGTACGATTCGATTCAACGACAGGATGGATGGTCCAAGCGTGAGTCTCGGCAGCAAACTATCCAACGCAAAGGTATCCTTTGCGATCTTTAAACGTGACATCAAGCGATTGCTCGTGAACCCCGTCGCCCTGGTGGTTACTTTGGGCGTGTGCGTTATCCCCTCGCTGTACGCTTGGTACAACATCGTGGCTAACTGGGATCCGTATGGAAACACCCAGGGCATTAAAATCGCTATCGCCAACAACGACCAGGGAACCCAAAACGACATGGTGGGCGAGCTCAACGCGGGCGACCAGGTCGTCGATCAGCTCAAGGAAAACGATCAGCTGGGCTGGACCTTCGTCGACTCGGCGGCCGATGCCAAAGAGGGCGTCGAGAGTGGTGAGTACTACGCCGCCATCGTGATTCCCAAGAACTTCTCCGACAATCTCGTCTCGATGCTCGATGGCAATTACCGCCAGCCCAAGCTTACGTATTATGTTAACGAGAAGAAGAGCGCCATTGCGCCCAAGGTGACCGATACCGGCGCCAATACTATCGAGGAGCAGATCAATTCGGAGTTTGTCTCCACGGTGGGCGAGACCGTAGCAGGCATCGCCAAAGATGCCGGCATCGATTTTAAGGATAAGACCGCCCAGGTTCAGGATTCGCTGACGAGTTCGGTGTCCGAGGCATCCGGTACCTTGAGCGAGGTTCGCGATTCGATCAACGACATGAACACCGCTATCGACAAAACGAGCGGCGCGATCGCCTCGGCGGATGGCGCGCTGGCCGGTTTGCAGGGTCAGGCGCCGTCGCTGACGCAGGCGATCTCTCAGGGCAACGACCTGCTGGGCGAGGCTCGCACCACGGCGGGCAACTCTATCGCCTCGCTCTCCAAGGCGCTCTCGGAAGGCAGCCTTGCGCTCACCAAGACGTCGGCCTCCGCGAACGCTGCGATTGGCAAGCTGACGGGCACGGTCACATCTACGACCACCCGCATCGACAACTCGCTCGAGTCTCTCCAAGCGACGATCGACCACAATAAGGCCGTTATCGGGCACTTGGAAATTCTCGTCAATGACACGTCGACGGGTTCCAAGGAAATTGACGCACGCATTGTATCGACCATCGATTTGCTCCGCGAGCAGAATGAAAAGCTTCAGAGCATCAAGGACGGTCTGTCTGCGCAGTCGAGCGCCATGGCGAATGACGCCGCGGCTGTCTCGGGTGCCAGCGACGCTATCAATAACGCAATTCAGACCGGTGCGACCAACCTTGGCCAGGCCCAGACGGACCTGGGTCAAAACGCGCTGCCGAAGGCCTCGAGCGCGCTTGATTCATTTGCCGCCGTCTCGGGTGATCTGACGGGAATCGTATCTGGCCTTACGCCCACGATTGCAAGCGCGCGCGGTACGCTTTCGCAGCTTAACGCTACGCTCGGCCAGGCCAAGACCACGCTGTCCCAGACCGATGCCTCGCTTGCCAAGGTCCAGGACAAGCTCGCAACCGCCGCCAACGACATCGCGGCGCTACAGACCTCCGAGTCCATGGGCGAGCTGGCCGACCTGATGGGCGTCGACGTCGATGACGTTGCAGACTTCATGGCATCTCCGGTTGAGCTCGCGTCCAAGTCGATCTATCCGGTTAAGAGCTTCGGCTCGGGCATTGCCCCGTTCTATACCAACCTGGCGCTTTGGGTGGGCGGCTACGTGCTTATCGCCATCTACAAGCTCGAGGTCGACCGCGAAGGCATCGGCAGCTTTACCGCGCGTCAGGGCTACTTTGGCCGCTGGTTGCTCCTGGTGATCCTGGGCGCGTTGCAGGCCATCATCGTTACGGTAGGCGATCTGGTGATTGGCGTGCAGTGCGTCAGCCCGCTGCTGTTCGTGCTGGGCGGCATCGCCATTTCGTTCACCTACGTCAATATCATCTATGCGCTGTCCACCACGTTTAAGCATATCGGCAAGGCTATCGGCGTCATTCTCGTCATCGTGCAGATCCCGGGTTCGTCGGGCATGTACCCCATCGAGATGATGCCCGGCTTCTTCCAGTGGCTGCACCCGCTGCTGCCCTTTACCTACGGCATCAATCTGCTGCGCGAGACGGTCGGCGGCATGTATTCGTTCAACTACCTGTTTAACCTGTGCATTCTGGGCGTGTTCTTGATCGCGGCGCTCTTTATCGGCCTGCAGCTGCGTCCGCTGCTGCTCAACCTCAATCTGCTCTTTGATAAACAGCTTTCCACGACCGGTATGATGATTTGCGAGTCCAACGACCTGCCGCGCCAGCGCTACTCGCTGCGCACGGCCATGCGTGTCATGCTCGATTCCGATTCGTACCGTCGCGAACTGCTCGATCATGCGGTCGCCTTTGAACATCGCTACCCGTACTACATCAAGGGCGGTTTTGCCGCCGTGGTGGGCGTTCAGGTCCTGCTCTTTGTCCTGTCGACGGTTCTCGATATCGACAATAACGGCAAGATTATCCTGCTTGTCATTTGGATCATCTCGGTTATTGCCATCTGCGGCTGGCTTATCAATATCGAATATATCCGCGCGAGCCTCAATACCCAGATGCGCATCTCGGCGCTTTCGGATGAGGACCTGCGTCGCGAGATGCGCGAACACACGGCCGCCATTCCTGCCGCCCGCCACATGTTTGGCCTCAACGCCAGCGAGCGTGGTGCCAAGGGCGGCGATCAGTCCATGGACCGCTTGCCGCATATTGGTTCGCGTCATAAATCTCAAGGCAGCGACAACACGGCCGCAAATAATGGAGATACCGCTCCGCTCGGCAAGCACTCCGAAGGAGGTGAGGCATAAATGAAGAACATCCTGCATCTGTTTAAGCGCGATGTCCAAAACGTGTCTCGCTCCGTAATCGGCTTGATTGTCGTGATGGGCCTCATTATCGTGCCGTGTCTGTACGCGTGGTTTAACATCGCCGGCAGCTGGGATCCGTACGGCAACACCGGCAATCTTAAGATCGCCGTGGTCAACACCGACGAGGGCTACGAGAGCGATCTGATCCCCGTCGAGGTTAACGTGGGCGAAAACGTGACGTCCGCGTTGCGCGGCAACGAGAGCTTCGACTGGGTTGTCCTCAACGACCGCGATAAGGCGATTGAGGGCGTTAAGTCGGGCGCGTACTATGCTGCCGTCGTTATCCCTAAAACGTTTAGCGCCGACATGATGACGCTTTTCTCGACTGAGGTGAAGCACGCCGATATCGAGTTTTACGAGAACCAGAAGGCCAACGCCATCGCGCAGATCGTGACCGAGAAGGGTTCGAGCGCCGTTCAAAGCCAGGTTAACGAAACTTTTACCGAGACCATTACGAGCATCGGTCTTAAGACGGTGTCCAGCCTGCTCGATTACATGAGCACCGACCAGGTCAGCAACTTTATCGCCAACCTGTCCTCGACGCTCGGCGATTCGGTCCAGGACCTGCAGGACGTTCAGGCCAGCGCAACGTCGCTTGCGGGCATTTTGAGCTCCACGTCCGATTCGCTGACGTCGGCGAGCGGTATGCTCCAGCAGACGGGTACGGTCGATGAGTCGACCAAGCAGTTGATGGAGCACGCCAAGAGCGGCATGAGCGATTCCAAAGAAGCGCTGAAGGCCGCCAACGACGCCATCAACGCCGCGATTGACGGAAGCGCGGGCTCGTTCGACAACGTGTCCGCCGAGCTTGCGAAGGCATTCGAAGCCGCGAATCAGCATGTTGACCTTACGGTGTCTCAGCTCAACGATGCCGCGGCGGCGCTCAATACACGTGCCGACGATATCGACGCCACGGCCGACCAGCTCCGCGGCTTTGCCGAGCAGGTCAGTGACGAAAAGCTCCAGGAGAGCCTTAAGTCTGTGGCAACATCGCTGGGCAGGATCGCGGTGGAGTATCGCAACAACGCCAAGGACCTGACGGCAACTGCTAAGTCCCTTTCTGACAGCATGGCAGAGGCCAACAGCACGCGCGCCGAGGTCGACCAGGTCATCGCCGATGCCAGGGCGGGCATTTCGGGCGCCAAGTCCGACTACGATTCCACGTTCTCGGTTAAGGCCAAGGAGCTCAAGAAGACGGTTTCGGGCATCCTGGACTCGCTCGATGGCATCTCGGGCGATCTGGATAGCGCCGTAGACGGTCTGACCGACGCATCCGGCTCGTTGGCGAAGGGCCTCTCCAAGGCTGCCAAGCTGGTCAACAAGGCTTCCGATCAGCTGGGCGAGGCGTCCGATAAGATCAGTGCGTTTAAGGACGAGCTCGACGGCGCCTTGATGTCGGATGACCTCGCTACGATCAAGACGATGATCGGCAATGATCCCGAGGGCCTTGCTGTGTCGCTTTCCGGCCCTGTCGCGCTCGACCGCAAGCCGGTCTATCCGATCCGTAACTACGGTTCGGCCATGGCGCCGTTCTACACGATTCTGTCGCTGTGGGTGGGCTCGATCGTGCTGGCGGCCATGATGAAGGTCTCGGTCGACGATGAGCTTATCAACGAGCTCATCCCCGTGCGCTTGCACGAGATCTACCTGGGCCGCTACCTGTTCTTTGGCGGTCTGGCCCTGCTGCAGGCAACGCTCGTGTGCGCGGGCGACATCCTGTTCTTTGGCATCCAGTGCGACAACCCGCTGCAATTTGTGCTGGCGGGCTGGGTCGCGAGTCTCGTATTCTCCAATATCGTCTACACGCTTACGGTTTCGTTTGGCGATATCGGCAAGGCGCTCGCCGTCGTGCTGCTGGTCATGCAGGTCGGCGGTTCGGGCGGCACGTTCCCCATCGAGATGACGGGCCCCGTGTTCCAGGCGATCTATCCGTTCCTGCCGTTCACCCACGGCATCAACGCCATGCACGCCGCCATGGCCGGTGCCTACCATATGGAGTACTGGATTGAGCTAGGCATTCTGGCGAGCTATCTGATTCCGTCGCTGGCCCTGGGCGTCGTCTTCCGCCGCCCGGTCATCAAAGCCAACGACTGGATCATCGAAAAGCTGGAGTCAACTAAATTAATCTAGTTACGCGGTTTTACCAAACCGCGTAACGGCTCGACGCTGCAAACGCCCCTAAGCGGCAATCTGACGTTCAATTTCAAGGGCGCGACCAGAAGGTCAGCGCCCTTTCATTTCACGTCACCTTGCTCGCTTAGGGTCGTTTTCGCTGACATTGCCGGAGCATCGAGGTTCACTTTGCCGACGCTTTAGCTGGCTGGATTGCACGGGCTGCTTGGTTGTTGCTACAGTAGCGGGGCGTACCGGGGGTCCGGTGCGCCCTGTTTTTATTTGACCATGAGGCGGCACGCAGCCATACGCGTGCGGACACCACGCCCAGATTGAGTGCGAGGATGTTCCATGGCCCAATACGCTGCCAACGAAATCGAAAACATGCCCGATAGCCCTGTAGCCCGTGAGGATTTGGGCGCGGGCGGTATTCCCCGGGGCGCCGGCGCTCGCTCGCCGCTGTTCTGGAAAGTTCTGCTACTTTCGGTGGCGGTCATCTGGGGCTACTCCTTTACCACTATGAAGGCCGCGCTCGACACCATTCCGGTGTTCGAGCTGGTCTACGTTCGCTTTCTTCCGGCATCACTGGTTATGTTTGCCATTTTCCATAAGCGCATCATCGCTCATTTCAATGCCCGCAACCTGATCGTCGGGCTGGGCATGGGTGCGCTCATGTGGGGAGCATACGGACTGCAGACGATCGGCCTGGCGCAGACCACGGCAGGCAAAAGCGCGTTTTTGACGGGCACGTACTGCATCTTGGTTCCGTTTGCGAGCTACGTCCTAAGCGGCGAAAAGCTTACCCGTTACAACTTGGGCGCCGCGTTGCTGTGCCTGGCGGGCATTGGCTTGGTGGCGCTCGATAGCGTCGAGTTCAATGCCGGCGATGCCATTACGCTGGGCGGCGCGGTCTTCTTTGCCATCCAGATGGCGGTGACCGCCAAGTACGGTCGCAAGATGGACATCAACGTCATCACGTTTTGGATGTTTGTGGGCAATGGTGTCCTAAGCCTGATCTCGTCGCTGTTGTTCGAGACCCAAGCGCCCTCGTCTGTATGGACGCCGGATTTTATCGGTGTAATGGTCTTTCTTTCGGTGGGTTGTACGTGTGTGGCCCTGCTCGTCCAAAACGTTGGATTGGCGCACGTCCCGGCCTCGACGGGCTCGCTGCTCCTTTCGATGGAGTCGCCCTCGGGTGTGCTGTTCTCGGTGCTGTTGATGGGGGAGGCGCTCACCTCGCGCCTGCTTGCCGGCTTTGCGCTCATCTTCCTGTCGATTATCTTGAGCGAGACGCATTTCGATTTCTTGCGCCGAAAATCTCGCCCGCAATTGTAAACAACTTGTTGCGCCGCCCTCCCAGGGCGGCATTTTTTATGTCATGCCCTTACAGTTGTGCCTTGCACTTTACGCTATCAAAGTGCGTGCTGCAAAAACGTTACTGGAGGGCATCTATGGCATCAGCTCTGTCCGATTTTCAACCGCAACCAGCGCCCAAGGCCACCGCGGCGGCGCAGACCGCTATCGGTGACGGTCTTGTCGCAGAAGCTCAGGCTTTTGCAGACGAGCTCGCTGCGTGGCGACACGATCTACACCAGATGCCCGAGCTCGGTAACAATCTTCCGCAGACGTCTGCCTATATCCAGGCACGTCTGGACGAGATGGACATCCCCCATACCACGCTCGTCGACGGTTCCTGCGTCGTTGGCCTGATCGGTGCCGGTGCGGCCGCGGCCGCTCAGGGCAATGGCACGTGCAAGGACGAGCAGGCCGGAACGGTCGTCATGCTCCGAGGCGATATGGATGCCCTGCCCGTTGCCGAGGAATCGGGCGAGCCCTTTGCATCCACCAATGGCTGCATGCATGCTTGCGGTCACGATATGCACGCGACGGCGCTGCTTGGTGCGGCGCGCCTGCTCAAGGCCCGCGAGGCCGAGCTCGTCGACGCCAATGCCACCGTCAAACTGCTGTTCCAGCCGGGCGAGGAGACCTTTGAGGGAGCACGCGCTGCCATCGCCGATGGCCTGCTGCAGAACCCGCGCCCTCAGGCGGCCTTTGCCATGCACGTTAACAGCCAATCGCCGCTCGGCCTGGTGCTCTATGGGAGCCCGGCGCTTTCGGGCGTGTATGGTTTCCGCATCACGCTGCAGGGCAAGGGCGGCCATGGCTCGAGCCCCGAGATCTGCATCGACCCCATCACGGCCGGCGTCCATGTGCACCTGGCGCTCCAGGAGCTTATCGCCCGCGAGGTGCCGGCGGCCAAGGAAGTCGCACTTACCGTTGGTAAGTTTGCTGGCGGCTTGGCGGCCAACGTCATCCCCGACACCTGCGTGCTCGAGGGAACGCTGCGCGGCTTTGATGTTGAGCTCATGGCTCACCTGAAGACCCGCATCGCGGAGGTCGTTAACGGCGTTGCCACAACATATCGTACGCCGGCGACCATCGAGACGCTTTCGGATGTTCCGCCGCTTGTACTCGACAGCGATATGACTCAGGCGTCGCTTGGCTACGTGGGCGCAGTGCTGCCCAAGGCGGCTTTCTTGCCGCTTTTCCATGCCATGGCGAGTGAGGACTTCGCGCTTATCTCGAGCGAGATTCCGAGTGCGTACTTTACCGTGGGCGCGGCCGTAACCGACACGGACGAACACTTTGCCCAGCACCATCCCAAGGCGCGTTTTAACGATGCCGAGCTGCCGCTCGGCGCCGCGGCTTATACCGCCGTCGCTTTGGGCTATATCGCCGACCACCGGTAGCACCCAACCTTGCCTTTCAAGCCTGCGGGCATGGCCGCAAGGCCTATGCCCTTGTCTTTCAAGGCAATCTTGGGCACTACCGGCGCCCGGCGCCGGCTATTCGTTTGTTAAATAAGGAGCAGTATGTCCCAGCAACGTAAGTTCTTCCCCGGCTGGCTCGTGGTGACCTCCGGCTTTGTGATCATGGCCACGTGCTACACGATTTTCGTCAACTGCATGAGCCTGTTCCAACCGCTGATCGTCAGCGACCTGGGCATTTCCCTTGCGCAGTACAACATCTCCAATGCCATCTCCACCGTGGTGAGTGTCGTGGGTTCGCTCGTTATCGGCCATGTTGCCGATAAGGTGAGTGGCCGCGTATTGGGCTCGCTCACCGTTATCGCTACCTCGGCGGTGCTTGCCGGCATGAGCTTTGTCGGTGAGCTGTGGCAGGTCTACGTGCTCTTTGCCGTTTCGGGCTGCTTCGCTGTGGCCTCGACCCGTCTGCTCATTAGCCTGGTGACCGCCAACTGGTTTACCGCCAAGCGAGGCCTTGCCATCTCCATCGCACTTTCGGGCTCGGGCTTTGGCGGAGCCATTCTCTCGCCGATCGTGAGCTCTCTTATCGTGAGTGTGGGCTGGCGCTCTGCGTTCCTGGTACTCGCTGCCGTCTGCATGGTGGCGGCACTGCCCATCACGGCTTACTCCTTCCGCACCAAGCCTTCCGAGATCGGCCTTAAGCCGCTCGGCGAGAACCCGGGCGATCCGTCCGTCTCGACGGCTGGCGATAAGGACGAGCACACGGCGCCCGAGGTTAGCGTCGGCTGGTCTCGTATCAAGAAGAGCCCGGCGTTTTGGCTGCTCGTCGTCGCCTTCCTCTTTATGGGTCTCGTTAACGGCGCCATCTTGCCCAACCAGGTCACCAACATGACGAGTGTTACCGTCAACGGCGCCAAGATCGTCACGGGCGGCCACGATCCCATGTGGGCAGGTACCGTGCTTTCGGCCTACATGGTCACCGTCGTTATCGCCAAGATTTCGCTCGGTGCGATCTATGACCGCTTTGGTCTGCGCTTTGGCAATATCCTTGGCTCCATTGCGTGCATTATCGCCTGCGTCGCCCTGTGCTTCCCCGCGACCGATCTTGGTCCCATCGTGGCTGCCGTGAGCTTTGGTATCGGAACGTGCATGGGCACCATCACGCCTACCATCGCCGCGTCCGAGCAGTTTGGCATGGCCGACCTCGGTAAGGTCACGGGCACCATTACCTCGCTCGAGATGGTCGGCGGCACCGTGGGCGCCATTGTCTCGGGCGTGCTGTTCGATGCCACGGGCTCCTTTGCGAGCACCTGGATCGTGTGCCTGGCGTGCTCCGTGGTCATGCTCGTGTTCCTGCTGGCATCCGAGCCCATCGCCGCCAAGCTGCGCGCGAGCGTGGCGGGGGAGTAGGTAGGCCAAAGCGCATCGCCGCTTGTCCGCTTCGTCCGCGGCGGCGCGTCTGGCCGAACGAGTCCCCATACCCTCGTTCGGTCAGGCGCGCCGCCGCGTTGCTGCTTTGTGCCGTATAATGTCCACTACCTATGACGCGATACAAAAGAAAGGTGTTTGCCCATGCAGGCACAGAAGGCGGAGGGAACCCGCGACCTTATCGGCGCCGAGATGCGCGCCTGGCAAAAGATGCAGCAGATTGCGGCCGGCGTGTTCGAGCCGTTTGGTTTTAAACCCATCGAGACGCCCGCGATCGAGCAGGTTGACGTGTTTGTCCACGGTATCGGCCAGTCGACCGACGTCGTGCGCAAGGAAATGTTCCGCGTGTTCAGCGGTGCCAACCTGGAGCGCGTCTTTACCGAGGGCACCGACACCAAACTCAAGCCCAAGCAGCGCCTGGCACTTCGCCCCGAGGGCACGGCCGGCGTGGTGCGCGCCGTCGTCGAGAACAATCTGGTGCCCCAGGGCTCCACGCCGTTTAAGGCTTACTACGCCGAGGCCATGTTCCGCGGCGAGCGTCCCCAGAAGGGCCGCCTGCGCCAGTTCCACCAGGTGGGCATCGAGTGGCTCGGCGCTCCCGATCCGGCGGCAGACGCCGAGTGCATCATCATGCTCATGGAGTTCTACAAGCGCCTGGGCTTCGATCTTTCCAAGCTTCGTCTGCTCATCAACTCGATGGGTGACGCCCAGTGCCGTCCGGCTTATCGCGAGCAGGTTAAGCAGTTCATCCTCGATCACGCCGACGAGATGTGCGATGAGTGCCGCGAGCGCGCCGAGCTCAACCCGCTGCGTGCCTTCGACTGCAAGAACGACCACTGCCGCGAGATCATGGCCGAGGCTCCGCTGATGGGTGACAACCTGTGCGATGAGTGCCGCGAGCACTACGAGCAGGTCAAGCGCTATCTGGATGCCGCCGGTATCGAGTATGTCGAGGATCCCACCTTGGTGCGCGGCCTGGACTACTACACCCGTACTGTCTTTGAGGTCGAGGCCCCTGGCGCCGGCGTCGGCTCCATCGGCGGCGGCGGCCGCTACGATGGCCTGGTCGAGCTCGAAGGTGGCAAGCCCACGGCGGGCGTCGGCTTTGCTGTCGGTTTTGAGCGCGCCCTGCTGGCCCTGCAGGCCTTTGGCAGCGATTTGGGTGCCGATGAGGCCCCGTGCGTCTATGTCGCCAACGCCGGCAAGGAGCTGCGTCAGAACGTCTTTGCCATTACGCAGGAGCTTCGCGCCGCAGGTATCGTGACCGAGGCCGACTATCAGGGTCGTTCGCTCAAGGCCCAGTTTAAGCAAGCCGATAAGGTAGGCGCCAAGCTCATCTTGGTCCTGGGTGGCGACGAGCTTGCCGCCGGCAAGGTCAAAGTGCGCGACATGCAGAGCCATGACGAGGTGCTCGCCGATCTGGACAACGTCGTCGAGGCGGTTCGCGAGCGCCTGTAGCGCATCTTTTTGAGCTTCGGGCCTGCTAACGTGCCCTGCTCATGGAGAGCGATTGTTACGGGGGTGTTTCGCTTTTATGCGGAATGCCCCCGTTTACGTATGCCGCCCACCGAGAAATACGACCATTTAGGGCAAAAACCTTTGCAATGCAGAAAATACTTTTGTGTGGTAAAGCGCAATCAGTGTCGAAAGTATTTCTCAAGCGCCTATAATGAATACCGCATGTTACGTGCATAGAAGGAGGAATGGGAGGAAACGTGGCTGAGAACCTAAGCAACCAGTCTGTACCCGAAGCCGCGGCGCGCGTCGCTGCCGTGGTCAACCGCCTCGTTAACCGAATCGGCTCGAATGCCGAGTCCAGGGAGCGTCTCGCCGAGATCGAGATCCCCGAGGAGCTGCGCGACAATCTGGCGCTGTTCTTGCGCCTGGAGCGCCGTGTGCTTAGCGAGTATGATCCCGAGATCGCGGACCTGTTCGACAAGATTTTGACAGCCGAGATTGTGGTCAATGCCGGCAACCCCGGTACCTGCGCTGCCGACGAAGCCGTCGACGAGCAGGGCGTGCCCACCGCCGACGAGCCCACTGCCGTGGCATTTCGTGAGGTCGTCGATTTGATCGACAGCCTGCCGCTCGATAAGCAGCAGGTCATCGTTCGCGCCTTTACGAGCTTTTTCCATCTGGCAAACCTGTCGGAGGAGAACTACCGTGTGGCGCAGCTGCGCGAGCGCGAGGCCGGTGCGTCGACCGATACCGAGGTCGATCCTGCCAACGAGCTTACCGTTGCCTATCACCAGCTGGTGAATGAGCTGGGTGTCGAGGGTGCCAACGAGCTGCTCGACAAGCTCGAGTTCCACCCTGTCTTTACCGCACATCCCACCGAGGCCCGTCGTAAGGCCGTCGAGGGCAAGATCCGCCGTATCTCCAACCTGCTGGAGGAGCGTCCGCGTCTGGGCGGCTCCGACCTGGTGGAGAACGAGCGCCATATGCTGCAGGAGATCGACGCCCTGGTGCGTACGAGTCCCATCGCGCTCAAGAAGCCCACGCCGGTCGAGGAAGCCGATACCATCATCGACATCTTCGATAACACGCTGTTCGACGTTATCCCCGTTATCTATCGTCGTTTTGACGATTGGGTGCTGGGCGACAAGGCCGGTACTGTGCCGCCGCTGTGCCCGGCGTTCTTCCATCCCGGCAGCTGGATCGGTTCCGACCGCGACGGTAACCCCAACGTCACCGCCAAGGTGAGCCGTGAGGTCGCCGCCAAGTACTTTACGCACATGGTGCTCAAGCTCGAGGACAAGTGCCGCCACATCGGCCGCAACCTCACGCTCGAGGCTACCTACAGCAAGCCGTCGGCCGAGCTCATTAACCTGTGGAACCATCAGGTCGAGATGAGCCCTCGTTACACGGCCCGCGCCGAGCTGATCTCCGAGCACGAGCCGCATCGCGCCGTCATGCTCGTCATGGCCGACCGCCTGAACGCCACCGTCCGTCGTATCACCGACACCATGTACCACAGCGCCGACGAGTTCCTGGATGACCTGCGCGTCGTCCAGCGTTCGCTGGCCGCCTGCGGTGCCGTCCGTGCTGCCTACGGCCCGGTCCAAACCATCATCTGGCAGGTCGAGTCCTTCGGCTTCCATATGGTCGAGATGGAGTTCCGTCAGCACTCCGTGGTGCATGCCCGCGCCCTTAAGGATATCCACGAGAACGGTATCCATGGCGACCTGCAGCCCATGACGCGCGAGGTCATCGATACCTTCCGCGCTATCGGCTCCATCCAAAAGCGCTACGGCAAGAAGATGGCGCACCGCTACATCATCTCGTTTACCAAGAGCGCTCAGCATGTGGCCGACGTCTTTGAGCTGGCGCACCTGTCCTTTGCACACGAGGAGGATGTCCCCGAGCTCGACGTGATCCCGTTGTTCGAGCAGCTCGAGGACCTCGAGGGCTGCGTCGACGTGCTCGATCAGATGCTTACGCTGCCCGTGGTGCAAAAGCGCCTTGCCCAGACCAACCGCCGCATGGAGGTCATGCTGGGCTATTCCGACTCTTCCAAGGATGCCGGTCCTACCACGGCCATGCTCGCGCTGCACTCCGCGCAGGAGCGCATCGCCAAGTGGGCAGAGAAGAACGATATCGACCTGGTGCTCATGCACGGTCGCGGCGGTGCCGTGGGCCGTGGCGGCGGCCCGGCCAACAAGGCCGTGCTGGCGCAGCCCAAGGGTTCGGTCAACTGCTTCTTTAAGCTTACCGAGCAGGGCGAAGTCATCTTTGCCCGTTACGGCAACCGCACGCTGGCTCAGCGCCATGTTGAGTCCGTTGCCGCCGCAACGCTTTTGCAGTCGGCCCCGAGTGTCGAGAAGACCAACACCGAGACCACGCAGAAGTTCTGGGATATGGCCGAGAAGCTCAACACTGCAAGCCACGAACGCTATCTGGACCTGCTGAACACCGAGGACTTTACACCGTGGTTCTCGACCGTGACGCCGCTGACCGAGGTCGGTCTGCTGCCGATCGGCTCGCGTCCCGCCAAGCGCGGTCTGGGCGCCAAGTCGCTCGATGACCTGCGTACCATCCCGTGGATCTTCAGCTGGAGCCAGGCGCGCATTAACCTGGCCGCTTGGTACGGTCTGGGCACCGCCTGCGAGCAGCTTGGCGATCTTGACCAGCTCAAGGCTGCCTACCAGGAGTGGCCGTTCTTCCGCACCTTTATCGACAACATCGAGATGTCGATTGCTAAGACCGATCAGCGCATCGCCAAGATGTATCTGCATCTGGGCGACCGCGATGATCTGTCCAAGAAGGTCTTTACCGAGATGCAGCTCACCCGTAAGTGGGTCCTTGCCATCGTCGGTGATGAGTGGCCGCTGCAGCGTCGTCGCGTGCTCGGCTGCGCCGTTCGCGTGCGTAACCCCTACGTCGACGCTCTGTCCATCGCCCAGGTCCGCGCCCTTCGCGAGGTGCGCATGAATCAGGACGAGATGGCCGAGGAGAAGAAGGCCGAGTACATGAGCCTGATTCTTTCGACTGTGACCGGCGTCTCGGCAGGATTGCAGAACACGGGGTAATCGATAGCCCTGTGGCTCTCACCGGGACCCGATGGGTTTCCCTCTGAATGCGTCCTCGCACTTGAAGCCCCCTTATCCTGCTCCTTCGGAGCTGTGGATAGGGGGGCTTCGTGCTGCGGAATGCATTCAGAGGGAAACCCATCGGGCCCCTTCGTCCTCGGTCTTCTGGGATTAAAGCTGAAGGGAATAAGGCGCGCTTCGCGCATAGCGTGGAGTGCGGCGAGGGCTTCTTGCGTCCTGCGGAGTGTGCCTAAAAGTAAACTAATGGCGGGCCCTGCGATGTCCGGTCTTCGGCGGATCAGCCGCTGGGTGAGGGTGGTGCTTGGGGCGACGTGCAAAAAACGGAGTTTTCAGCAGCCAAAGATTGGTGCATAAGGCTATGGGTGACGTTCGCGGCTCCTGTTGATGCTTTTGCATGACGATTGGGCTTTGCCGATGTTCATATATGGCTGGTTTCTCGCCGCATGCCATCCAGATGGGACGAGCCATGAGGACTATCTACCTTTTGAAAGACTTTTGGCACCAAAATCTTATCCCGCGATGCTGAATACTCGCAAAAATGCACGCTCCGGAGAGCACTACCCTGTTACGGCTAGAAATCCATGCGCCATTTTATGCAATTAATTAACGCATTTATGCAAAATGGCTTACGTGCGTACGTCTCGGGCTAGATGTTTGCCTCGGCGCTGCGTAAATCATCCTGTCTATAGTGTCTTTGACAGGCGGCCGCGGTCCCGTTTGGGGTCGCGGCCGTTTTGTTGTGGGTCAAATATGAACGTTGTGTTAATGAGTCGGTGGACGGTGGTGTTTTTCGGTGAGCGGCGTATCCTTCCAACGGTTTATCTAGTGTGTCAGTTGAAAAGGAAGAGGGCGCTCGTCATTGTTTGAATGTGAACTGCCGTTTGACCACAAGTCGTTGCATCTGGAGCTCGAGGATAAGAACTTCGCGGGTGTGATGGAAGGTCATCAAAACGAGTTTAAGACCACGAAATCGCAGGAAGAGCTGGTAGAGGAGTCGCTTGCCAACCCTTATGGTTCGCCGTCGCTCGAGGAGCTTTGTGCTGGCAAGAAGGATATTGTCATTATTAGCTCCGATCATACGCGTCCCGTTCCCTCGCGTGTGACGATGCCTATTCTGCTGCATCACATCCATTCTGCTGCGCCCGAGGCTCGCGTGCGCATTTTGGTTGCTACGGGTATGCATCGTCCGTCGACGCATGAGGAACTCGTCAACAAGTACGGCGAGGAGATCGTTGCCAACGAGGAAATCGTTATGCACGTCGCGACTGACGACAGCATGATGAAAAAGATCGGCACCCTGCCTTCTGGTGGCGAGTGCATCATCAACAAGATTGCCGCCGATTGCGATCTGCTGCTTGCCGAGGGCTTTATTGAGCCGCACTTCTTTGCCGGTTTCTCTGGTAGCCGCAAGTCCGTCCTGCCTGGCATCGCCAGCTACAAGACCATCATGTACAACCACAACGGTCAGTTTGTGAATGATTCCCACTCGCGTGCCGGCAACCTGTGCCACAACCACGTGAGCGAGGACATGTTTGCTGCCGCCGAGATGGCTCACCTTGCCTTTGTGCTTAACGTGGTGCTCAACGGCAAGCACGAGGTCATCGGCTCCTTTGCCGGCGATATCCACAAGGCGCACGAGGCTGGCTGCGAGTTCGTGAAGAGCCTTGCCGGCGTTGAGCCCGTCGAGTGCGAGATTGCCATCACCACCAACGGCGGCTACCCGCTCGACCAGAACATCTACCAGGCCGTGAAGGGCATGTGCTCTGCCGAGGCCACGCTTCCCGAGGGCGGCGTGATCATCGACGTCGCCGGCTGTGCCGACGGTCACGGTGGCGAGGGCTTCTATCACAACATCGCCGACAATGATCCGGCAGAGTTTGAGCGCGCCTGCATCGACCGTCCTAAGGACGAGACCCTGCCCGACCAGTGGACGAGCCAGATCTTTGCCCGCATCCTGGCGCATCACCCTGTGATCATGGTTACCGACCTGTGCGATCACCAGATGATCAAGGATATGCACATGACGCCGGTTAACACCCTCGATGAGGCGCTCAAGCTCGCCTTTGAGATGAAGGGTGCCGATGCCAAGGTGGCCGTCATTCCCGATGGCCTGGGCGTTGTCGTCGCACAGCACTAGTACGCGGCCTAAACGAACCGTTTATAACCGACAAGAAAGATAAGGTTTTATGCTTACCAAACTCCTCTGCGAATTCGGCGCAACGGCCCTCATGATCATCTTTGGCGTGGGCGTGCACTGCGATACCGTGCTTAAGGGCACCAAGTATCAGGGCTCCGGCCACATGTTTGCCATCACCACCTGGTCTTTTGGCATCTCGGTCGCCTTGTTTATCTTTGGCGGCGCCGTGTGCATGAACCCCGCCATGGTGCTTGCCCAGTGCATCGTGGGCCTGGTGCCGTGGAGCAGCTGCATCCCCTTCATGATTGCCGATATGCTCGGCGGCTTTGTGGGCGCCGTGATCGCGTGGTTGATGTATGCCGATGAGTTCAAGGCTTCCGACGGCGTCGTCGACCCTATTGCCCAGCGCAACATCTTCTCGACCAACCCCACCACCGAGGGCACCAACTATGCCCGCAACTTCTTCTGCGAGGCTATCTGCACCTTTGTGTTCATCAGCGCCATCCTTGCTGCTGCTAACCGTGCTGGCGAGAACGTCCTGATGCTCGCCATCTGCGTCGGCCTGATCGTTTGGGCTGTTGGCATGGGCATGGGCGGCATCACCGGCTTCGCCATGAACCAGGCTCGTGACCTTGGTCCTCGCATGGCCTATCAGGTGCTGCCGATCAAGAACAAGGCCGACAACAACTGGAAGTACGGCCTGCTCGTTCCTGGCATCGCGCCGTTTGTCGGTGCCGCTCTGGCCGCGCTGTTTGTGCACGGTTTCTTGGGCATGTTCTAGTCCAAGGCTACATAGTTGTCCGCTGTCCGCATGGGGTAACTTCCCAGCGCGTCCTCGGACATGCAAAAAGGCTCGCTGCGCACTTCGTGCGGCGAGCTTTTTTGCGTCCTGCGGAATGCGCTGGGAAGTTACCCCATGCGGACAGCTGCGGGGTCTTTGTTGCGTTCGCACAAGCAACCCAACATATATATCTGAATTTGGATGGGAGGGGCTTGTTGCTGGTAGGGGCGTTGGGCTGCTGTCGACACTTTGGGATGGATTGTGCTTTGGGTTGGGGCGGGGCTTTAAGATGAGGGTTCTGTCTAGCCGAAGAGGGGTTTTATGGCTGATAGGTAGTCTTTGGCTACGTCCTCTTTTGGGGCTTGGAAGTTGTGCCAGGCCCACCATTGGACGGTGGCTACGAAGCTTGAGGCTATGTGGTGTAGTAAGAAGCTTCGGTCCATGGTGCCGGCGGGGCCTGCGGGGTCGGCGGAGACGGTTTCGGCTGCTCGTGACATGATGGTCTTGCGTAGGCAGTCGGCGAAGACGCGTGAGCCGGCGCCGGCTACGAGGGCTCGAACGCCCTGGCGGCGCTCCCAGAGGTTGTTGAGGATATGCTCGACCTGCACGAGTGGGTCGTCGAGTGGTGTGCCATCGTCGTCGAGGGCGTGGGTGCAGATGTCGCTCACGAGCTCGGACAGTAGGTCGTCTTTGCTCTTAAAGAGGCCGTAGAATGTCGCGCGGCCTACGTGAGCGCGCGCGATGATGTCGCCGACGGTAATCTTGCCGTAGTCCTCTTCGCGTAGCAGCTCGGAGAACGCCGCAACGATGGCAGCGCGGCTTTTTTCTTTGCGGGCATCCATGGCTATGCATCCACTTGAACAAGCAGACAACGGAGCGTGCCGGAGCAACCCTCGTAGGGGCGCTTGCCGGCGCCGTAGCCGACGGCCTCGATGCGGTAGCGGGCCGGCAGGTGCTCGGACGTGCGCAGTGCGGCGACGATGGCGGCGCCCGTGGGCGTCACGAGCTCGCCGGCGACCAGTGCGGGCGTGAGGGCGATATTGCCCGCCTGGCACAGGTTGACGACAGCGGGGACGGGAATGGGCATAAGGCCGTGGGCACAGTGGATGGTGCCGTGACCCTCGGAGAGCGACTCGACCACAATGTCCTCAATGCCCAGGTCATCGAGACAGATGGCGACCGAGCAGATGTCGACGATGGAGTCGATGGCGCCTACCTCGTGGAACATGACGGTCTCGGGCGTTTTGCCGTGAGCTTTAGCCTCAGCTGCAGCGAGTGCGGTAAAGATGGCGAGGGCACGACGCTTGGCGCCATCGCTTAGCCGCGAGCCGTCGATGATGGCGGTGACGTCCGCCAAAGAACGATGGTGATGGTGGTGGGCGTGATGATGGCCCTCTTGGCCATGGCCGTGGGCCTCATGATCATGTTCATGGCAGTGACTGTGCTCGTCGTGGTCATGATGGTGGTGCTCGTGCTCGTGCGTGTGCTCGGCAGCTGCTTCGTTGCCGTAGAGCCATGCCATGTCGTGGTCGTGGTTCTCGAGCTCTTCTGCCAGCTGAACGTCGAAATCGCAGGCGTCGATGCCATGCTTGTTTACGCGCGTGACGGCGATCGTAAAGCCGTCGACCGGCAGTGTGGCGAGCTGTTCGCGCAGGTGCTCCTCGCTGGCGCCCAGGTCGAGCAGGGCCGCGACGGTCATATCGCCGCTGATGCCCGAGGTGCCGTCGATGATAAGCGTGTGCTGATGATTGGACATGGAATGCTCCTTAGCGGGCGCGGGGTGTGCCGGCGCTCAGATGATTGATAAGACTTGCCTGGTAAGCGGCGCCAAAGCCGTTGTCGATATTGACGACCGATACGCCGCTGGCACAGGAGTTGAGCATGGCGAGCAGTGCGGCTACGCCACCAAAACTTGCGCCGTAGCCCACGCTGGTGGGAACGGCGATGACCGGACAGCTCACCAGGCCGCCGATAACGCTCGCCAACGCGCCCTCCATGCCGGCGATGGCGATGACCACCTGTGCCTGGGCAAGTTCCTCGGCATGCGCGAGTAGGCGGTGCAGGCCGGCGACGCCTACGTCGTAGAGGCGGTCGACCTCGTTGCCATAGAACTCGGCCGTCAACGCGGCTTCCTCGGCGACGGGCAGGTCGCTCGTGCCGGCGCAGGCGACGACGATGCGTCCGTTGCCGGTAGGGGAGGGCTTGCCGCCCACGAGGGCGAGCTGTGCGTCTGGGACATATCCCAGGTCGATGCCGTTGCCGAGGAGCTCCGAGGTGCGGGCTGCCTTTTCGGCATCCAGGCGCGTGACCAGGATGCGCTCCTGGCCGGCATCGCGCAGCGCTTCGATAATGGCGGCAATTTGCTCGGCGGTTTTACCGGCACCGTAGACAACCTCGCCGGCTCCCTGGCGCACTCCGCGCGAAAGATCGAGCTGCGCAAAGCCTAAATCGGCGGTCGGAGCCGTCTGGATGCGTGTGAGGGCGTCGGCAGGGGTGACTGATCCGCCGGCAACATCGCTCAGTAGCTGCTCTAGATCTCGCTTATCCATATATGTTCCCTTCGACGGCGCAAAGTCTAGCACTCAAAGGGTGTTTTTCCGAACACTAAGACAAAATTGTTCGGAAACTATAGGACAGACTGATTCAATTGTTAGACAGATCGGCTAGTCGCGCAGGATGATGTCCATGGCGAGCATCAGGTTGCGCTCGTCGATGGCAAACGGGGCTGCCTCGCGCGTCTTGGGCTTGGCGCAAAACGCGATGCCAGTGCCCGCGGCCTGGATCATGGGGATGTCGTTGGCGCCGTCGCCGATTGCCACGGTATGGGTCATGTCGACACCGCACTCAACTGCCCAGTCCAGCAGCTGGATGAGCTTGGACTCCTTGGTCACAATGTCGGCAGCCAACTTACCGGTGAGCTTGCCGTCCACGACCTCCAGGCGGTTAGCGAGGCAAAAGTCGATACCCGCGGCAGCCACGATCTTGTCAGCGACCTCGTGGAAGCCGCCGCTTACCACGCCGACCCTCCAGCCCTTGCTGTGCGCCGAGCGCACAAGCTCCAGCGCGCCGGGGGTAAACGTCACGCGCTCAAACGTGCGCTCGAACACGCTCTCGTCCAGGCCGGCGAGCAGCCCCACGCGCTTCTCGAGCGCTTGCTTAAAGTCCAGCTCGCCGCGCATAGCGCGCTCGGTGATTTGCGCGACTTGCTCGCCTACGCCGGCCTCCTCGCCCAACAGGTCGATGACCTCCTGGTTGATGAGTGTGGAGTCGATATCCATAACGATGAGGCGTGCAGTCATGGCGGGCCTTTCCGAGTGCAGTTGTATTGGGGCACATTGTCGCACGTGGCGCGCCTTGGCGACGGCCGCGGTGCGTCAATTGTTTCGTCTCCGTCAAGTCTTTGGGCAAGAGTTACTTTTCCGCGGCACATCGACACAGGTGCGATAAGATAGAACGCCATGTCCGGCTGCGCGGTTTACGCAGGCTGGGCAAATCTGTACGACGCCGCCCGGAACGACACGGGGCGGCACAGATCCATAAAGGAGGATCACTGGTATGAGCCAGACCCGTCCCATTGACGAGCATTCCATGCACACCCGTACTTGTGGCGAGCTTCGCTTCGAGAACGTGGGCGAAGAGGTCACCCTCACCGGTTGGGTGAGCCGTCGCCGCGACCACGGCGGCCTTATCTTCTGCGACCTTCGCGACCGCGAGGGCATCACGCAGCTCACCTTCGACCCCGAGCACTCCGACGGCGATGCCTTTAAGATCGCCGAGACCATGCGTCCCGAGTGGCCCATCAAGATCCACGGCGTCGTGCGCGCTCGTGGCGAGGAGACCACCAACACCAAGCTCGCGACCGGCGAGATCGAGGTCCTGACCGACCACGCCGAGGTGCTCAACACGTCCGTCACCCCGCCGTTCCAGATCGAGGACGGCATCGAGACCAGCGAGGACACCCGCCTGCGCTATCGCTATCTGGACCTTCGCCGTCCCGAGATGATGGCCAACCTCAAGCTGCGCTCCGACTTTACCTTTGCCATTCGCGAGGCACTGCACAACCGTGAGTTCATGGAGGTCGAGACGCCCTCCCTGTTTAAGTCCACGCCCGAGGGCGCCCGCGACTTCATCGTTCCCAGCCGTATTCAGCCGGGCAACTTCTACGCCCTGCCGCAGTCCCCGCAGCTCCTGAAGCAGCTGCTCATGGTCGGTGGCGTCGAGCGCTACTACCAGGTTGCCAAGTGCTTCCGCGACGAGGACCTGCGTGCCGACCGTCAGCCCGAGTTCACCCAGGTCGATATCGAGATGTCCTTCGTGGACCAGAACGATGTCATGAGCGCGCTCGAAGAGGTTCTTGCCGATGCCTTCGGTCGCATGGGTGTCGAGATGCCCACGCCGCTGCGTCGCATGAACTACTGGGATGCCATGGACACCTATGGCTCCGACAAGCCCGATACCCGCTACGGTATGCACCTGGTCGACCTGACCGACATCTTTGCCAACTCCAAGTTCAAGGTCTTTGCGACTGCCGCAAACGAGGAGGGCTCTGTCGTCAAGGCCATCAACGCCAAGGGCGCCGGTGCCTGGGCACGTGCCAAGATCGATAAGCTTGCCGGCGTGGCCTCCACGTTTGGCGCCAAGGGTCTGGCGTGGATCGCTTTCCGCGAGGACGGCTCCATCAACAGCCCCATCGTCAAGTTCTTCTCGGACGAGGAGATGGCGGCTCTGCGCGAGCGCATGGACGTCGAGCCCGGCGACCTTGTGATGTTCGCCGCCGGCCCGCGCCTGCTCTCTGACGAGATCCTGGGCGGCATGCGTTCCCACATGGCCAACGCGCTCGAGATCAAGCGCGAGGGCCACGACTTCCTGTGGGTCGTCAACTTCCCGCTGTTCCATTGGGACGAGGATCGCAAGGCCTATGCTGCCGAGCACCAGCCCTTTACCCTGCCGACCGAGACCGACATCGCCAAGATCGAGGCCGATCCGCTGGCGGCTGGTTCTTGCACCTACGACTTTGTCATGGACGGCTTTGAGGCTGGCGGCGGCGGTATGCGTATCCACAACGCCGAGATGCAGATGTCCATGCTCAAGCTTCTGGGCTTTACCGAGGAGCGTGCCGAGTCGCAGTTCGGCTTCCTCATGGAGGCGCTCAAGTTTGGTGCGCCCCCGATGGGCGGTTTCGCTCTGGGCCTGGACCGCGTGTGCATGCTGCTCACCGGCTCCGACTCCATCCGCGACGTCATGGCGTTCCCCAAGACGGCCAGCGGCTCCGACCTCATGTCGGGCGCCCCGAGTGCCGTTTCCGGCGCTCAGCTCAAGGACGTCAGCCTGCGTCTGATGTAGGCAAGCGGCTACATATTGCCTGTAACGAGGGAAGGACGCGTGCCTTCCCTCGTTTTTTTCGGAACGGGGGTGCGCCGGTAACGTACAATAGCTACCACGTGGCTGGGTTTTGCCGGCCGAATGTGCGATGCCGCGGGAGGGGACATGGTCGAGTTTACAAAGACGATTAAAGATCCGTTGGGATTACATGCCCGCCCGGTTGCGCTGCTCTATGACATCATTGCCAAGCATCGTAGCGACGTGTCAGTCAGTATCGGCAATCGCCACACGGATGGCCGCGATGTTATAGGGCTCATGGCACTCTGCGGCGAATGTGGCGAAGACGTCGTGTTCCGCGTTTCGGGTGTGGATGAGGCCTCCTGCGTCACGTCGATCAGAAACCTCTCGCTTTAACCTCAACAATGTGACAAAGGGGCAGTCCCCTCTGTTGCATAAATTGGTATCAATAGGCACTGCAAAGAGACGGTCTTTGCGGTGCCTTTGTTTCGTATAGGAAACTTTTTCGAAATCTGAATGGGGACCCTTTCCAAAAAGTTAACCACGTGCTAGTTTACTATAGCGAACATAGACGTGGTTAACTTTTTACGCGTCGATGTTGAGGACGAACTGACGTTAGGAGCAACTCATGTCTTGCGGACCGCAGATGCCGGCCATGCCGCTTTCGATGGTAAAAGCGGGCGAAACCGTGCGCGTGTCTCGTGTAAAGGGCAATGAGGACATGAAGCACCACCTCAAGGACCTCGGCTTTGTCGAGGGCAACGAAATCCACGTGGTGAGCTCGAGTGGCGCCAATATCATCGTCACGGTGCTGGGCGCACGCTTTGGCATCGATTCCAAGGTTGCCATGCACATCATGACCGTCGGTTAGTCTGCAGCATTTCATAAAAACCGAAAGGGGGACAAGAGGATGAAGACGTTGGGTGACGTTAAGGTGGGCGAGAGCTCCACCATCGTCAAGCTTCACGGTGAGGGTGCGCTTCGCCGCCACCTTATGGACCTGGGGCTCATCAAGGGCACTTCGTTCAAGGTCGTGAAGGTTGCGCCGCTCGGTGATCCGGTCGAGATCAACGTGCGCGGCTACGAGCTTTCCATCCGCAAGGAGGAGGCGGCCGTCGTCGAGGTCCAGTAAGGGCTTGCGACGTATATTTCTGCAGATAAAGTTAGGTTTTTCTAACTTAATGCAGCATCTTTGAAGCACATTATCCAGCCTGCGCGGAGAAAGCAGCGCAGGCACACAAGGAAGAAGGATTGAATGGCGGATTCTCAGATCCATGTCGCGCTGGCGGGTAACCCCAACTGCGGCAAGACCACGCTTTTCAACCTGATCACCGGCGCCAACGGCTACGTTGGCAACTGGCCCGGCGTCACGGTTGAGAAAAAGGAAGCCAAGCTCCTAAGCGACAAGAACGTTACCATCACGGACCTCCCTGGCATCTACTCGCTTTCCCCCTACAGCCCCGAGGAGCAATGCTCGCGCGATTACCTCATGAGCGGCGAGCCCGATGTCGTCGTCCAGGTGGTCGATGCCACCAACCTCGAGCGTAACCTGTACCTGGCGCTTCAGGTTATCGAGACCGGCCTGCCCGTGGTTGTTGCCCTCAACATGGCCGACTTGGTCGAGAAGAACGGCGACAAGATCGACACGGACAAGCTCTCCAAGAAGCTCGGCTGCCCGGTTATGATGATCTCCGCTCTTAAGAACAAGGGCATCAAGGAGCTCTTCGAGCAGGTCAAGAAGTCCGCAGCTTCCAAGGGCCAGGTGCCGGAGCACAAGTTCGATTCCTCCATCGAGGACGTTCTGACGCATATCGAGAACAACCTTCCGGCGAGCGTTCCCGCCAACAAGCGCCGCTATTACGCCGTCAAGCTGTTCGAGCGTGATGCAGACGCCTGCAAACTCATCAACCTCACCAAGGAGAAGGCCGCTCGCGTGGAGGAGCTGGTCGCCCAGTGCGAGCAGGACTGCGACGACGATGCCGAGTCCATCATCACCGGTGAGCGCTACGGCGTGATCGCTCACATCATCGACGAGTGCCTCACCAAAGCCCCGGCCAAGATGAGCACCTCCGAGAAGATCGACCGCGTGGTTACCAACCGTATCCTGGGCCTGCCGATTTTTGTCGTCATCATGTTCTGCGTGTACTACATCGCCGTTTCCACCTTGGGTGGCACGGTGACGGACTTCACCAACGACCAGCTCTTCGGCACCGACGGCTGGTACGTGCTCGGTCAGGGCCGCGACGCTTACGACGCGGCTGTCGAGGCCGCGGGTGACGACGCCGACTCGGTCGACCCGGCACAGTACGGCCCCTATGTCCCGGGTATCACCACCATGGTGCACGATGCCCTCGTGGCGGGTGGCACCGAGGACGGTGGCCTGGTCGATTCGCTGGTCTGCGACGGTATCGTTGGCGGCCTGGGCGCCATCTTCGGCTTTGTGCCGCAGATGTTCCTGCTGTTCGTGATGCTGTCCTTCCTGGAGGACTGCGGCTACATGGCCCGCGTCGCCTTCATCATGGACCGCGTGTTCCGCCGCTTTGGCCTGTCCGGTAAGTCGTTCATCCCCATGCTCGTGTCCTCGGGCTGCGGCGTCCCCGGCGTCATGGCCACCAAGACCATCGAGAACGAGAAGGACCGCCGCATGACGGTCATGACCACCACGTTCATCCCCTGCGGCGCCAAGCTGCCGATCATCGCCCTGCTCATGGGCTCCATCATTGGCGATTCTTCCACCACGGCCGCATGGATCAGCCCGCTCTTCTACTTCCTGGGCGTCTTTGCCGTCATCGCCTCGGGCCTCATGCTCAAGAAGACCAAGCTCTTCGCCGGCCGTCCGACCCCGTTTGTCATGGAGCTTCCTGCCTACCACTTCCCGGCGATCCGTTCCTGGGCGCTGCACGTGTGGGAGCGCTGCTGGGCCTTTATCAAGAAGGCCGGCACGGTCATCTTCGCATCCACCGTCGTGGTTTGGTTCCTCTCCAACTTTGGTAGCTACAACGGCGCGTTTGGCTTCCTGCCTGCGATGGACGGCATCCCCGAGGAGTTTATGGACTACTCCGTGCTTGCCATGCTGGGCAACCTGGTCGCTTGGATCTTCGCCCCGCTCGGCTTTAGCACCTGGCAGGCCACCGCGCTGACTGTCTCTGGCCTCGTCGCCAAGGAGAACGTCGTCGCCACCGCCGGCTCGCTGCTGTCCGTCGCCGACGCGGGCGAGACCGACCCGAGCCTGTGGACCGCGTTTGCCGGCATGTTCCCCACCATGGGCGCTTGCGTTGCCTTCGGCGCCTTCAACCTGCTGTGCGCTCCGTGCTTTGCCGCCATTGGCACCATCCGCAACCAGATGGATTCCGGCAAGTGGACTGCGATCGCCATCGGTTACGAGTGCGCCTTCGCTTGGGTGATCGGCCTGTTCATCAACCAGTTCTACAACTTGCTTGTTCTTGGACAGTTTGGTATCTGGACGATTGTGGCCATCGTGCTGTTGGTTGCGATGCTCTTCCAGATCTTCCGTCCCATGCCCAAGCATGCATGGACCGACGAGGACGAGACCAACACTGCTTCCGCCGCAGTTTCCGCTTAAGTCCGAATAAGGATTAACCCCTTTCCACGAGCCCGGGTGTCCCAGCGACACTCGGGCTTTTTGGTGGGGGAGATGTGGCGTTTCCGCAGATAAAACCGACCAAAATTAACCTGTCCCTTTTTGGTAGGTGGAGAATGGGGTAAAGTAAGTGGTGGTTAACTAGAGGAGGCTTGCTATGGCACCTATCGATATTGTTGTACTGGCTGTTATCGGTATTGCGTTTGTCGCCGTGTGCGTGCGCATCTACCGCAAGGGCACCTGCGCCGACTGCGCTCAGGGCGGCGTTTGCACGGGGCATTGCTCCAACAAAAAGACGTGCGCCGCACTTAAGGGTGTGGACAAAATCGCCGAAGACTTGGGCCGCGGTATTCATTAGCCGACCGGCGTTTGGGAATGATTGACTTCGGATACGGCGGTTGCTGATACGATAGGTACGTTAGCAACTGCCGCCGAGCGGCTCAAACGAAAGGAGCCCTGTATGGAGTCCTCCGCCTATCCGATGCTCTTTAGCCCGATCAAGGTCGGTACGACCGAGGTCAAGAACCGCGTCTTTATGCCGCCAGTATCTACCAACCTGGCCGATCACGGATATGTGACCGACGATTTGGTCGATCATTACCGTGCCCGTGCCAAGGGCGGCGTAGGCCTGATCATCACCGAGGTCGTGACGGTCGAGCCCACCTATACCTATCTGCCGGGTGACATGTGCTGTTACGACGACACGTTTATCCCTGGCTGGGAAAAGCTCGCCGCGGCCGTCCACGAGTATGGCTGCAAGATCATGCCGCAGCTCTTCCACCCCGCCTACATGGCCTTTAACATTCCGGGCACGCCGCGCCTGATCGCTCCGTCCTTTGTGGGCCCGTCTTACGCCCGCGAGGCGCCGCGCCCCATCACGGTCGACGAGATCCACGAGCTCACGCATCAGTTTGGCGACGCTGCCGTGCGCATGCAGAAAGCTGGCGTCGATGGCGTCGAGGTCCACGCCGCGCACGCCCACGGCATGCTCGGCGGCTTTTTGACCCCGCTCTACAACAAGCGCACCGACGAGTACGGCGGCTCGCTCGACGCCCGCATGCGCTTTTTGCTCGAGGTCATCGCCGAGATTCGCGAGCGCTGCGGCAAGGACTTTATCATCGACGTCCGCATCTCGGGCGATGAGTACACCGATGGCGGCCTGACCCTCAACGACATGATCTACGTCTCGCGTCGCCTGGAGAAGGCCGGTGTCGACATGATTCACGTGTCGGGCGGCACCACCATCAAGCGCGGCTCCGCGATTCCCGCCGCCGGCACGCAGCAGGCCTCGCACGCCGCTTGCTCGCGTGAGATTAAGAAGCACGTGAACATTCCCGTTGCCACGGTCGGCCGCATTAACGAGGCCTGGATCGCCGAGGAGCTGATCGAGGACGGCGCTGCCGACATCTGCATGATGGGCCGCGCCAATCTGTGCGATGCCGAGTTCTGCAACAAGGCCGCTGCCGGCAACGCCGACGACATCCGTCCCTGCATCGGTTGCCTGCGCTGCCTGAACGGCATTATGTTCGGCAAGCGCATCTCCTGCACCGTCAACCCCGATGTCGAGCGCGACGAGGCTGGCTACGAACCTGCTGCCGAGGCCAAGAACGTGCTCGTTGTGGGCGCTGGTCCTGCGGGCATGGAGGCAGCCTACATTGCCGCCAAGCGCGGCCACAACGTGGTGCTCGTGGACAAGCAGGACGAGCCGGGTGGCGAGATGCGCATCGCAGCCGTTCCGCCGGCAAAGCAGGAACTCACCCGCGTGATCAAGTATCAGTATCGTCGCCTGGCCGAGGCCGGCGTGAAGTGCGTATTTGGCACCGAGCTTACTGCCGAGGACATTCAGCGTGACTACGCCGGCTACGAGGTCGTCCTAGCTTATGGCGCCGAGCCCATCGCTCCAGCCTTCATGCAGGGCTTTAAGCAGGTTATGACGGCTGACGACCTGCTGGGTGGCAAGGCTTTCCCGGGCAAGAAGATCGTCATCGTGGGCGGCGGCACCGTCGGTTGCGAGACGGCAGATTACCTGGCCCCGCTGGTCAACGACCTGTCGCCGGCCAATCGCGATGTCACCGTCATCGAGATGACCAAGACGCTCGCCGCCAATGAGGGTGGTGCCGGTCGCGCGGTGCTCATCACGCGCATGCTCTCCAAGGGCGTCCACGTGCTGACCGAGGCCAAGGTGACCGAGATCACCGAGGACGCCATCAGCTACGAAAAGGACGGCGAGGTCCACACCATCACCGGTGCCGATACGCTGGTGCTTGCCATGGGCTATCGTCCCAATACCAAGTTGGCCGACGACCTTGCTGCTGCTGGCGTTGCTGTCCACGTGCTGGGCGACGCCCAGAAGTGTGGCAACATCCGCGATGCCATCGGCGATGGCTACAAGGTTGCCTGCGAGCTCTAGTCAACCCTTTGTGCGTGGGGGACAGGTGTCTCTGCGCCATCCGATAGCAAAACAGCGGCGGCGTCCCGGATTTCGGGATGCCGCCGCTTGCTCTTGTGATCCTGGCGATGCGAGCGCGCCCTATTTCACCGCAACTGAGGAGATAGGGGATGCGATAGTATTACGGGTGATATTCGACAAACCGTGGGCTTCATCCGAGGGCTTTATGGAACAACACCAGCATTATCAGAGCCTGCAAGATCAGGCATACAACGCACTGCGGTCCAAGATCATCTATGCCGAGCTCAGGCCCGGCACGCGCCTTTCGGCGATTGGTCTGGAAAAGGAGACGGGAATCGGGCGCACGCCCATTCGCGAGTCCTTTGTGCGCCTGCGTGAGCAGGAGCTGGTGGAAACGCGTCCCAAAAGCGGCACCTATGTCTCGAAAATCAGCATGGAGCGTGCCGAGAATGCCTGTTTCTTGCGCGAGAAACTCGAGAGAAGCGTGCTTATTAAATGCTGTTCGGCCGCCTCGCCCGAGCAAAAGCATCGGCTGGAGCAGATTCTTGCCGAGTCCGAGTCGCTCGACCATAGCGAAACGCGTCGCTTTTTCGATCTGGACAACCTGTTCCATGAGACGTGTTTTGTGATTGCCGGTCGCCACATGCTGTGGGATTGGATGAAGAGCATCAATACGCATTTTGAGCGGTATAACTGGCTGCGTATGGTGTCGCAGGATCTGGATTGGGAGCCGATTCGTCGGCAGCATCGCCGAATTCTCGAGGCCATTAAGAGGGGCGATACCGATGCGGCGAGCTATCTGGCCGAGACACACTTGCATCTGATGCCCGAGGAGCAGGGCCCGGTTATTGCCTTGCATCCCGATTATTTTGAGCTGTCCAAAGACTCGGCCATCTAGCCCATCATCGCATCTGCTCGAGACGCAAAAACGATGCTGCTCACCTACAGCGTTTTGCAACCGAGTTTTTTAAAAAAATGCCTAAAATGGCTCAGACCGCCGACAATTGGGAAACGGGGTGCGCTATGG
The DNA here is from genome assembly GCA_902494535.1 of uncultured Collinsella sp. Classification (GTDB taxonomy): domain Bacteria; phylum Actinomycetota; class Coriobacteriia; order Coriobacteriales; family Coriobacteriaceae; genus Collinsella. Next base: position 29,349 of record CABUTO010000012.1, read on the forward strand.
CGCAGATGAGAATCAAGGACATTGCCGCCGAGGCGGGCGTGAGCCCGGCCACGGTCTCGCGCTATCTCAACAACCGTCCCGGGCAAATGACCGAGGAGACCCGTGCCCGTATTGCCGAGGTCATCGAGCGCACCGGCTATCGCCCGCGTGCCGCCGCGCGCAATCTGCGCAGCTCGCGCACCAACCTCATCGGCGTGATCCTGGCCGACATCGCCAACCCGTTCTCGAGCGCCATGCTCGAAGGGCTTTCCGCCAGCGCCGCCGCGCGCGGCTGCTCGCTTATGACGGCCATTAGCGGCAACGATCCCGCCAAGGAGGCCGAGTCGCTCACCAGGCTTATCGATGCCGGCGTGGACGGTCTGGTCGTCAACACTTGTGGCGGCAACGACAAGGCGATCGCCGCGGCCGCGGGGCGCCTGCCCGTTGTGCTGCTTGACCGCGATGTTGCCGCCGGCGGTGTCGATCTGGTGACATCTAACAACCGTGAGTTGGTCGCCGGCTTGGTAGACGCCTTGGCCGCTGCGGGCAGCGAGCGCCTGTGCCTGCTCACCGAGGCAAGCGACGACAGTCCCGTGCGTCGAGAGCGCGCCGAGGCCTTTGCCGACGAGCTTTCGCAACGCGGTCTTGCGGGCGAGGTCGTCACCCTGGTCGATGGCGGTGCCACGGGCGCTGGCCGTTTGGACGAGACTATCCGCGGCTATGCGGGCAAAAGACTCGGCCTTATCGCTGCCAACGGCCTGGTCTTCCTGCGCCTAACCGAGGCACTGGCACAGTTGGGACCCTCGTTGCCAGCGGGTCTCAAGATCGCAACGTTTGACGACTATCCCTGGAACCATGTGCTCTTTGGCGGTGTGACAACGGCCGCGCAGGATACCCTCACCATCGCCGAGCGCGTAGTCGAGCGCCTGTCCGAGCGCATCGACGTCGTTACCACTACGGTGGGCGAGGCCGCAAAGCTGGCGCCCAAACGCATCGAGATCCCTGGTCACATCGAACACCGCGCTTCGACCTCGCGCTAGTCTGTGTGATAATATATAGACAATGTCATACAGGAGGTATCCATGGCTGCGTCTGTGCTGAGTGTGCGAGTGGACTCGTCAATTAAAGACTCATTTGCCGAACTGTGCGAAGAGCTTGGCATGACTTCGTCTGTTGCGGTCAATATGTTTATGAGGCAGATGCTGCGCGAGCGCTCTCTGCCGTTTGTTCCCTCGCTTGGAAAAACTGTGGCAGATAAAGACGTTGCTACCAATGGTTTGAATATTGCTCGGATTGAGTCCGCCGTCCGCGAGGCAGCCAGCTCGATTCCCGCCATCAAAACCGTAATTCTTTTTGGTTCGTATGCCCGTGGCGAGGCGCATGCCGATAGTGATATTGACTTGCGTCTCGAAGTCGATCGCGAGCAGGGCTTTGGTCTTTTCGCGTTGTCCGCGTTTGGCGAGGCGGTGCGCAAAGAAACCGGGAGGCAGGTTGATCTCGTCTCTAGTGATCATCTTGATGACGATCTTGCCGCGGTAATCGAGCGCGAAGGAGTGATCCTTTATGATCGCGCGTAAGTCAGACAGCCTTCGCGCTCAAGAGGTTTTGGAAGCCATCTCCGAAACGAACGAGCGCATCAAGGCTTTTGATATCACCGAGGACCAGTTTCTGCATGCGAATGACGTGCGAACGAGGGCGTTGGCGGACTCCCTTTTGATGTGTGCGCTTAGGGTGACGGAAGAAGCGGGCAAATTGTCGGAACGCTCGCAGCGGCTTCATCCCGAAATCGAATGGCGTGGAATTGTCGGCATGAGAAATTATCTTGCGCATGATTACGGCAATGTCGACCGCTCGGTTGTTTGGGATGCAGTGACGATGGAGTTCCCTGCGCTGGAACGAGCCTGTAGGCAAATTGTCTCCGAATCCGAGCGATAGTTGCTGGTCATACCCGCCTGCGCGCACGTTTTTTGAGCGCTTGATACGCTTTAACCCTGCGGAAACATTTTTCTGCGATAGTATCTGCGATATAGACCAGTCGAAACCCGCCCGAAAGAAAGGGGAGCGACATGAACCAGCAGAACATCGATTACGTACTCCGCTCCGTAGAGCAGCGTGACATCCGCTTTGTGCGTCTGTGGTTTGTCGACATTCTCGGCCGCCTCAAGAACTTTGCCATTAGCCCCGAGGACCTCGAGGTCGCTTTTGAGGAGGGTATCGGCTTTGACGGCTCCGCCATCGAGGGCTTTGCTACGCCCGAGGAAGCCGACATGCTGGCGTTTCCCGATGCTTCGACCTTCCAGATCCTGCCGTGGCGCCCGAGCCACAACGGCGTTGCCCGCGTGTTCTGCGACGTGTGCACCCCCGATCGCAAGCCGTTTGCCGGTGACCCGCGCGACGCCCTGCGCCGCATGTTCTATAAGGCCGAGAAGGCGGGCTATCTGCTCAACGTTGGTGCCGAGCTGGAGTATTACTACTTCCCCGACGAGCACACCCCCGAGCCGCTCGACAACGTGGGCTACTTCGATCTTTCGGTGAGCGATGCCGCTCGCGACCTGCGTCGCAACACGGTCCTCACGCTCGAGAAGATGTCCGTGCCCGTGGAATACACCTTCCACGCCGCCGGCCGCTCGCAGCATGGCATGAGCCTGCGCCACGCCGAGGCCCTGAGCATGTCCGACGCCATCACCACGGCCAAACTCATCATTAAGCAGCAGGCCTACGAGAGCGGCTGCCACGCCTCCTTTATGCCCAAGCCGTTGGCAGGCGAAGACGGCAGTGCCATGTTTTTGCATCAGTCGCTGTTCGACCACGACGGCAACAACGTCTTTTGGGGAGAGGACGACGAGAAGTATCATCTCTCCGACGTCGCCAAGCACTACATGGCCGGTATTCTGGCGCACGCGCGCGAGATCAGCGCCATCACCAACCCTACGGTCAACTCGTACAAGCGCATCACCACGGGCGGCGACTCCGTGCCGCAGTACGCCACGTGGGGCCTGCGCAACCGCGCGAGCATGGTCCGCATCCCGGTCTACAAGCCCGGCAAGCAGCTGTCTACGCGCATCGAGCTGCGCAGTCCCGATCCCATGGCCAACCCGTACCTGGTCAACGCCGTCACGCTGGCGGCTGGTCTCGACGGCATCGAGCGCAAGCTGGAACTCCCGCCCGAGGCAACGGCCGAGACGCTCAAGCTCACCGACCGTCAGATGGTCGAGGCCGGCTACACGCCGCTGCCGCGCTCGCTCAAAGAGGCGCTCGACGTGTTTGAGGACTCGCAGTTTATGAAGGATGCCCTCGGCGAGCACATCCATAGCTTCTTCCTCAAAAAGAAGCGCGACGAGTGGCATAAGTTTGAGTCTACGATCACCGAGTGGGAGATCAAGCACTACCTGGCGAACTCCTAATCGCGCTGGCTTGTTCCAGTACGATTGAGCTCATTTCTTTGGAGGCCGATATGTCCGAAAAGAGTGCCCTGTTCATGGCGCGCACGACGCGCTTCCACGAGTTTGCCCGCAGCTTGACGACCACCCTGGGTGTCGAGGTGAGCCTGGCAACCCCCGATTCGCCGACTGCGGCGCACGACTTTGACCTGTTGATCCTCGATTCCGATGGCATTCGCAGCGACCGCATCGATCAGATTGCCAAGTGGCTTGACGATCGCGGTGGCGTTCCCATGCTGGTGATCGTCGACGACGAGGCGCTCGGCACCCTGCGTCTGCCGAACCACGCGCATGCCGACTTTGTATGCCCCACGGCGACGCCCAACGAGCTCAAGGCTCGCGCGCAGCGCCTGATGGGCGAGGAGGAGACCGTCACCGCCGACGATGTGCTCAACATCGATAACCTCGAGATTAACCTGGCCACCTACCAGGTGACGCTCGATGATGAGCCCATCGACCTGACGCTGATGGAGTACTCGCTACTGAGCTTTTTGGCGACGCACCCCAACCGTGCCTACAGCCGCGAAGTGCTGCTGCACCGCGTGTGGGGCTTTGAGTACTGCGGCGGCACGCGCACCGTCGACGTGCACATTCGACGCATCCGCTCCAAGGTGGGCCCGCAGATCGCGGCACACATCACCACCGTCCGCGGCGTGGGCTATCTGTTTAAGGACTAGCAAGTAAATAGAGGAATGTGAGGGTACCGGAGATTTCTCCAGTACCCTTTTCTCGTTTAGGGCGAAAAGAAGACCTTTCACCGATTTAAAGTGTGTCAGTAAAAACAATATCAAACGTATAGCACTATCTCACGAATACCATTTAGTTACCGTATCTCCCTACTGCACGGATGGAGGAAGAAATGCGTTATTCGAGAAAGGTGATTGTCGGATTTATAGTATTGCTTGCCGCCCTGATGTCTCCAAGGTTGGTTTTTGGAGACGACGACTTGGTTCGTGTCACACCGCAAATAGCTGTGGAGCAAGCGCAAGCTTTCTTTGATGACGTATCGGATGAGCCGGTGACCGCTTGTGACCCAGTAAAAATGGTGAATTCCGATGGGGAATCAATCGGGTATATCGTTCGCGCGAAGCGGGATGACGTTAACTATGGCTACGTCGTATTTGATTCAGAGCGATCTTGGTGGATCAGCGAATACTGCTTGGCTCCGAACGCTCCTATGCCCATTGAGAATACAAGCGATGAAATAGCCCTTCTCGCATCCCAAGATGACATCGTTGCTTTGAAATTTGACGAGCTGTCTTTTGGTATTGCAGATCTGGATAATAACGTTGTTTTAGATGAGAAGGGATGCCGGTCAACAGCGGTGTTTTCTGTGGGAAATGGCCGCAGCGGATCTCCAGGCAGGTTCGAGGATGTTTTCGTATTGCCCAAAGACCTGTATAAACAAGGATATGTCATTGACGCAAGTAAAACTATTTCAGGGATGATAACGCCTACACAATCAGAGGTTATTAAAGAAACGGGGACCTATGCTTGCGATGTGTCTGCGATGTTTGCGGTAAGCAGCCATTATGTAACGCTAAACCGGCTCAAATTGCCAGACTTATATCATGAGCTTTGGCAGTTATCGGGAACATCCGGCGATCCAAATAAGTCATTCGATCAAGCTACGGGCCTTTACTTTACCCAAGGAAGGACTCCATCTCCAAATGCTGCCCCGGCTATTAAGGAGTTCTGTGCTGGGCGCGGGAAAAGGCTTGAGACATCATTTGCTTGGTATCCATCTTGGGATTCTTTCAGGGCAACTGCAGATTCTGGAAATCTCAGTATTTTTTCTGGGACTCTCAGGTCAAGCCATGACGCTCATGCGATGGCTGTTGCGGGATATGTGGCTATGCATAATACATATTCAAATGATAAGAAATATATGCTTGTTGTCTGGGATGGTTGGTTCAATCAGCTGCGTTTTCTTCCATATGACACAACGATTTATATATCGCATGAAGGGACGTATTGTGGAGAGTGACGGCGAAGATGATAGAAAGCGCATACGTAAAACGCTGGGGCTTCTTTGCGCATTTCTTGGGATATTGGTTGTCGCGGCCTATCAACCGAGCCCCTCGGTCGTCGGTGGAAAAGATGACGAACATATTTCAGTTGAAGTACAGACGCTGTCGGATATTCATAACGGACAATTTGAGGCTCTCGTGTCAAGCGGAGGGCGGAAAGAGATTGATATCCGTAGTTACTTTAATACCGGAACTGCTTCAGGGCTGAAGGCGGGAGAGAAATGGATTCTATTCTTCGCAAGTGATGCCAATTTAGAAGAGGAAACTTTGCATCCCTACTATATGGAAAAAGTTAACTAAATCGGTGAGGAGCGAGAGGAATGATCAACAGAAGACAGCTATTCGTCTTGGCATCAGGAGCTGTTATGTTTGCTGGGGCGAGAGGGGCCAACGCTGCGCAGCTTACGAATGTGCAAAAACGATTGACGCTTGTGACCGACATGATAGTTCGGAATGAGGCTGGGGTTATTGTGTCCTCGGCGCGAAGCAAAGATGTCTTGGGTGCCGGAAATAGAAAAATGGCTGTTGGCAGCATAAACAGGAATAATGACGGTGCAGCGTCCCTGACAAGAGCGGCAGCTAAGAATTTGGTGACGGTTCATAGGGAGTCAGATGATTCACTGCCGGTGTTGGCAAAGATTGAGATTGTTGTTGAATATTCTGAAGATGGGCAAAGCATTGCAATTCGGTCAGGAAAATATTCGATAATTCAAACCGATCCGCTTGTGATGTATGCAAACGCTTGGTATGCGCTCATGCAGAAAGATAAATATGTGATGAACTACTTCACAGAAAGCGAAGCATCATATGAAACGGGGTGGGGGCCAACGCCATACGATGCGGAGAAGGATAAGTGGACGTGCGGATCGGGTATGGGCGCGACGATTACAGACTTTATTAACGATTCAACATATAGTTTTGCTATCGACTGCTATATCGAATAGACATGACGGCATAAAACGAATTGGCCTATAAGCATGTCATTACTTAAGCAAAGCTGAAATCTTGGCATCTAGTGCTCGGGACTGCCCGGCTTGGGGTACAACTCAACGTGAACAATGATGGCCCGCCACATGTTTGGCGGGCCTTTGGTTATTTGACGAAAGGATCGCAGCCATGAGCGAGTACGATTCCCAGCGTCCCCAGGATGCGGGCAACGCCGGCGAGACCCAGCAACAGCCGCGCGTGCAGGTGGAGTCGACGCCTGCCGACGGCAACATTCCCTACGTGCAGGCCTACGACACGCAGACCGGAAAGCCGCTGGGCAGCCAGCAGGTTGTAAACAAGCACACGGTGGTCAAGACCAAGACCAAAAAGCTGCCGATTTTTATTACGGCACTCGCCGGCTGTGCCTGCGGCGCCCTGCTGGTCATTGCGCTCATTATGAGCGGCACGCTCGATATCGGCGGCGGCAAGAATGCCCTGACGGCGGGCGCTTCGGGTTCGTCGACGCAAAAGATCACGATCGACTCCGAGGACACCACGTTGGCCGAGGCCGTTTCTGCCAAGGCCCTGCCCTCCGTCGTTTCCATCACCGCCACTTCGAGCGGCAGCCAGAATGGCTCGCTTTCGCAGTCTGCTGATGAGTCGGACAGCTCGGGCAGCGTCGGCTCGGGCGTGGTGCTCGATACCGAGGGTCACATCCTCACCAACAACCACGTGGTCGATGGTTATGACCAGTACGTGGTGACCATGGACGACGGCACCACCTATGAGGCCGAGTTCGTGGGCAACGATGCCTCGAGCGACCTCGCCGTCATCAAGCTCAAGGACGCCGACGCCTCCAAGCTCACGCCGATCGAGATTGGTGACTCCTCCAAGCTCAACGTGGGCGAGTGGGTCATGGCGATTGGCTCGCCCTTCGGCAACGAGCAGTCTGTCTCCACGGGCATTGTGTCGGCGTTGTATCGCTCCACGGCCATGAGCTCTACCAGCGGCAACACCATCTATGCCAACATGATCCAGACCGATGCTGCCATCAACCCGGGCAACTCTGGCGGCGCGCTCGTCAACGACAACGGCGAGCTGGTGGGTATCAACTCGCTCATCGAGAGCTACTCGGGCTCCAGCTCGGGCGTGGGCTTTGCCATTCCCGTTAACTACGCCAAGAACATTGCCGACCAGATCATCGACGGCAAGACGCCGGTGCATCCGTACATGGGCGCTACGCTTTCGAGCGTCAATGCGCTCAACGCCCGCACCAACAAGCTGAGCACCGATAGCGGCGCGTATGTGGCGAGCGTCGTCGAGGACGGTCCTGCCGCCAAGGCTGGCATCCAAGAGGGCGACGTCATCACCAAGCTGGGCGACGACGAGATCACGAGCGCCGATGGCCTGATCATCGCACTGCGCAGCCACGAGGTGGGCGAGAAGGTCGAGATTACGCTTATGCGCGGCAAGGAGGAGAAGAAGGTCACGGTTGAGCTGGGCTCCGATGAGAAGCTGCAGAACCAGCAGCAGGACGACAGTTCGACCGACACTGGCAACGGCGGTATTACTGACGAGCAGCTGCGCCAGTACCTGGAGGAGCTGCTGGGCCAGCAGGGCCAGGGTCAAGGTTATGGCCAGGGGTTCTAGCGAGCCGTTTCGCACATACCAATGCCAGAGGGGGCTGTCCCATCAACGTGGGACGGCCCCTCTTTTTCTTATTGATCCGTTGGGGACGGAGGAAAACGGATCATTTAGAAATGGCCAGGGCATGGTTTGATCGCGCGATCCACCCCGGTCCGGCCGCTGCCGATTCGGTGCGGTTCGAAAGGGCTATTCGGCCCCATGGTGACCGGTGGTACTCTTGTATCCGTTTGAAATCGAGCGAAGGAGTGCCGCTATGGAGCAATCGAGCCTGTTTGGTGACGGTGTGGACATCGATACCGAAACGCCCACGACCGCGGAAGCCACCGCACCGACCGATGCCCGTGCCCAGGCGGCAGCGCGCGCGGCCGAGCTGCGCCACGAGCTCGACTACCACGCGTACCGCTACTACATGCTCGACGCGCCCGAGATCACGGACGCCGCCTTTGACAAAATGCTCGTTGAGCTGCAGGAGATCGAGGCGGCCTATCCTGACCTGGTGACGCCCGACAGCTATACCCAGCGCGTGGGCGGCTACGTGAGCGAGCAGTTTACGCCGGTCACGCATATGGCGCGCATGTATTCCATGGACGATGCCATGGATCTGGACGAGCTCGATGCATGGCTCCAACGCACCGAGGATGCGCTCGGTGCCGGTAGCGTCACCTATACCTGCGAGCTTAAGATCGACGGTCTGGGCGTCGCGCTTACCTATCAAAACGGCACCTTTGTGCGCGCCGCCACGCGCGGTGACGGCACAACGGGCGAGGATGTGTCGCTCAACGTGCGCACCATCAAGGATGTGCCCATGCACCTGTCCGAGCCCGCGCTCGCCCACATGGGCGCCGACCGCGAGCGCACCATCGAGGTACGCGGCGAGGTCTATATGCCCAAGGGCAGCTTTGTTCGTCTGAACGACGAGGCCGATGCCGAGGGTCGCGACCCCTTCGCCAACCCGCGCAACGCTGCCGCCGGATCCTTGCGTCAGAAGGATCCCAAGGTCACGGCGCGCCGCGACCTCGCCACCTTTATCTACGCCATCGCCGATACCGATCCGCTGCACGTCCACAGCCAGCGCGAGTTCCTCGATTGGCTGCGTAGCGCTGGCTTTAGCGTCAACCCCAACGTGGCTCGTTGCGCCACGCCGGCCGAGGTCCACGAGTTCTGTGCCCAGGCGCTCGAGCACCGCGGTGACCTGGACTACGACATCGACGGCGTGGTCGTAAAGGTGGACAGCTTCCAGCAGCAGATCGACCTGGGCTTTACCGCCCGCGCGCCGCGCTGGGCCATCGCCTTTAAGTTCCCGCCCGAGGAAAAGCAGACCATCCTGCGCGAGATTCGCATCCAGGTGGGCCGCACCGGTGTGCTCACGCCGGTCGCCGAGTTCGACCCGGTGACGGTCGCCGGTTCCACCATCGCGCGCGCCACGCTGCACAACATCGACGAGATCCGTCGCAAAAACGTGCGCGAGGGCGATACCATCATCGTGCACAAGGCAGGCGACGTAATCCCCGAGGTCGTGGGCCCGGTGCTCGATAAGCGCCCGGCCGATTCGGTCGACTGGCACATGCCCGAGGTCTGCCCCGTGTGCGGCAGCCCCGTGGTCCACGAGGACGGCGAGGTCGCTTACCGCTGCGTGTCCATCGACTGCCCCGCGCAGCTCAAGGAGCGCCTGCTTCACTGGGTGAGCCGCGGCTGCATGGACGTCGACGGCCTAGGCGACGAGATTGTCGACAAGATGATCGCCGCCGGCCTGATTCACGACGTCGCGGACTTCTACCAGCTCACGGTCGATGACATCGCAGGACTGGACACGGGGCGCACCTATGCCAGCTCCAACAGCAAAAAGGGCGTCAAGAAGGGCGATCCCATTCCGGTGGGCCTCAAGACGGCCGAGAAAATTATCGCCGAGCTCAACAAGTCCAAGAGCCAGCCGCTCGGTCGCGTGCTGTTTGCTCTGGGCATCCGCCACGTGGGCAAGAGCGTGGGCGAGGTCATCGCCGAGCGATTCCTGTCGATTGACAAGCTCATCTTGGCGAGTGAAGAGGACATCGCCGAGTGCGAGGGCATCGGTCCCAAGATTGCGGCGAGCGTCAAGCAGTTCCTGGCCGTGCCCGAAAACCTTGCCGTGCTGGAGCGTCTGCGCCAGGCGGGTCTGTCACTCGAGGTCGACCTGGGCGCCGCGCACGCGCAAGCCGCAGCCGACGCTGGCGTGGCGGGCGAGCTCGCCGACGCACAGCCGCTTGCGGGTCTGACCTTTGTGCTCACCGGCACGCTCGTCAACCGCACACGCGACGAGGCGGGCGCGGCGCTCAAGGTGCTTGGTGCCAAGGTCTCGGGCAGTGTTTCAAAGAAGACGAGCTATCTAGTCGCCGGCCCCAAAGCGGGCTCCAAGCTCACCAAGGCCGAGCAACTGGGCGTACCCGTGCTGGACGAGGACGCACTCGAGCAGATCTTAGCTACTGGTCAGGTGCCCCAGGCTTAGTGCATCGATAGCCTAATTGAAGAACCGCCTGGAAGCACGATTGAACTGCCTTTCGGGCGAATCTTATTTGGACGGGGCAACCGGCACCGTGATCTGCGTCACGTAGGTCGCGGGGTCATCGCTGATGATGTCGTCGATGAGGGCAATCTCGCGTGAGGGGCCAGCGGGGGACAGCCCGTGTTCGCGCATATAGCCGAGCAGCTGCTTATAGCGCGGGTCTGCTTGCCCGTGCGTGCCGCGAAAGCTTATGGTCAGGCAGCGCGCGGCAGGCCGCGTCTCGACGTCCCCCAAGTACTCATCGGTGTCATCGAGCAGTAGAAAAACCTCGTCGTAGCCATCAAAGTCGCCGGCGGCCAGGCGCTCGGCGCTAATCCCAACGCCCAAGTTGCCCAGGAAGACAAAGGTCTCGTGCTGGCCCTTCTGCAGTTGACGAATTTGCCACTCCAGCGCATAGGCATCGGTAGGGTTGATCCGTTCGCGCAACACGGCGCAGCGAAGCTCGGGCGCATCGATTGTGCAAATGGTGTCAAGCTCGGTGTTCAGGGCATCGTGAAGCAGGGCAAGCCGGTTGTCGATCTTGCGCGACACACGCTCCAGTTCGCGGCGCTTGCGCTCGATGAGCTCCTGCTGCTGAGCCAGCTGCCGCTGCATAAGGTCCACATCGCGCGTGGTCACAAACTCACGGATTTGCGCGAGCGGCAAGTCGAGAACACGCAGGTGACTGATGGTGTTGAGAGTGGAGAGCTGCCGCGATCCGTAGTAGCGGTACCCACTCGCCGGATCGATGTGCGCCGGGTCCAGCAAGCCCATCTGCTCGTAATGGCGCAGCGTGCCCACACTCAGGTTAAACAGGCGCGCCACCTCACCAATGCGGAGCAGGCCCTCGGTATGTTCACTTGGCATGTCGGTCACAGGACTGCTCCTTTCGGTAAAAAGCAGGGGAGGGGCGTCAGGCTCGCATCGCCCCGCTAGGCCACCAACTTGTCAAAAGCCCCGCGGCGGTTGAGCACGGTAAACGCTATAACACAGATGACCGCCGACAAAATCGATCCGCACGGCGAAGCGATGCCCATGGGAAACAACGTATCGGAATAGGCGTTCGACAGCAGCCACGCGCCCGGCACGCGAATGAGCGCCACGGCTAGCACGTTGTGCGCAAAGCCGATGTAGCTCTTGCCGTATGCAGCGAAAAAGCCGCTAAAGCAAATGTGGATGCCGGCAAAAATCGCGTCGAAAATGTAGCTGCGCATATAGCCGGTGCCGGCCGCGACCACCGCGGGGTCCTTGGCAAAAAAGCCGATAAACGCCGGCGCCACCAGCCACATTAGCACCGTGATCAGGCAGCCATACACTACCGAGATCGTCATGGCGTCCTTGAGCACCTGACGTGCGCGATCGCCCTTGCCCGCGCCGGCGTTTTGCGCCGTGAGTGCGCTGACGGTGGCGCCCATGGAGCTCGGCACAATGAACAAAAAGCTGATCATCTTCTCGACCAGGCCCACGGCGGCGGCGTCGACGAGCCCTCGATGGTTGGCGATGACGGTGATGAACATAAACGCCACCTGGATGCAGCCGTCCTGCACGGCCACGGGCACGCCGATCTTAAGGATGCTGCCGAGCACCTCGGGCTGGGGACGCAGGTCGCTGCGCTTAACGTGGATGTTCGTGCGGCGGCTTTTAAGCCACACGAGCGCGAGGGCAACGCTTGCCGTCTGGGCGGTCACTGTGCCGAGTGCCGCGCCCACGGGGCCGAGCCCCATGTGTCCGATAAACAGAAAGTCGAGCGCGATGTTGATGATGCACGCCACGCCGATCACGTACATAGGCGAGCGCGAATCGCCCAGCCCGCGAAAGATGGCCGAGAGAATGTTGTACGCGGCGATAAAGGGAATGCCGACAAAGCAGATACGCAGGTAGGCGGCGGTGCCTTCGACCGCCTCGGGCGGCGTGCCAATGAGCGCCACAACCTGCGGGCACAGTGCGAGCAAGACAGCGGCCAGCACCACCGAGACGCCCATAAAGAGCGTGATGGTGTTGCCGATGGCGGTCTCGGCGCGGTCGAAGCGGCGCGAGCCCACGGCGTGGCCGACGATAACCGTCGTTCCCATGGCCAGGCCCACGAGCGTCACGGTAATGATATAGAGCGTCTGCGCGCCATTGCCCACGGCGGTGATGCCGGCGGCGCCGCTAAACTGCCCCATCATGTACAGGTCGGCCATGCCATAGAGCATCTGCAAAAAGTACGAGAGCATATAGGGCAGGGCAAAGACCGCGATGGTCTTAAGGACATTGCCGCGTGTGAGGTCGTGTTCCATGGGCGGGGCTTTCTGGCTGGGTTCGTTTTGCTACCAGTGTAGTGAAAACCCTACAACGATTGTAGAGTCAAGGTTTGTGTCGGCAGTGGGGCGAAAAAAATAGTCACGCTCCAAGCACGATGCTTTGGCCCTCCGTGCCCCTCACCTCGCCTCAAACCATCACAACATTCGACGTATTTTGCCAAAATCGGGAAAAGCATCGAATGTTGTGATGGTTTTTCTGCCACTCGACTGGGTGGAATCGCTTTCTTGCGCACGAAGGTGTGCGGACCCGTGGGCAGGGGAATAAGGTTGGTTATCCGACTCCATTGGAGGGCTTATGGACCTGCCGATCGTCCTGTCCCATAAGACTGCTTGGCTGTACCACAACGTGGCGCGCCCGTCCGAGCCGCTCTCGCGAGCAAGCAGCCTATACGATGAGGACTTGCTTGCTAACGAGGCGGAACCGACCGCGAGCCTGCCCAAATTGGGACTCGATGCCAAGGGGCTGAGGGCTTCAACGGCAGTTGGGATCGTTGCCGACTATCTGGTTTCGCTTGGTATTCCACGAGAAGAGCTCGATCATATCGACACGCTCGTCAACTTTGATTTTGAGCGCTCGACACCGGCTGGATTTAGGTGCCACGCGTTTGGGGCGCCGGTACCTCCATGCCATCTTATCGAGGTGGCAGAGGGCCTTCTGGTGGTTGATGAGGTCATGTGCTTTGTCCAAGCGGGTTCGTGGATGAGCGAACCCGAGCAGCTGGAATATGGTTACGAAATCTGCGCCCGATACCATTTGAATCATCTGTCGACAGGCGATTATATCGAGATGGGGCAGAGGTATACCGTTGCCGACTTGATTGCTTATTGCAACGAGAACCGATCTCGTCAGGGGGCTGTACGCGCGGCCGCCGTGCTCAAGCGCGTGCACGATGGCGCGCGGTCGCCCATGGAGACGGCCACCGCAATCATGGTCGTAGCAAAACGTTCCCAGGGAGGGCTGGGATACGCCAAGATCGAGCTCAACCATCGGGTCAATGTTCCCAACGAGTTCAAGTATCTCGCAAAGGCCGGGTATTTCGAGATCGACGTATATGCGCCTGCGAGCGGCACGGGGATTGAATACAACGGCTCGGATCATCTTGATAAACAGCGCAGCGCGTCGGATGCGGAGCGTATGACCGTGCTGAGCGCGCTGGGCTTTAGGATGATCGTCCTCACCGGGACTCAGTTTGCCCACCAGCTGCAATTGCACCGGGCGATGAACGCCATCGCGCTCGCTATGGGCCTTAAGTGCGACCGAAGCGAAGCGTTCCAGAAACGTCAGAACGACCTGCGAGAGTTCGTGATCCGGCACTGGGACGGCGGCCTTTAGGGGCGCTTTGGCCCTTCTACGGGACGCTGCGGGCAGGCAAACCATCACAACATTCGACGTTTTTTGCCAAAATCGGGAAAAGCATCGAATGTTGTGATGGTTTGTATGCTGAGGATGGGCTTGGGAGGCCGGTCTTGTTCGAAGTGACCCGTCCTGTCGTACGGGTGTCGGCATGATTCTCTCGTGGGGTATTATGTTTTCCGAAGAATAAAACGCCGCGTGAGGGGAGGGCTGCGTGGACGGGCGCGTGCAACATGACGGCTTTGGCCGCGATATCAACTACCTGCGCATTGCCGTTACCGACAAGTGCAATTTCCGCTGCATCTATTGCATGCCGGCCGATGGCGTGGCGCCCCGTGCGCACGACGAGCTACTCAGTGCCGAGGAAATCGCCCGTTTTGTGCGCTTGGTGGCGGGGGAGGGCATTCGCCGCGTGCGCCTGACGGGTGGCGAGCCGCTGGTCAGCCGCCGTATTATTCCGCTCATTCGCGACATCCGCGCGATTCCGCAGATCGAGGACATCTCGCTTACCACCAACGGCGCCCTGCTGCCCAAGCTGGCGCCGCAGCTCAAAGACGCGGGGCTCAACCGCGTCAACATTTCGCTCGACACGCTCGACCCTACGCTCTTTGGAAAGATCACGCGCCTGGGTCGACTCGAGCAGACCATGGCCGGCATCGACGCGGCGCTGGCTTGGGGCTTTGAGCCCGTTAAGGTCAACTGCGTTGTGGTGCGCCGACTCAACCAGGATGTGTCGGCCCTTGCACGGCTGACCGTCGACCGCCCCATCCACCTGCGCTTTATCGAATATATGCCCATCGGCGACGAGCGCACGAGCTCGCATTGCGCTGTGGACCCGCATGCGCCTGCGCTCAATCCGGCGCTGTGGGATGCGAGCGACACCGTGCCGAGCGACGAGCTGCGGGCGCGCATCAATGCCGGGGCCGCCGCGGTTGGTCTGGGCGAGCTTGAGCCGCTCGACATCAACGACGCTCCTGCCGGCGCGGGCCCTGCACGCTACTGGCACTTTCCGGGCGCGGCGGGAACGGTCGGCTTCATCAGCGCCATGTCCAACCATTTTTGCGCGAATTGCAACCGTCTGCGCCTGACGGCAGACGGCAACGTGCGTCCGTGCCTGTTCAGCGATGCCGAGTATTCGGTGCGCGACGCCCTGCGCCGTGGTGATGATATGCAGGTACTTTCGATTTGGCGCGATGCCGTCGCCCACAAACCGCAGGAACACGCGATAATTGAGGGCACACAACGATTTATGTCCCAAATCGGAGGATGATCATATGGCCAAGAGCAGGTACGCCGATGCCACCAAGGCCGCTCGCAGGGCCGCGATGTCTGCCCACAAAGCCTCAATCGCGGCGAATGCTGGTAACGCCGACGCGTCCGCGCAGCCGACTGCCAGCGCTGTCGCCGAGCCCGCCCGCGACGCCCGTCGTGACGAGCTGACGCACGTGGACGCCAAGGGCGAGGTACGCATGGTCGACGTGTCCGACAAAGCCGAGACCCATCGCATCGCCATCGCCGAGAGCACCATCCTCATGCACCCCGAGACACAGGCCATGGTGCTGCAAGACCGCGCCAAAAAGGGCGACGTGCTTGCCTGCGCGCGCGTGGCGGGCATCATGGCCATCAAGCGCACGAGCGACATCATTCCCATGTGCCATCCACTGCTCATTACCAAGAGTAAGTGCGACATTGCGCCCATCGCTCCGGCGGGGACGCCGGCCGAGGACGTGCCCGAGGGCTGGGCGCCGGCGCGCGTGGACGGGCAGGTTGGCTTTCACGTACTGGTTACGGCGGGCGTGACGGGCAAGACGGGTATCGAGATGGAGGCTCTGACCGGCGCGAGTGCCGCGTGCCTGACCATCTATGACATGTGCAAGGCGGTCGATCGCGGCATGGAGATCGTCGACGTGCGCCTGCTGCACAAGGAGGGCGGTCGTTCGGGCGTGTGGGATCGTGCAGAGCGTCAGGCCGCTGCTGTTGAGGCCGTGGGAGCCGCGGGCGACGCACCCGCGAGCGCGCCCGTCGCCGTCGCGCCCGCAGCTCCGGCCCCGGCCGTCCCCGCGATCGCGTTTATCGGCTACCAAAATTCGGGCAAGACCACGCTCGTCGAGAAGGTTATCGCCGAGCTCACCCGCCGCGGCCTGCGCGTGGGTTCGCTTAAGCATCACGGGCACCATGGCTTCGATATCGATGTGCCCGCTAAGGATACGTGGCGCCATCACCAGGCCGGTTCTAAGCACGTCGGCCTGATTTGTGCCACACGCTGGGCCGAGTACGCCGACACGCTCGAGGAGGACGAGATG
This sequence comes from uncultured Collinsella sp., assembly GCA_902494535.1. GTDB lineage: Bacteria > Actinomycetota > Coriobacteriia > Coriobacteriales > Coriobacteriaceae > Collinsella. The sequence continues at coordinate 45,850 of CABUTO010000012.1, forward strand.
CCCGCGCGCGAGCTGCTGTCGCGCTACAACGATGTCGACGTGGTGATTATCGAGGGCTACAAGACCGAGGGCTTCGACAACATCGTCGTCGCGCGCTCGGGTGTCGACCGTCTGCGCGGCAAGAGCTCGCTCGACCTGGTCGATGGCCACACGCTGGCCCTTGCCTGCAACGAGGCCCTGGCGCGTCAGGCCTTCGACGCCGGCTTTGCGACCCGAGCCATCAACATCAACGACGCCCGAGCCATCTGCGACCTTATCCAAGACCATCTGGCCTAAAACCTGCCAAAAAGGGACAGGTTTATTTTGGCAGGTTTTATCTGGGCAAACGTCACTTCCACCACAAAGGGGCCAGGCACCTTTGTGGTGGTTTTGGCCAAAGAGGCTTTGACTTAAACCTACCTCAAGGTGTAATAATCGCTGACAAACGATTGCGATTACGGAGGTCTCATGCCAAAACTGTACTTTATGCGTCACGGCCAAACGCTCTTTAACCTGCTTCGTCGCAAGCAGGGTTGGTGCGATTCGCCGCTCACCGAGCTGGGAATCGAGCAGGCTAAAACTGTCGGCGTGACCCTGCGAGAGCGTGGCCTTGCATTCGACCATGCGTACAGTTCCACGTCCGAGCGTGCGTGCGACACGCTTGAGCTTGCGTTTCCTGATCAGCCTTACGAGCGCGTCAAGGGCCTTAAGGAGTGGAACTTTGGCAAGTTTGAGGGCGCGAGCGAGGATTTGAATCCGCGCCTGCCGTACGGCGATTATTACAAGCAGTATGACGGCGAGGGCGAAGACGAGTTTCGCGAGCGCATCATGGCGACCATCACCGAGCTCATGCAGCGCCCTGGACATGAGAGCGTGTTGTGCGTGAGCCATGGCGCCGCAGCGGCTCAGGTCATGCGCGGCGTGGGCGTGGAACCGCTCAAGATGAAGAACCGTATCGGCAACTGCTGTGTACTCGAGCTCGACTTTGATCCCTCTACTAGCACATTCACTCTCGCAGATTTGTACAACCCCTACGGCACCCCGCGCGAGTAGCATCGGGGCATCAGCCAAAACCACCGCAAAGGGGCCAGGCACCTTTGCGGTGGTTTTGCCGTTTACAGGCTATTTCCTACCGTTCGGCGGACTTTCGCGCCAATGGGGCTTACGCTGCATGCAAGTTTCATCCTACAATCGCCCACGTGCTCACAAGTTTGTTACTCCTCGGGAGGCATCACTTGCGCATAATAGAAGACGAGGAATATCGCCCCGTCGTCTAGCGCCGATGTCCGAGGAGTTTTTTCATGCTCATTTTAAAGAAGATCAACAATAACGTTGCTCTTGCCGCCAGCGATGACGGCCGAGAGGTTGTTGTCTTTGGCAAGGGCATCGGTTTTCACGAGATGCCCTACGAGCTTGCCGATGAGTCCCTTATCCAGCGCAAATTCTATAACGTTCCCGAGAGCCTGCAGGATATGGTGGGCACCCTTCCCGACGACGTCCTGCTCGCCGCGAGCGACATTGCCTGCTTCGCGTCGCAGCAGCTTGGCTGCAAGCTATCCGGTGGCCTGCCCTTTATCCTGGCTGATCACCTGCAGTTTGCCGTCCAGCGCGACGACGACCAGCTCAGCGCTCCCAACCCGCTCGAGCACGAGGTAGCCTTCATCTACCCGCGCGAGCTCGAGATCGGCCAGGCCGCGCTCGCCATCGTGCAAAAGCGCACCGGCGCCAAGCTGGGTCAGAACGAGGCCACGAGCATCGCGCTCCACATCGTTAACGCCGAGGTCGACGGCATGGGCCGCGCCAAGGATATGGACTTCATCATGAAGAGCACCCGCGTGCTCGACGAGGTGACTCATTCCGTGGAAAAGCAGCTCGGCTGCTCGCTCGACACGGCATCGTATAGTTACATCCGCTTTCTTGCGCACCTGCGCTTTTTGGTTCGCCGCCTCGTTAAGGGCAAGTGCGCGCAGACCGAGAACTCCTCGCTGTTTATGCAGGCCGCCCGCGATTTTCCCGAGGCCTACCAGTGCGCATACGCCATCAACCGCGTGTTCGAGAAAGAGTTCAAGCAGAGCTGCTCGGACGAGGAACTCTTGTATCTGATGATGCATATCAATCGTCTGCGATCGGCTTCGCAGACCGAATGAGTAAAGCCGCCAGCCTGGCGGCAATCGCAACAATTCTTTTTGGTTTCTAACTGCGGGCAAGGTACCGGCTCGCGGTAGGGGATATTTTTGTCGAAATTTGGAAAAGAGAGGACAGATCATGGCAGGTAAATACGACGATCTTGCTTCCCAGATCGTAGAGCTAGTTGGCGGCAAGTCCAACGTCAAATGCGTCGCACACTGCATTACCCGTGTTCGTTTTAAGCTCAAGGACGAGTCGAAGGCCAATGACGAGGCAATCTCCGAGCTGCCCAACGTCATCAAGGTCATGCACGCCAACGGCCAGTACCAGGTTGTTGTGGGCAACATCGTCGAGGACGTCTACGACGCCGTTCTCAAGGCCGGCGGTTTTAGCGACGGCGGCGCCGTCGACGCCGATGACGACGATGCCGCTCCCAAGGGCGTTACCGATGTGATCATCGACCTCATCTCGGGCATCTTCGCCCCCATGCTCGGCACCTTCGCCGCCGCCGGTATCATGAAGGGCCTGCTGGCGCTCGCTACCTTCCTGGTCCCGAGCTTTGCCAACGACGGCGCCTACACGCTGCTCTACACCGTCGCCGACGGCATGTTCTACTTCCTGCCCGTGGTGCTTGGCTTTACCGCGGCCAAGAAGTTCAAGATGAGCGAGTTCAACGGCATGGCCATCGCCTTTGCCCTGGTGTATCCCACCATGGTTGCCCTGACCTCGGGCGAGGTCGTCGGCTCCGTCGAGCTCGGCTTTGCCGGCACCTTCTCTTGGTACACCACGTTCCTGGGCCTGCCGCTCATCATGCCTGCCTCGGGTTACACCAGCTCCGTTATCCCCATCCTGCTCATGGTTTGGTTTGGCTCCACCCTCGAGCACTGGGTTAAGAAGTGGATGCCCGCTTCTATGAAGATGTTCTTCACCCCGCTGATCGTCGTCAGCGTCACCGTTACCCTTGGCTACCTGGTCATTGGCCCCATCGCCACGCTCATCACCAACCTGCTCGGTGAGTTCTTCGCACTGCTGTTTGGCCTGCCCATGATCGGCTCCCTCCTGGGCTGCACCCTCGTCGGTGCCTTCTGGATGTGCCTGGTCATCTTTGGCTTCCACTGGTCGCTCGTGCCCATCGCGCTGGTCAACCTGTCCACTCTGGGCCACGACTACATCCTGGGCTCCGTTATCGCCCACTCCTTCTCGCTGGGCGCCGTGCTCTTTGCCATGTATCTCAAGAACAAGGACGAGAAGTTCCGCGGCATCGCGCTGCCGGCCATGATCTCCGCCTTCTTCTTTGGTGTTACCGAGCCCGCTATCTACGGTGTCGCCCTGCCCGATAAGAAGGCCTTCATCAACGCCAGCATCGGTTCTGCCGTGGGCGGCCTCATCATCGGTATCTCCGGCGCCGTGGTGTACATGTCCGGTGGTCTGGGCGTCTTCAACTGGCTGTCCTTCATCGATCCCTCCGGTGTTAACGGCATCAACCACATGATCTGGGCTATCGTTGCCTCGCTCGTGGGTGCCGCCGTGGGCTTTGCGATCGAGTTTGCCACCTACAAGCCCGAGGCTGCCAAGTAGCCCAAACGACAAAGACTCGGTACCAAGCCGGCGGGGGAGCGCCGCGCCGGCTTTTTTCAAATGGACGAGGGGTCCCGCACAGGCGTCGATAGAGGCCTCGCCACGAAACTGGCCTATCTACTACCTTTTAACGGTAGGGGCCAACCATACGGCGGTTTACCAAAAATCGCCAAGCCGTCTACCTGCGGTTTTATTTTTGGCAATTGCGGCGTGGTCGGGGGTTCACGACTAAACGTAGTAGATGGGCCGGTTTCGTGGCGGCGGTTCCTGCGCGGGCCTCGCTCCGGACGCAAATTACCTTGTGGACGCCGCTTCGGCGTCCACGCAACATCCCAACACGTACGAAAGGAGCCAACATGGCTTTTCCCGATGGATTTCTGTGGGGCGGCGCCACTGCCGCCAATCAGTGCGAAGGCGGATACAACGAGGACGGCAAGGGCCTCGGTGTTCCCGACATCATGACCGGCGGTACGGTCTCCGAGCCGCGCCACATTACCGACGGCATTCTGCCCCAGTACCACTATCCCAGCCACGAGGCCGTGGATATGTACCATCACTACCTCGACGACATCAAGCTCTTTGGCGAGATGGGCTTTAAGTGCTACCGCATGTCCATCAACTGGAGCCGCATCTTCCCCAACGGCGACGAGGCCGAGCCCAACCAGGCCGGCATCGAGTTCTACCGCCGCGTGTTCCAGGCCTGTCAGGAGCAGGGCATCGAGCCCATGGTCACCCTCAGCCACTACGAGCTGCCCTATGGCCTGTCCAAAAACTACGACGGTTGGAAGAATCCCAAGCTCATCGATTTCTACCTCAACTACGCCCGTGCCGTCATGACCGAGTACAAGGGGCTGGTGCGCTACTGGCTCACCTTTAACGAAATCAATTGCCTGCTCATGGGCGGCTTTGGCGGCGTGATGGGCGGCGGCATGGTGCCCGAGGCAACTGACACGCCCATGGCCTTTGGCAACTGCGACTGGGACGATCCACAGGCGCGCTTCGATGCCCTGCACCACCAGTTCCTGGCGAGCGCCAAGTGTGTCACCATGGGCCATCAGATCGATCCCCAGAACAAGATTGGCTGCATGATCGCCGGCAACGCCTGCTACCCGCACACGTGCAATCCGGCAGACGTTCTGGCCGCACAAAAGCAGCAGCGCGAGATGAACTTCTACTGCGGCGACGTGCAGGTGCGCGGTGCGTATCCCTCATGGGCTCCCAGCGTGTGGCGCCGCGAAGGCGTGCGCGTGGAGGTCTCGCCCGAGGATGCCGCCACGCTGGCCGCCGGCAAGGTCGACTTCTACAGCTTTAGCTACTACATGAGCGCCACGGCCACGGCCGATCCGGTGCTGCTGGAGCAGGGCAACATCTTTGGCGGCGCCGGCAACGAGTATCTCAAGAAGAGCGATTGGGGTTGGGCGATCGATCCCGAAGGCCTGCGCTACTACCTGGAGGAGGTCTACGACCGCTACCAGGTGCCGCTGATGATTGTCGAGAACGGCCTGGGCGCGGTGGACGAGGTCGAGGCGGACGGTTCGATTCACGACAGCTACCGCATCGATTACCTGCGCGAGCATATCAAGCAGATGGAGATTGCCATCGAGGACGGCGTGGACCTGATGGGCTACACCATGTGGGGCTGCATCGATTTGGTGAGCGCCTCGACCGGCGAGATGAAGAAACGCTACGGCTTTATCTACGTCGACAAGGACAACGACGGCAACGGCACGCTCGCCCGCAGCCGCAAGGACAGCTTCTTCTGGTACAAGAAGGTCATCGAGTCCAACGGCGCCGACCTCGCCTAGCCAAGTCTCAACCAGCGCAAACGCCAAAACCACCACAAAGGGGCCAGTGAACTGCCTCCCATTTCTTGGACATCGGGAAATGGGAGGTTTTCCATGAGTATAGACCTCAGGGTGAAGCACGACCTGGAGTCCAGGAGGCGGGCCGTCGAGCTCTTCGACGCCGGCGTCGGCTGCAAGCCGGCGGCCGAGGCCCTGTCCGTCCCCC